>CACZWQ010000025.1 GCA_902784855.1 uncultured Ruminococcus sp. | reverse complement strand
TAAGAATGCTTTTGAGCCATCCGGTCGATCCCAGCCCCGTAGACACGATGATCCCGCTGGAACACTGTGCTTCGGTCCCGGTCCCGTCGCTGAGAGTATACCGTGCCGAAGCGTGGGTACGCTGACCGATAAAGATATCGTTCACTCCGATCATGTATTGACCGTCGTTCAAGGTCGCCTGTGCCATTGTAACGTTTCTGACCTTTCTGATGCCTTTGACCGTTTCGGGAACAACTCTCTCCAGATACCGCGCCTCGAACGGCAACAGCACGCCGTCCCAGCGTTTCGGATCGGGATTGACACCGATCAGCCTTTGTGACGTCAGGTATTTTAACGTGTTTGCAACCAGTCCGTCACGTCCCACAACAACGACAAGATCACTTTCGCCGAACAGAAATCCGGGTACGTATTCCCTGTCGATCATCTGCAGTCTTCCGTAGCTTTCAAGGTATTCGGAGACGGTACGGACCGCCTCCCGATAAGCCTTTGGTTTTCAGATTCACGGTAAAGTTCAGCTGCTCGGAGATCCTCTCATAATCTGTGATGCGATAGGCAAGCTGTCCCTGGACTGTGACCGTCTGATAGTCCGCGGTCGCTTCTTCAAAGATAAAGTCGGTGTCCATTCCGGATACCGGTATCGCGGCAACAGCGGTGCTTTTATCAAAGTAATAGAAAGACAACCCCTTGCCTTCCGCAACTCTTTTGCTCTTTCTGTAACGGATAACATATTCGTTAGGTAAAAACTTGATATACATAATTTGCCTCCTGTTTATCATACTTTGTTTTCACAAAAGCCTTGACCTGTTTTCCCGCTTGCGCGAAAGCCGTTTAGCTTCATGATAATAGTCCGATTTGGACGCCCTCGAATTATTATATTATGATAATATCACAATGTTATTAACTTGTCAATACTTTTCTGCTTTCTTTTGTATTTTTTATTTTATCATACTTTGAGAAAGCCGAGGCGCGGACCACCGTTCATTTTTACAACGCCCGGACCGTGACTCAACGGAAGTGTCATGATACACTTTGCCTGTCATTGTCCTCCCTGATGATGCCTCTCAAGGTGTCGATTTTTCCCAATAGCAAAAGGCAGAAGAAGAAACGAGATTTTTCGTTCTTCTTCTGCCTTTTTCGATAAGATGGAATGATACAGGCTGCTTATGCGTGCTCCGGGAGCCATAGATCGGTTTCGTTGAAAATTTTCAAGAAGATTTTGACCAGCTTCGGATCAAAATGCGTTCCCGATCCCTCCTCGATGATCTTCACAGCTTTTTGGGGCGGGATCGCTTTTTTATAGCAGCGTTCGCTTGTCAGCGCGTCGTAGACGTCCGCTATCGCCATGATCCGCGCACAGAGCGGGATCTCCTCACCCTTGAGCCCTGCGGGATATCCGTTGCCGTCCCATCTTTCATGATGATACATGGCGATATCCGATGCAAAATCCAGATAACTCTCGTCGGCGACGCCCGAAAGGATCCTGTGGACGATGACGCCTCCGGAACGCGCGTGCTCCTTGATCTGCTCGAATTCCTCCGGCGTCAGTTTTGTAGGCTTTTTGAGGATGGTGTCGGACACGACGATCTTTCCGACGTCGTGGATCGGCGCCACGGTATATATCATGTCTACGTATCTGTCGTCGATCTCATCCGTGTAGACGCCCTCCTGCATCGCTCCCTTTGCGATGAGCTTGACGTATTCCCTCGTTCTCGAAACGTGAAGCCCGGTGTCGATATCGCGGCTCTCGATGACGCTGGCAAGTCCCGAAATCATTTGCTCCTGCATCTCCGTGATCCGCTTCTGACTTGCGATATGCTTCTCGCGTGTCTCCTCCTGCACCAGATCGTTATAGTAGATGTAGCACAGACACGCCGCCATACCGATGCTGATATAGGCGGTATGGATATTCAGGAAAGTCACCGGCACGACGCCTGCGATCAGCGTCAGAACGATCATAATGATCGTCGATTGGTCGCGGTGTCTGAAATTTCGCCCTACGGCAAACATACTGACCATCAGATAAATCAGACTGAGAAAATTGAACGCGGAATAAACAACGAAAAGGTCGCCCCTGTGATACCCTTCCGCGTCAAAGCGGAAGATCAAGCCGAACGGCGCACAGACGATCTCGATGAGCGCGTTTGGGAGAAAGAACCAGATCGCCTTCTTCGACTGCCTGTGCAGACCCAGCGCGCCCGAGAAAAAGACAGCCATACACGGGGCGACGGAAAACTGGAGCACGGTCAATATGGTCAAAGGAAGGGCAAACGCCGGATCGTAGCTGCCGCAATGAACGGCATATTCCGCGCCCGAGCAGAACAAAACGGAAACGAATGTGACGATATACCATGTTTTCTGTTGCCTGTTGAAGCCCGAATAGCGAAACACGTGAATGGTCATCGCGATCATCAGCAGGGCGATCAAAATAATAGAGCTCAAATAAAAATCCATACAATCAACCTTTCAGCGACGCCGCCTTGATCTGTCGCTTCCTATCGACCGGGGCTGTGCTGCCGTTTTGAAATACCGGCTTGTGCCGAAAATTGGACAGCGGATCAGCCGATTTTAAAAATCCGTCTGCGGCGCACCTCCTGAGCATGATTCTTTCGTTTGCAAAATCATTATACATCACCCGAATGCACTGTGCAACACCCGAAAGTGTAATTTTTTTATTTTTTGTGAAAAATTTGACAGGCGAAACACAAAAACGCCGCAAGCTGAGATCGGTCAGCCTGCGACGCTGTTTTTGATACCGCCGAATGATTACGGCTTTTGATGCTTCTCCGAACAGCCGCCGACAAGAGCCCCTTGCGGACAGCTCATTTTCGCGGCGTAGTGCCCTGTTGATGACAGGAGCCGTGCATGGCGCAGCCCTTGCAGCAGCCGCAGTTGCATGCCACGGATTTCCCCTGCTTTTTCTTTCTCACCATATAGATGATGATCGCGGCGACAATGCCGATCAGCACCGCGCTGATGATGATCGTCCCGATATTGCTCGCTATCCAATCCGGCATACTCACTTCACCTTGACCTTTTTCGTCAGCTTACTTGCTTCTTTGTACGGCTTAAAGAGCATGAACAGCATACCCGCGATCAACAGGATCGAGACGATCAAGCCGATCACATTCAGGCTGCCCGTGAACGCACCGCCGATCTGGTTGATGCAGAGCGCGATCACATAGGCGAAGCCGCATTCATACGCGATCGCGAAAAACGTCCATTTCGCGGAATTCATTTCTCTCTTGATCGCGCCCATTGCCGCGAAGCACGGCGCGCAGAGCAGGTTGAACACCAGGAAAGAGAAGCCGGTGACAGCGGTAAACTGCTGTGCCAGCACAGCCCAAACGGACTGATCCGATCCGCCGTAGAGCACGCCCATCGTGCCAACGATGTTCTCCTTCGCGATCAAGCCGGTGATCGAGGCGACCGCCGCCTGCCAGTTGCCCCAGCCGAGAGGCGCGAAGATCCACGCGATCGCGTTGCCGATCGCCGCCAATATGCTGCTGCCGATCTCGTCATCCGCGAGCATGGTAAACGTTCCGTCGACCCAGCCGAAGCGGCTCAAAAACCAGAGCACGATGGTGGAAAGCAGGATGATCGTGCCCGCCTTCTTGATAAACGACCATCCGCGCTCCCACATCGAGCGGAGCACGTTGCCGACGGTCGGCAGATGATACGCGGGCAGCTCCATCACGAACGGAGCGGGTTCGCCCGCAAAGGGCTTTGTCTTTTTCAGCATGATGCCCGAGATGATGATCGCCGCCATGCCGATGAAGTACGCGCTTGTGGCGACCCACGGCGACTTGCCGAAGATCGCACCCGCGATCATCGCGATGAACGGAACCTTTGCGCCGCAGGGGATGAAGGTGGTCGTCATGATCGTCATGCGGCGGTCGCGCTCGTTTTCGATGGTGCGCGACGCCATGATGCCGGGGATGCCGCAGCCCGTGCCGATCAGGATCGGGATAAACGACTTGCCCGAAAGACCGAAGCGGCGGAAGATGCGGTCGAGCACAAAGGCGATTCGCGCCATATAGCCGCAGGCTTCAAGGAACGCCAGCAGCAGGAACAGCACCAGCATTTGCGGCACAAAGCCGAGTACCGCTCCGACGCCTGCGATGATACCCTCGAGAATCAAGCCCGACAGCCATTCGGCGGCGTGCGCCGCTTCCAGCCAATTGCCGACGATCGCGGGAATGCCGGGAACCCATATGCCGAACGCGGCAGGGTCGTCGGATTTGCCTTCGTTTTTCTCAAAGGTCTCGGCGGCGGCCTTGACGTCCTCGCCGCTTGCCGTTTCCTCGCTGACTTCTAAGGTCTCCTCGTCCTCGACCTCATAGGTGAATTCATCGCTGCCTTTGACGCTCGCGGCAAAGGCATTTACCGCCGCGATCGCCTTGTCGGCATCGTATTCCTCGCTCTCAAAATCGAGGGCGCTGAGCACCGCTTCATTTTCAGCGGATTCCGCCGCGCCGTTCAGGACGCCGATCGCCTCCGCCTGTTCCTCCGACTGCGCCGTGCCGATGCCGAACAGGTGCCAGCCGTCGCCGAAAACGCCGTCATTCATCCAATCGGTCGCCGCTGTGCCGACCGTCACCATGGAAAGGTAATACACGAGGAACATGACAGCGATGAAAATCGGCAGACCCAAAAAGCGGTTGGTGACGACCCGATCGATCTTATCGGAGGTCGACAGCTGCCCCTTTCGCTTGTTCTTGTAGACGCCGTCGATGATCTTGCCGATATACAGGTAGCGCTCGTTGGTGATGATGCTCTCCGCGTCATCGTCATACTCTTCCTCGACAGCCTTGATATCCTCCTCGACGTGGCGGATGGTCTTTTCATCCGTGCCGAGCTTTTCAATGACCTTTTCATCGCGCTCAAAGATCTTGATCGCGTACCAGCGCTGCTGCTCCTCGGGCAGATCGTGCACGCATGCCTCCTCGATATGCGCGATCGCGTGCTCGACCGAGCCTTCAAAGGTGTGACGGGGCACGGGCTTTTTCTCCTCAGCCGCCTTCATAGCCGCCTCGGCGGCTTCCTGTATGCCCTTGTTTTTCAGGGCGGATATCTCGACGACCTCACAGCCTAACGCGCGCGCAAGCTCCTTGGTATTGATCTTGACGCCCGTCTTTTCCACCACGTCCATCATATTGATCGCGACGACTACGGGGATGCCAAGCTCGCAGAGCTGGGTCGTCAGATACAGATTTCTTTCCAGATTCGTGCCGTCCACGATGTTCAGAATCGCGTCGGGGCGCTCGTAAATCAGGTAGTTGCGCGCGACGACCTCCTCCATCGTGTAGGGAGAGAGCGAGTAAATGCCGGGCAGGTCGGTGATGGTGACGTCGCTGTGCCGCTTGAGCCTGCCTTCTTTTTTTTCGACGGTGACGCCGGGCCAGTTGCCGACGAATTGGTTCGCGCCCGTCAGCGCGTTGAACAGCGTGGTTTTACCGCTGTTGGGGTTGCCCGCGAGGGCAATCGTCATTTTCATATCAGTTCCTCATTTCTGCCGGATACCCCGGCTGTCCATGCGCCTCTGCAAAGGCGGCGCATAACGCGTGAATGTATTGAAATGTCAGTTGTGCAAATCGCCGTCCCGCGGCTACGGGTCGACCTCGACCATCTCGGCGTCAGCCTTGCGGATCGAAAGCTGATAGCCGCGGACCGTGACCTCCATCGGATCGCCCAAGGGAGCGACCTTCTGCACCTTGATCTCGACCCCCTTGGTGATGCCCATATCCATGATGCGGCGCTTGACCGCGCCCTCACCGTGGAGCTTTTTGACCTTGCAGGTGCTGCCGACGGCAACCTCTCTGAGAGTTTTCATACGTACCTCCTTGATTTTATATCATGATTTTCTGCGCCATTTCCTTGCTGACTGCAATACGCGCGTTTTTGACATTGACGATCAGATTGCCGCCCATCGAGCTGACAACCACGACGACCGCACCCGGTACAAATCCCAAATTTTGCAGGTGCGCCCTGACCTCGGCATTCCCGCCGATCCGTTTGATCATGACTTCTTCGCCGAGAACGGCAAGTGTCAACGGCATAGCGATACCCCTTTCCGATTTTTACGGCAAAAGGTTAGCCTAGACTAACTTTTCCGCAAACAATAAAAGTCAGGCAGTTAGCCTAACCTTACCAGATCATTATAGCAGTCTTTATTTGTTTTGTCAAGCCTTTTTTCCGCACTTGAGAGAGCTGTTCGTTTGCCCCAAAAGCTGAAAACGGCGGCTCCTGAATCAGAAGCCGCCAATGATCAAATCCGTCTCGGTATCAGTATCTGCGGTGATTGTTTACGCGGGAACGCTCCCTGCGACGCTTGCGGACGACATGCACCCGGATCAAAACGATCAGCAAAATGATGAGCAGGAGCAGTACCGCTGATAAGATGACAACCAGCCCGACATGCTCCGTGATGAACACCTCCAAGGGAGAGACATCGCGCTCCACATCCTCGGCGGCGACAAGGTTGATCACGCCCAGATTCAGATCATCGTATCGGACGCTGACCGTTCCGAGTACATCTCCCTTTTTCACGGGCGCCTCGACCTGTTCGGCATAATTGACCTCGGTCGTTACCAGGTTGCTGTCGTATTGATTCGGGAGAAAGGCTGTGATCGCCTTTTCGGGGACCGCGCTCAGCGTCTTGCCGTTGCGGACGTACTTCACATCGACGGAAGCGAGGCTGTCCGAGGGAGTGTAGAGCGTCTGCACGCCCAAATTCTCATATGCCCAGTCATAGAGCTTCGCGGTATCCTTCATCGCGTAGTTCACGTTTTCCTCAAATGAATAATCCGCTCCGAGGCATATGCAAAGGTATTGATCGCCATCCTTATCGGAGGAGGTCACCAGGCACTTGCCTGCCTCGTCCAGATAGCCGGTCTTGATGCCCCTTGTATACGGGTAGTAGTATACGCCTCCCTCTTCTTCCTCGTCGAGCATGTAATTGGTGTTGTGCAGGGTGTCAAAGCCTTCCGGCGTGTAATATACCGTATTGCAGACGTCCATGAAGCCCGGGAGCGTCATGGCATACTTCGCGATGATCGCCATATCACGGGCGGTCGTATAGTGATCGGGGTCATAAAGCCCGTGGGGATTGGCAAAGTGCGTATCCTTGCAGCCGAGCTCGGCGGCCTTGGCATTCATCTTCGCTACAAATCCCGGGATACCGTCGCCGACATAATCCGCCAGCACCAGCGCGGCGTCATTTCCGGACGGAAGCATGAGCCCGTACAGCAGATCCCTGACAGAGACCTGCTCACCGACATGCGACGACAAGCCCATGACCGTGCTTTCCGGGTCAAGCCCGTCGATCACGTCCTGTCGGACCGTGACGGTGGTCTGATCCCAATCGGCGACATTTTCCGCTGTGATGATGAAGGTCATGATCTTTGTGGTAGACGCGGGATAGCTCCGCTGATCGGCATTCTTCTCATAAACGACAGCCTTGGCGCCGAGGTTCTCCAAATATACCGACTGCGATACGGTCTCTGCGTCGCACATATAATCTACCGCCGAGGCAGAAAACACGCTGAGACAAACCATCATGACAAATAAAGCTATTACCGATATGCGTTTCATACTCTTTCTCCTACTCATTTACTGTAACATCCATACCTTTCCTGATGATTCTTCATCAGGAAAGAACATCATGCTATTCTATCTTATCATACAATGACCCATCTTTCAATAGTTCGATCAATTTTGTATACCCTGCGATCCCTTTCGCAGCAGCGCCGCATTACCGCTATTGTATCATACGCGCAGTGCAAAATCAAGATGACTCCGAAAACGGACAAGCGCACCCATTTCCGGCAAAGCAAAAAGGCAGGCTGCGTGTGCGCCTGCCCTTGATAGGATTTATCCGATCAGATTTTTGATCCGCTCGACGGCTTCCTCGGTTTTTTCGCGGGAATTGAACGAGGTCAGGCGGAAATAGCCCTTGCCGTTCTCGCCGAAGCCCTCGCCGGGGGTGCCGACGACGGCGGCGTTTTCGAGCAGATAGTCAAAGAACTCCCAGCTGCCCATGCCGTTCGGGCATTCCAGCCAGATGTAGGGCGCGTTCTTGCCGCCCGTGTAGTAGATGCCCAAGCTGTCGAGCGCATCGGAGATGATCTTCGCGTTCTGCTTATAATAGCGCAGGTTTTCCTGTATCTGGGTCAGGCCCTCGTTGCCGAAAACCGCTGCCGCCGCGCACTGGACAGGCCATGAGACGCCGTTGAATTTGGTCGCCTGGCGGCGGTACCAGAGCGCGTGGAGCTGATGTCCGTCGCGCTTCAATTCCTTGGGGATGACGGTATAGCCGCAGCGCGTGCCGGTAAAGCCCGCTGTCTTGGAGAGCGAGCACAGCTCGATCGCGCATTCCCGCGCGCCGTCGATCGCAAAGATCGAGCGCGGGCTGTCGTCCTCGATGAACGCCTCATACGCCGCGTCGTAGAGGATGACCGCGTCGTTTTTCAGCGCGTAGTCGACCCATATTTTGAGCTGCTCGGCGCTGTAGGCGGCGCCCGTCGGGTTGTTCGGTGAGCAGAGATAGATCATATCCGCCTTCACCCTCTCGTCGGGCATGGCGAGGAAGTGATTCTCCTTGTTGGACGAGGCGTAGATGATCTTTCTGCCCGCCATGAGATTCGCGTCCACGTACACGGGATAGACAGGGTCGGTGACGAGGACGGTATTGTCCTGCGCAAAAATATCGGGCAGGTTGCCGCAGTCGGATTTCGCGCCGTCGGAGACGAATATCTCGTCGGGGTGCACCGTCACGCCGAAGGTCTGATAATAGCCCGCGATCGCGTCGCGCACAAAGTCGTAGCCCTCGTATTCGGGATAGCCCTTGAAGGTCTCCTTGAACCGCAGATCCTCGCAGCCCTTTTTCATCGCGGCGACGACGATGGGCGCGAGCGGCAGAGTGACGTCGCCGATGCCCAATCGGATGATCTCGCGCTCGGGGTGCGCGGCGGCAAATTCATTCGTCTTGCGCGCCACGTCGGCGAAGAGATAATTCGGTACTAAGCTGTCAAAATGGCGGTTGATTTTCATAGGCTTCTCCTTTTTAACGCCGCGGCGATGAAAGCCGAAAACAGCGGGTGGGGCTTGTTCGGTCTGGATTTGAATTCGGGGTGGTACTGCACGCCGATGTAGAAATCGCGATCGCTGATCTCAACCGTCTCGACAAGAGAGCCGTCGGGCGAGAGTCCCGAAAGGGTCAGCCCTGCCTGCTGCAATACATCCCGGTAGTCGTTGTTGAACTCGTAGCGGTGGCGGTGGCGCTCGCTGATATCGGTTTTGCCGTAAGCCGCCCGGATCTTCGTATCACCCTGCAAGACGCAGGGATAGGCGCCGAGCCGCAGGGTGCCGCCCTTAGCGGTCTCCTTGCTCTGGTCGGGCAGGAAGTCGATCACCTTTTCCGCGTCCTGTGCGAATTCGCCCGAGTGGGCGTTGGTGATATTTGCCACATGCCGCGCGTATTCGATCACCGCGACCTGCATACCCAGACAGATGCCGAAATAGGGGACGCGGTTCTCTCTGGCGTACTGTGCGGCAGTGATCATACCCTCGATGCCGCGTTTGCCGAAGCCGCCCGGGACGATGATGCCGTCGAGCGCTTTCAGGCTGTCCGCCGTGACCGTTTCCGAATCGAGCCATCGGATCTCCACCTGTGCGCCGCAGTAGTAGCCCGCGTGCCGCAGGGCTTCCGCGACCGAGAGATAGGCGTCGTGCAGCTCGACATATTTGCCGACCAAGCCGATGGTGACGGTCTTTTCGCGTGTCTTGATGCGCCGCACCATCTGCTCCCAGTCGCTGAGGTCGGGGGCGTTTGCTTGGATGCACAGCTTGCGGCAGACGGTCTCGGAAAAGCCCGCCTTTTCGAGCATGAGCGGCGCCTCATACAGCACGGGCAGCGTCAGGTTCTCGAGCACGCAATCCCGCTGCACGTTGCAGAAGTGCGCGATCTTGTCGAAGATGCCTTCGTCCGTGATCGGCTCGTCGACGCGCAGGATGATGATATCGGGCGAGATGCCGAAGCTCTGCATCTCCTTGACGGAGTGCTGGGTCGGCTTTGACTTGTGCTCACCTGATGCCTTTAGATACGGCACGAGGGTGACATGGATGTAGAGCCGGTTTTCCTGCCCCACCTCCTGACCGACCTGACGGATGGCTTCGAGGAAGGGCTGGCTCTCAATATCGCCGATGGTGCCGCCGATCTCGGTGATGACGATGTCCGCGTCGGTCTTTTTGCCGACGGAATAGATAAACCGCTTGATCTCGTCGGTGACGTGCGGGATGACCTGCACGGTCTTGCCGAGGTATTCGCCCTTGCGTTCCTTCGCCAGAACATTCGAGTAGACCTTACCCGTCGTGAGATTGGAGAATTGGTTCAGATCCTCGTCGATAAAGCGCTCGTAGTGGCCGAGGTCGAGGTCGGTTTCGGCGCCGTCCTCGGTGACATAGACCTCGCCGTGCTGATAGGGGCTCATGGTGCCGGGGTCGACGTTGATGTAGGGGTCAAGCTTCTGCGCAGCGACCTTCAAGCCGCGCGCCTTGAGCAATCTTCCCAAGGAAGCGGCGGTGATCCCCTTGCCGAGCCCCGATACCACGCCGCCGGTTACAAAGATATATTTCGTCATAATGTTCTCCCAAACAATGCGCCTGCGCAATTCATTCGCGCAGCGACATAAATTGGCTGCGCCGTTACAGATTGGAATAGCCCATCAGATCCTCATCGACCTCTCTTGCACAGTCAATGCCCTCTCTGATGGCGCGGACGACGAGTGACTGTCCGATGTGCATATCGCCTGCGGTGTACACTTTCTCCGCACTTGTGCGGTGTCCCTGTGCGGCGACGTTTGAACGCGCGTCGGTGTCAACGCCGAAGGCTTCGGTGACATAGCTCTCAGAGCCGAGGAAGCCCGCCGCGATCAGCACAAGCTGCGCTGCGACCTCCGTCTCGCTGCCCTCGACCGAAATCATCCTGCCGTCCCTGCCGCGTTCGAGCCTGACCAGCACCGCGCCGCGCAGGTCGCCGTTTTCGTCCTTTAAAAACTCCTTGACGGTAGTCTGATATACTCTCGGGTCGGCGCCGTAGACTGCCGCCGCTTCCTCCTGACCGTAATCGGTCTTGCAAATGCGGGGCCACTCCGGCCACGGATTGTCGTCTGTTCTGTGATCGGGCAGCTTCGGCATCATCTCGAGTTGGAGGACGCTTTTCGCGCCGTGGCGTACACAGGTGCCCACGCAGTCGTTGCCCGTGTCGCCGCCGCCGATCACGATCACGTCCTTGTCCTTGGCGGACAGGTAGGTGCCGTCCTGCAGCCCGTTATCGAGAAGCGATTTCGTCGTGCTTTTCAGGAAATCGACGGCGAAGTAAATGCCCTTCGCGTCGCGTCCGTCCGCCTTGATATCTCTCGGATGGGACGCGCCGCAGGCGAGGATGATGCTGTCAAACTGCGTCAATAATTCTTCTTTGGAAATATCTTTGCCGACGTCGGTGTTCGTGACAAAGATCACGCCCTCTTCGCTCATGATGTTGAGCTTGCGCTCCACGATCTGCTTTTCCAGCTTCATGTTCGGGATGCCGTACATCAGCAGACCGCCGGCGCGGTCGCTCCGCTCGTAGACCGTCACGCTGTGTCCCCTGCGGTTGAGCAGGTCGGCAGCCGCCAGTCCCGCGGGACCCGAGCCGATGACGGCGATCTTCTTGCCCGTGCGCACCTTGGGCGGGTCGGGCTTAGCCAAGCCCGTGCGGTAGGCGTTTTCGATGACGCTGTACTCATTCGCCCGAACCGTTACAGCCTCTCCGTTTGCCCCGCAGGTGCACGCCTTTTCGCACAGCGCGGGACAAACGCGGGAGGTGAATTCGGGGAAGGGATTGGTGAGTTTCAGGCGCTGATACGCAGGCTTCCACGCGCCGAGACTGACAAGGCTGTTCCACTCGGGGATCAGGTTGTTGAGCGGGCAGCCCGAGATCATGCCGTTGATCGGCAGTCCCGACTGGCAGAACGGCACGCCGCAGTTCATGCAGCGCTCGCCCTGCCGCTTCTGCTCGCGCTCGGTGAGCGGGGTGTGGAATTCATTGTAATGCTTGATGCGTTCCTGCACGGAATCCGCGGGCGCCTCCTGACGCGCGTATTCCATAAAGCCAAATGGATTTCCCATGCTTCGCGCCTCCTATCTGGAATGGATCAGCTGATAGAACGCCTCGATCTTTGATTGCTCGGCGCTCATTCCGCTGTTCTCGTTTTGCTCGATGGCTTCGGTGATGCGTTTGTAATCATAAGGGATGATCTTCTTGAAAAGCGGCAGATATTCCGCAAAGCTGTCCAAAACACGCTGACCCTTTTCGCTGCCTGTTGCGGCGACATGCTCCGAAATCAGCGCTTTCAGCTCGTCGATATCGCGCTGCTCTGTCACTTCGCCGCACTCGACCAGCTCCTTGTTGAGCCGCTTGTAGAGGTGGTGGTGCTCGTCAAGGACGTATGCCACGCCGCCCGACATGCCCGCCGCGAAGTTCTTTCCGGTGCGTCCCAAAATGACGACCTTGCCGCCCGTCATGTACTCGCAGCCGTGCTCGCCGACGCCCTCAACGACCGCCGTCGCACCCGAATTGCGCACACAGAAGCGCTCGCCCGCCACGCCGTTGATGAAGGCTTTGCCGCTTGTCGCGCCGTAGAGCGCCACGTTGCCGACGATGATGTTGTCCTCCGCCTTGAAGCGGCTTCCCTTCGGCGGATAGACGATCAGCTTGCCGCCCGAGAGTCCCTTGCCGAAGTAGTCGTTGCTGTCGCCGCGCAGCTCCAGCGTCAGGCCGTTCGGGATGAAGGCGCCGAAGCTTTGACCGCCCGCGCCGTTGCAGATGACCTTATACATGTCATCCGGCAGCGTATCGCCGTATTTCTTGGTGATCTCGGAGCCGAACGCGGTGCCGAGGGAACGGTCGGTGTTTTTGATGTCGATCTCGATCGTCTTTGACTCGCCCGACCGGAAGGCTTTTTTCATTTGTTTCTCGATGACCTTCTCGTCGAGTGTATCGCCGAGCTTGAAATCGTACTTATTCTTATGGGTGTAAGAGATCGTTTCATGCGCGAAATCGGTGTTCAGCAGCAGGGACAGATCGATCTTGCTTTCCCTGTCGCTGCGCCGCAGCAGGTCCGTCCTGCCGACCAGCTCGTCGACCGTGCGCACGCCGAGCTTCGCCATGTACTCGCGTAGCTCCTGCGCGATAAAGAGCATGAAGTTCATCACATACTCGGGCTTGCCTTGGAAGCGCTTGCGCAGCTCGGGATTCTGGGTCGCGACGCCGAAGGGACAGGAGTCGAGGTTGCAGACGCGCATTATCGCGCAGCCGAGCGTCACCAGCGGCGCTGTCGCAAAGCCGAATTCCTCCGCGCCCAGGATCGCGGCGATCGCCACGTCTCTGCCGGTCATCAGCTTGCCGTCGGTCTCGATGATGACCTTGTCGCGCAAGCCGTTGAGGATCAAGGTCTGATGGGCTTCGGCGAGTCCCAGCTCCCACGGGAGTCCCGCGTTGTAGATGGAGCTGCGCGGCGCCGCGCCCGTGCCGCCGTCATAGCCGGAGATCAAAATGACCTCGGCGCCCGCCTTGGCAACGCCCGCCGCGACGGTGCCGACGCCCGCCTCGGAGACGAGCTTGACCGAGATGCGCGCGGTTTTGTTGGCGTTTTTCAGGTCGTAGATCAGCTGTGCCAAGTCCTCGATCGAGTAGATATCGTGGTGCGGCGGCGGCGAGATCAGGGACACGCCCGGGGTGGAATGTCTGGTTTTCGCGATCCACGGATAGACCTTGTTGCCCGGAAGGTGGCCGCCCTCGCCGGGCTTGGCGCCCTGCGCCATCTTGATTTGCAGCTCGTCGGCGGAGTTGAGGTACATGGAAGTCACGCCGAACCTGCCGGAAGCGACCTGCTTGATCGCGGAACAGCGGTTTTCCGCCTTGCCCTTGGTCGCGATGCGCTCGTCGCTCTCGCCGCCCTCGCCGGAATTCGACTTGCCGCCGAGACGGTTCATGGCGACCGCGAGCGCCTCATGCGCCTCCTGCGAGATAGAGCCGTAGCTCATGGCGCCTGTTTTGAAGCGCCGCACGATGCTGTCGACGCTCTCGATCTCGTCGAGCGGCAGGGGCTGCTGCGCGTAATTGAAATCGAGCAGACCGCGCAGGCTGACCGGTTCCATCTCCTCGGTGAGCAGGCGGCTGTATTCCTTAAATCTGTCGTAATTGTTGTATTTCGTCGCGGTTTGCAGAGCGTGGATCGTCTGCGGGTTGTAAAGGTGCTCCTCCTTGCCGCTGCGGATGTTATGTCCGCCGCGGGAGGGCAGATCTGCCTTGACCGACAAGCCCAGCGGGTCGAAGGCGGCGGTGTGCAGGCGGTCGACATTTTGCTCGATATCCTCGAGCGTGATGCCGCCGACGCGGCTGACCGTGCCCGTGAAATACTCATCGACCAGCTTTTGAGAGAGACCGATCGCCTCAAAATTCTTCGCGCCCAGATAGGATTGCAGGGTGGAAATGCCCATCTTGGACGCGATCTTGACGATGCCGTGCAGCACCGCGTCGTTGTAGTCCTCGACGGCGGCGTAGTAGTCCTTGTCGAGCAGGTCGTCGTGGATCAGCTCGTGGATGGTCTCGAGCGCCAGATAGGGGTTGACCGCACTCGCGCCGTATGCCAGCAGGGTCGCAAAATGGTGCACCTCGCGCGGCTCGCCGCTTTCCAGCACGATGGACAGCGCGGTGCGGCGCTTGGTGGCGACAAGGTACTGATGCAGCGCCGATACCGCCAGCAGCGACGGGATCGCCAGACGGTTCTCGTCCACGCCCCTGTCGGAGAGGATGAGGATGTTGGCGCCGTCCGCGCACGCCTTGTCCGCTTCGATGAACAGCCGCTTGATGGCTTTCGAAAGCTTGGTGTTCTTATAGTACAGCATGGGGATGACGGCGACCTTGAAGCCCGACAGGTTCATCCTTTTGAGCTTGAGCAAGCCCGTAGAGGTCAAGATCGGGTTGACGACCTTGATGACCTTGCAGTTATCGGGCTTTTCTTCCAGCAGATTGCCGTCCTTGCCGATGTAGATGGTGGTTGAGGTGACGATCTCCTCGCGGTTCGCGTCGATCGGCGGGTTGGTCACCTGCGCAAAGCGCTGCTTGAAGTAGTCAAACAGCGGCAGGGGCTGCTTGGAGAGGACGGCAAGCGGCTTGTCGCTGCCCATCGCGGCGATCGGCTCCGCGCCGTTTTGCGCCATCGGCAGGATGGTCGTCATCACGTCCTCATAGGTATAGCCGAACGCCTTTTGCAGCCTGCGCTTTTCGGCGCGCGGGTGCTCCTCGACCTTGGCGTTGGGCACTTTCAAATATTTTAAGCGCGTCAGGTTCCGGTCGAGCCACTCGCCGTAGGGGCGGCGCGACGCGTAGCGCATTTTGATCGCTTCATCGTCGAGGAGTTTTCCCTGCACGGTGTCGACGAGCAGCATTTTGCCCGGGTGCAGGCGCTCCTTTTTGACGATCTTCTCGGCAGGCACGGGAAGCGCGCCGACCTCGGAGGATAAGATCAGATTGTCGTCATCGGTGATATAGTAGCGCGACGGGCGCAGACCGTTGCGGTCGAGCACGGCGCCCATCACATCGCCGTCGGAAAAGAGAATGGAAGCGGGACCGTCCCACGGCTCCATCATCGTCGCATAGTATTGATAGAAATCGCGCTCCTTCTGCGGGATCGCGTCATTGTTGTCCCACGGCTCGGGAATGGTGATCATCACCGCGAGGGGCAGCTCCATGCCACTCATCACGAGGAATTCGAGCGTATTGTCGAGCTGGGCGGAGTCGCTGCCGTCGGGGTTGACAACGGGCAGCACCTTGTCGAAATCTCCCATCAGATGCTCGCTCGCCATCGTTTCCTCGCGCGCCAGCATTTTGTCGGCGTTGCCGCGGATGGTATTGATCTCGCCGTTGTGGACGATCATGCGGTTGGGGTGCGCCTTCTGCCAGCTCGGGAAGGTGTTGGTGGAAAAGCGGGAGTGCACGAGCGCGATCGCGGACTCAAAGTCCTCGTCCTGCAGATCAAGATAGAAGCTGCGCAGGTCGCCGACCAAAAACATGCCCTTGTATACGATGGTGCGGCTCGAGAGCGACACCACATAGGTATCCTCGTTGCTCTGCTCAAAGAAGCGACGGGCAACAAAAAGCTTGCGGTCAAAGTCGATACCGCGCTGCACGCCCTCGGGGCGTCTGATGAAGCACTGCATGATGTGCGGCATGCAGGCGCGCGCCTTGCTGCCGAGCACCGCCGGATCTGACGGCACCTCGCGCCAGCCGAGCACCTCCAGGCCCTCCTTTTCGGCGATGATCTCAAACATCTTTTTGGCTTGGTTGCGTCTCAATTCATGCTGCGGAAAGAAAAACATGCCGACCGCGTAGTCGCGCGCGTTTCCGATCGGGATTTGCAGCGATTTTGCAGCTTTGGAAAAGAATTTATGCGAAATCTGTAATAAGATACCGACGCCGTCTCCGGTCTTGCCCTCGGCGTCCTTGCCCGCGCGGTGCTCCAGTGTCTCTACAATGGTCAATGCGTTCTCCACGGTGGCGTGAGAGCGGATTCCCTTGATATTGACTACGGCTCCGATACCGCAGTTGTCGTGCTCAAATTCGGGTGAATAAAGCGAGTTTTTCATCAGAAGTGCTCTGCTGCCGCTTGTTTGTCCCATGAATATCCTTCCTTTCGCTGAACGGGTTTTGCAAGTTATGAAATCCTTTCCTGCAAAATCCTCGATGTTCGTATTATATAACCGACGTGCGGGCTTTGTCAATACCGTTTTGCAACTTTATTTGGCAATTGTTTCAGTTCAATGGCGAAAAATTGGCTTGTCCGCCGATATTTCTTGTTTATTTTGCAAGAATCAAAAATTTTCCTGCAAAACCACTTGACAAATTTTTAACAAGGCGGTATAATAGCGCCAATGACACAGCAAGGACGCTGGGGCCGTTGAGGCTTCGGCGCCCTTTTTCTTTTTTCAACAACACAACGGAATGGAGAGATATCTATGACAAAGGTTCCCGAGCTGTTCGGCTGTATGGTGTTCAATGACCGCGTGATGCAGGAACGCCTGCCGAAAGCCACCTACAAAGCACTGAAAAAGACCGTCGAAAACGGTGAGCCGCTCGACATCGGCATGGCGAATATCGTCGCCAACGCGATGAAGGATTGGGCGGTGGAGCTTGGCTGCACCCACTATACACATTGGTTCCAGCCG
>CACZWQ010000024.1 GCA_902784855.1 uncultured Ruminococcus sp. | reverse complement strand
CTACTTCGATTTCAGCGGCTACAGCGACATGGCGATCGGCTTGGGCAAGATGTTCGGCTTTGATTTCAAGGAGAATTTCAACTACCCGCTCGCCGCCTCCTGCATGACCGACTTCTGGCGCAAGTGGAATATCTCCGTCTCCACCTGGTTCAAGGAATACGTCTATATCCCCCTGGGCGGCAACCGCATGGGCATGCCGCGCACCGTGCGCAACAAGATCATCGTCTTTCTGCTGACGGGCATCTGGCACGGCGCGAACCTCACCTTTGTGCTGTGGGGACTGCTGCACGGGCTGGCGCTGCTGCTCGAGAGCACTATCCTGCTGCCGCGGGGGCTCGACAAAAACCGCGCCTTTGCGCCGATACGGCATTTCTATACGCCGCTTTTTGTCATCCTCACCTTTGTGCTCTTCCGCGCCGATACCATCGGGGGCGGTCTGCAATATATCGCGAGCATGTTCACGGGCTTCCGCTTTGACGCGGCGTCGGGCTTTGCCAAGACGCTCTCGCTTCTCTCGCCCTACTACCTGCTGATGCTTGCCGTCGGCGTCGTCATCGCCGCTCCCGTTTCCCGCAGGCTCAAGGGCGCCGTCCTCGGCGGAAAATGCGCCAAGCTCTATGCGCCTGTTGCGGCGGTGGGCACGCTGCTGCTGTTCGTGCTGTGTGTGCTGGCGCTCTCCACAGCGACCTACAATCCCTTTATCTATTTCAGATTTTGATATGAAGAAGAAGCTTTACATTGTCTATATCGCCGTCTTTCTGCTGCTGTGCTGCATCCCCATGGCTCTCAAGCCCTTTGTCGGCAGCGGCAAACAGATCGGCAACGAAAAGGAAAACCCGTTTCCCGCCCTGTGGACGGAGAACGGACTGAACAACGGCTTTTCCGGTGAGTGCGACGCGTGGTTCTCGAAGGAGAATCCCCTGCGCGTGCCGCTGATCAACGCCGAGAACACGATACGGCTCAGCCTGATGAAGAGCGACTCCAACGGCGTGATTCAGGGCAAGCACAACTATCTGTTCAGCGAGGAGACCGTCGGCGACTATATCGGCACGAGCATGACCCGCCGCGCCCTCTACCGCGCGGCAAAGACCGTCAGCCTCACGCAGGCGGCGGCGCAGCGCATGGGCAGCCGATTCGTCTTTACGGTCACCCCGAACAAGAACACGCTCTATCCGCAGTACATGCCCGACCGCTTCATCCGCGGCAAGAGCAGCAATCTCTCGGTGCTGGAGAGGTATCTTGCGCAGCTCGGCGTCAACTATGTCGACATGAAGCAGGCGCTCCCGTACCGGAGCGACGAGCTCTATCTGCGCGACGACACCCACTGGAACAACCTCGGCGCGCTCTACGGCAGCAACGCGGTGCTCGACGCGCTGGAAAAGACGCACGACAACGGCGAGGGCATGGCGTATATGGTCAAAAACGACTGGACGGGCGACCTCACCAAGATGGCGTTCCCCGACAGCAGCCGCACCTGCGAGCAGTTTTATTTCGATTATCCCACCGATTTCACGTTCATGCAGCCGCACGGCGGAGAGACCGCCGCGATTTTGCAGGAGGTGATGGGCGACAGCGAAAAGCGCGACGCGCAGATCCGCACCTCCAACCCCGGCGCGGAGGGCTCGCTCTATTTCCTGCGCGACTCCTTCGGACGCGCCATGCTGCCCTATTTCATCAACAGCTACAAGAGCGCCACCATCACCCGCTATTACCCGATCTCGCTGCGCGGCGGCTTTGACGACGTCGTCTGGCAGATCGTCGAGCGCAATATCCCGAATATCCTCACCACGGCGCCGCGCGTGGACGCGGTTCCCGCCGAGCCCGCCGCGTCGGAGATGGTCGTCAATTCCGCAGACAACACCATCGAGGTCGACGACAGCGTCGAGGGGAGCCTAAAGCTCTGCGGCACGGTCGATCGGATCCTGCTTTCGGACGAATGCAATCTCTATCTGGTGCTCCGCTCCGATTCGACGACGCTCTGCTATGAAGCGTTCCCGATCTATGAGGCGGAGACGCTCGGCGGAGAGGACAGCGACAACGGCTTTTCACTCACGCTCAATACGAAGGATATCCCCAACGGCAGTTATAGGCTGTGCGTCATGACCGACGGCGAGCACGCCGCGCAGACGCAGACGCTCTATACATATACAAAATAAAAAGATAGGAGTAAATGACCATGAAAAAAACATTAACAATGATCCTGACAGGTGCCTTGCTGCTTCAGGGCGCATTTCTGCTGAGCGCCTGCGGCGAGGAAGAGACTTCCTACGATCAGATCGGCACGGTTTCCTTCACGAAGGCGCCCAACAAGGTCGCGACCTTCGATTCCGGTGCGACCAAGGGCACCACAGCCCCCACCACCACACCGACCACGACGGTTCCCGCCACCACCAAGAAGGCGACCTCCAAGGCGACCTCCAAGACGACCTCCAAGACGACCTCCAAGGCGTCTTCGACCACCTCCAAGATCTCCAACAAGACCACCTCCAAGACCACCTCCAAGACCACCTCTCAGTCCAGCAAGCAGGAGACCACCGCGGCGCCCGCTACCACCGTCGCGCCCACCAAGGCACAGCCCGCCGCGTCCTTCACCGAGACTGACACCAACTTCGTCCTCAACGGCAAGACCGTCACCCTCGACGAGAATATGATCAGCGTGCTCGACAAGCTCGGTGAGCCCCTGAACACCTCCTCCGCTCCCAGCTGCCACGGCGACGGCGAGGACAAGACCTATGAATACGACGGCTTCACCATCTACAGCTATCCCAGCGGCGGACAGGACAGAGTCCTTGAGATCAGCGTGACCGAAGAAGGCATCGACACACCCAAGGGCATCGGCGTCGGCAGCACCGTCACCGACATGATCGCCGCCTACGGCAACGACTTCGAGGACGAGGGCGCCCGCTATGTCTACGCCAGCGGCTTCAAGAAGCTGCAGTTCTACACCGACGGCGAGACGATCAACGAGGTTTCCTACTACTACGACAACTGATAAGCCATAAGAAGAACTCCGGATACCGAAACGGTACCCGGAGTTATTATATTTCAGAAAATTGCCTGACCACGCCTTTGGGCGCATGTCATCCTGAGCGGTGCCCGAAGGGCAGAATCGCTCAGAATGACAGATAACGGAAATGTTCTGCCAAGAATGAATTGGCTTCGCCATGAATTGCCTGCGGCATGAATTGACCTTCGGTCATGAATTGGCTTCGCCATTGATTTTGCCCGTGTCATAACGCGGGCGCCGTGGGCGCTTTCTCCGCGCGTGCAACGTATGCCGGAAAGGTTAGGTTAATATCCCGCGCTCTAACGCGGGCATAGACGGTTACCGTTCATACGAACGCATCACGCGCGGATTGGCTCCCGCGACGCGCGGGCTAGTCGCTGAATAATGGGGTGGAGAGATAGCGGTCGCCTGTGTCGGGCAGGAGGACTACGATGGTCTTGCCCTTGTTTTCGGGGCGCTTGGCAAGCTCGATCGCCGCATAGGTCGCCGCGCCCGAGGAAATGCCGACGAGCACGCCCTCGGTTTTGCCGATCAGCTTGCCGGTCGCAAAGGCGTTCTCGTTCGATACGGGGATTACCTCGTCGTAAATGCCGGTGTTGAGGACGTCGGGGACGAAGCCCGCGCCGATACCCTGGATCTTATGCGCTCCCGCGGTTCCCTTGGAGAGGACGGGGGAGGTTTCCGGCTCGACCGCGACGACCTTGACGTCCGGGTTCTGCGATTTCAGGTATTCGCCCGTACCCGTCACGGTGCCGCCGGTGCCGACGCCCGCGACAAAGATATCGACCGTGCCCTCGGTGTCCTCCCAGATCTCGGGACCCGTGGTCGCCTTATGGACGGCGGGGTTGGCGGGATTGACGAATTGTCCGGGGATGAAGCTGTTCGGGATCTCCTTTGAGAGCTCCTCTGCCTTGGCGATCGCGCCCTTCATGCCCTTGGTGCCGTCGGTCAGCACCAGCTCGGCGCCGTATGCCTTCATCAGCTGGCGGCGCTCGACGCTCATCGTCTCGGGCATGGTGATGATCAGTCTGTAGCCCTTCGCCGCCGCGACGGATGCGAGTCCGATTCCCGTGTTGCCCGAGGTCGGCTCGATCAATACGCTGTCGGGCTTCAAGAGTCCCTTGCTCTCGGCGTCCTCGATCATCGCCTTGGCGATCCTGTCCTTCACGCTGCCCGCGGGATTGAAATATTCCAGCTTGGCGACGATTTTCGCCTGCAAACCGAGTTCCTTCTCGATGTGTGTCAGTTCAAGCAAAGGGGTCTTGCCGATCAGTTGGTCTGCTGTTTGATAAATTTTACTCATGTTGATTACCTCCGAATTGAATTACCTATTAAGCAAGTATGTTAATGGATTGATACTATCATACGCTTCTTTTCCGGATTTGTCAATAGGAAAATGAAAAAAATTTTTCGGCGGGATTTTTTCCTGTCTGTTCACGCGTTTTTCCCGTGAAGAAAAAAAGGGCTTGAAAATAGATAAACATACTGTTATAATAGGTTATAAGAGGTGAGGAAGATGTTGATATCAACAAGAGGACGTTATGCGCTGCGCATCCTGATCGATATGGCGGAGCATCACGGAAGCGGCTACATCAAGCTCAAGGACATCGCCGAGCGGCAGGAGATCTCGGAGAAATATCTTGAGAGCATTGTCAAGGAGCTTGTCAAGCGGCATATCGTATACGGAGTGCGCGGCAAGGGCGGGGGATACCGCCTGTCGGTCGAGCCGGATCAGATCAATGTCGGGGAGGTGCTGCGCTTCATGGAGGGCGGACTGGCGCCCGTCGCGTGCTTGGAGGAGGGCAGCGCGCCGTGCCCGAAGGCGCCGTATTGCCGGACGCTGGAATTCTGGCGCGGGTTGGACGAGGTGATCCCCCGCTATACCGACAGCTTCACCGTCGCCGATCTGATGGCAACCCCAAACGCCGGCAACGACTACATCATCTAGCTACGGCTGTAGCAGCAGTCCGCGCGTGATGCGTTCGCTAAAATGGTGACCGTCTATGCCCACGTTATGACACGGGCAAAATCAATGGCGAAGCCAATTCATGACCGAAGGTCAATTTATGCCGAAGGCAATTCATGACAGAAAGTCAATTCATTCTTGGCAGAACTTTTCCGATACCTGTCATTCTGAGCGGTTTTGCGCAGCAAAAATTTGCGTCAGCAAATAGTCGAAGAATCCCCCTCGGCGAGATACAGACTGCCTCTGTTCAGGGGATCCTTCGACTGAATGCTGACGCATTCTGCCCTTCGGGCACCGCTCAGGATGACAGGCGCCCAAGGGCGCTTTCTCCGGCAGCGTGACGCTGCACCCAATCCGCGCGTGCAACGTCTGTAAAAAAGGTAAAAAAATAGCCCGCGTTCAAACGCGGGCATTAATCTTAATCTTTATCACAAACGTCTGTTGCGCGGACTGGATGGAACGTCACGTTCCCGCGGCGATCCGCTCCGGCGAGATCCGGGTGTGGTACCAGCCGCAGGTGGATTGTTACACGGGAAAGGTCATCGGCGCCGAGGCGCTCTGCCGCTGGAAGCATGCAAAGCTCGGATGGGTCAGCCCGGGAGAGTTCATCCCCGTCTTGGAGGAGGCGGGCTTGATCTACGAGCTCGACCTCTATGTCTGGGACAGGGTCTGCCGCGATTTGCAGCGCTGGAACCGCGAGGGCAAGCGCCGCTCCGTTTCGGTGAACCTGTCGCGCTTCGATATCCGCGCCAATCCGGATATCGCCGGCTTTTTCCGCGACCTGCTCCGCTCCTATGACCTGACGCCCGACCAGTTCCGCATCGAGATCACCGAGACCTTCTATGTGGAAAACTCCGCCATCCTGATCAGCACCACCGAACAGCTGCGCGCGTTCGGCTTCCGTGTCGAGATGGACGACTTCGGCAGCGGCTACTCCTCTTTGCACATGCTCAAGGAGGTGCCGGTGAACCGCATCAAGCTGGATCTCCATTTCCTGACCGCGTCGGGCGATATGGAGAAGAGCCGCACCATCGTCAGCTATATGGTGCAGATGATCCGCTCTCTCGACATCGAGATACTCGCCGAGGGCGTGGAGACCGCCGAACAGGCGCGCTTCCTGCGCAGCCGCGGCTGCTCCGAGATGCAGGGCTATTACTTCTTTAAGCCCATGCCGGAGGAAGAGTATGACAAGCTCAGCGAGTTTACCGAGCCGATCACAGGATAAGAAATGATACCCAAAGGGCGCTTCGACCGTGAAGCGCCCTTATTTGCTTTATAGGAAATTGCTCTGTTACGACCGACCACGCTCAACTGTTCCGAAGGCGGGAGAGAGCGCCCACCGCTGCTTTTAAAATAAAACTCTTTTCTTTCGACAAAATCTGTGGTATGATAGAGGCATAAAAAGGAGTGCATGCCGCTATGATCAAGAGAATCATCAGCTATCTGCTGTTCGCCGTACTGGCTGTCTTGGTGTTCAACCTCTTGGATTATCTTTTTGACCGTTTCATTTCGCACGGTCCGTTCACCTTCGATACGCTGTCCAATATCCTGCTTCCGCTGGCACTCGCCGCGCTGGTCATCACCTTTTTGGCGCTGTATAAGCGGTTTGTCCGCTGAGAGAGCGGGATTGCAGGCGCGAAAAACGGAAAAAAGTGCAAAAAAGTGACGAATTTTCACCATTTAATGGATGACAATCCCGTCTTATTGTGCTATAATACAATGAGAGTCTATCGAAAAAGCGCAATTTCGCGCAACAGCCGCTTTTTCGCAGACAAAGGAAACAATCACGTGTGAGGGTACGGTTTTCGTAAAGGATCGGAAAACCTTTTTTGAGGAACTATGAAGCTTATCACTAATCAAAACGGAAATCAATTTGCCGATCGGGAGCCTGAGAATCAGGAGATTCGGCAGACAAACGACGCCGAAAGCCAGCGGGAGATGGAGAAAACCAGATTGTTCAAGCCCGTCAGGCCCGTCGGCGACGAATACCGTGAAGCGCCGCAGGAGGCGGAGGCTTTGCAGGAGGAGCCCACTATCATCGCGGATATTCCCAAGCCCGCAGCCGCGAAGCCGAGACCCGCGACGACGCAGCAGCGTCCCGCCGGGGTGCGCCGCCGCCCGCAGGGGCAGCAAAGGCGACCCGCCCGTCCCGTACAGCCCATCCCGCAGGAGCCGCAGGAGGTGACGGCAGCGCCCGCGCAGCCGCGCCCGCAGAACCAAGCGGCACGTCCCGCACCCGAAAAGCCCCAAAAGCCCGTCCGTCCGCAGCCGAAGCCTGCGCCCGCCGAGGCAGTCTTTGTCAAAGCAGAGCCGCAGCCCGTGCCGCAGCGGCAGGCGCCGCAAAAGCCCGCTGCACCGCAGCAGGAGGCATCTCCCGCCGAGGCTGAGGTGCCGATTGTCGTCGCAGCCGGGGAGGACGCGGAGCAGAAGGGCTCTGTGTTCGGAAAGATGAAGGACAAGGTGCGCGACATGATGGGCGACCGCGAGGATGCGCCGCCCGTCGCAGAAAAGAGAAAGCAGAAGATGAAAAAATATCCCCTTGGCGGCCGCTATGCGCCCGACCCCACCTTTGACGAAAAGATCGAGGAGAGGCTGAGCAAGAAAAAGCGCTCCGCCATCATCATCCCCATCGCGATCGTCGGCGTGATCCTGCTCGGCGTGTTCGGCGTGCTGGCGTTCAATTTCTTCTCCACCGTCAATCTGGACGCCGTCCGGAACACCCACGTCCATGAGACGACCGACCACAGCATCACCCTGAGCTGGGATCAGGTGGACAAGGCAGCCGGCTATCATGTCTTCCAGAAGAAGGACGACAGCGACAACTACCTGCAAATCGCCACCACCGAGGATCTCTACTACATCGTCTACGACCTCGAGCAGGCGACGCCCTACAGCTTCTATGTCAAGGCGTTCAACGGCAACAACGAGAGTCAGGACTTCACCCCGCTCGAGAATGTCTGGACGCTGCCGCAGAAGGAAGAGATCACCCAGATCTCCTCGAAGAGCTCGGGCGTCATCCATCTGGAGTGGACGCCGAACAGCAAGGCGGACGGCTATCTGGTGGAGTTCCACACCGTCGGCAAGCCCTACCGCGACGAGAACAAGAACGTCATCGAGAGCGGCGACATCACCTCCTTTGATATCACCGAGCTGATCCCGCAGGTGAATATCGGCGTCAGGGTCACCGCCTACTTCAACCGCGACGGCGAGCAGGTGATGGGCACGCCCAGCGAGGAAAAAACCGTGCGCGTATCGGGAATCGCGGCGCAGCCCGCCGACAGCGGTTCCTCCGATTCCTCCGATTCCGGCAGCACCGAGGAGTCGAGCGAGTCGAGCGAATCGAGCGAATCCGGCGACGGCGATACGGAGCAGCCGAACGATTGGTCGGACTACGGCGATTACGGCGACGGCGACTACAACTATGTCGACCAGGGCGACTACTACACCGACGAGTATAATTATTATTGATAAAGCGATACCGGCTCAGCGATCACTGAGCCGGTATTTTTATGCAAACAGCGCTTCTAAGTCGATGAACTCACACAGCGCCGCGCCGTATCTGTCCTTTTTTCCGGGGACCCATTCGCCCCGCGTGACCTTGGTCTGCGTCGCCGACTTGGTTTCCCAGTTGAAATTGCCCTCGATCGTATGTACCTTGACGACCTTTCCGTCCGTGTCAAGCTCGACCGATTCCACGAATCCGATGTGCAGGCGGTTGTCGTTGACCGGGTGTTTGAGCTTCGAGGTCGTGAACAGATCGCCGGGCTTCGGCACATAGTCCGTGTCATAGATGTTCATGAGCGCGCCCTTCTTGCGCGCCTGCACCGCCAGCTCGCTCACATGGGTGCGCGCCGAGACGGGATTCTTCCGCTGCGACAGGGCGGCGAAGCGGTCAAGACCGCACCACGCGAACACCGCGCACCAGGCAAAGGTTTTACTGACCCGGCAGGAGGAATGCTTGTTGATGTATTCCGCATAGGGGAGGTTGTTTTTGCCGACCTGCTCGCGCAGCCAGCGCACCATGATGCTGCGGAACGCCGGGACCACCCGTATCGTCGCATAGGTGCGCACGCCGTTTTGCAGCTCACAGCAGATCTGCGTCGTGCCCTCGCGGTTGCCCGTCACGACGCCGCCCCAGCGCTCGATCTCGGCGATGGAGGAATCCCCCGTGAAATAGCTGCGGTAATACGCCGCGGTGCCCTCGGGCAGGGTGCTGTTGAAATCGAAGGTCTCGCCGACCTCCAGCGTCACCTCCTCTGCGTTGAGCGAAAAGGAATCGGGCAGCGGCAGCACCTCCACCGTACAGTCCGCCCGGACGCCGTTTTGCAGCGTGCAGGAGATCACCGTATTGCCGACGCCGTTCGCTGTCAGCGCGCCGGTGTCCGCGTCGACGGAGGCGACCGACTCGTCCGCCGTCTCATACTTCCTGTGATAAGCCGCAGCGCCCGCGTCGGTCTCGCTCTCAAAGACAAAGGCTTCCCCGACGCCGAGCAGCAGCGTGTCCGCGTTCAAGGTCAGGGAGGAAGCCGCTCTCTGTACGCTGACCGTACAGGAGTCAAGGACGTCCCCGCAGGCGCAGGTCACCTCGGCGACGCCGCAGGAGAGGGCGGTGATCACGCCGTCGGGGGAGACGGAGGCGACCTGCGGGTCGTTTGATGTAAACTGCCACCTCACGCCGTCGGGCAGCTCCTCCACATCGCTGACGGGCGTCAGCGGCACGCACTCGCCGACGCCGAGCGTCAGGCTGTTCTCGCGCAGCGACAAAGCGGTGGGCAGGCGGTGCTCCTCGACCGCGCCGATCGGGCTGCCGACATGGGCGCAGTCGGGAAACTCCGCAACGAAGCGCTGCACCTGCGTCGCGTCCGAAATATCGACCGCGCCGCTGCGGTCGACGTCCATGACAAGTGCCGATTGGCGCAGGGAGTCCGTATCCTCCGCCGGCTGCGCGAGGAAGTATTGGATCAGGGTGGCGTCGGTGACGTCGATCACGCCGTTTCGGTTGGCGTCGCCGAACCGCTCACAGGCGACGTGCGCCGACGGCGTTTCCTCCGGCGGCTGCGCCGCTTCATCCGCCGTCGCGGTGAGGGCGCTGACGGCGACCACCTCCGGCAGCACCGGCGCCACGCCCAGCAGCATCGGCATCGTGCCCGGCAGCACCGGCATCACACCCAGCAGCAGCGCCGTGAGCCGTTTCGCAGTCATCTCTTATCCCTCCTCAAAAGCAAACGTGTCGGGCGGCTTTGTTCAGCCGCGAAGCCCGAGCAATTCGTCCAGCAGCCTGTCGGCGGCTTCCTCCTTGGAGAGCAGCGGCAGATCGACCGTGCCGTCCCGCGTGATCAAAATCAGGTGATTGGTGTCGGTGCCGAAGCCCGAGCCCGCGTCGCGGATGGAGTTGGCGGCGATCAGGTCGGCGTTCTTCCTGTGCAGCTTGAGGCGCGAATTCTCGAGCACGTCCTGCGTCTCCATCGAGAAGCCGCAGAGCAGCTGCCCCTCCCGCTTGTGCGCGCCGAGCCATTGTAAGATATCGACGGTGCGCCGCAGCGGGATGGAAATGCCCTCACCGTCCTTTTTCTTCATCTTTTCATGCTGCGTCTGCACGGGCGTATAGTCCGCGACGGCGGCGGTTTTGATGATGATGTCCATTTCCTCATAGCGTCTCTCGACCGCTTCAAACATCTCCTGCGCACTCGTGACGCCGACCACCTCGACAAAGGGCGGCGGCGCAAGGCTCACGGGACCGCTGACAAGGGTGACCGCGGCGCCGCGCAGGGCTGCCATCTTCGCGACGGCATAGCCCATCTTGCCCGTCGAGTGGTTGGAGATGAAGCGCACGGGGTCGATGCTCTCGCGGGTGGGTCCCGCCGTGATCAGCACCCGCTTGCCGCTCAGGTCCTTTTTCTTCGCGGCGGCGCGGAGGATGTGGTCGAGCAGCACCTGCACACCGGGCAGCTTGCCCTTGCCCACGGCGCCGCACGCCAGATAGCCGCTGTCAGGCTCGATCACCTCGACCCCGCGGGCTTTGAGCGTTTGGAGATTGTGCTGCACCGCCGGGTGCTCATACATGTTGACGTTCATGGCGGGAGCTACGAGCACGGGGCATTTCATCGCGAGACAGGTCGTGCTGAGCATGTCGTCGGCGATGCCGTTTGCAAGCTTTCCGAGGATATTTGCCGACGCGGGCGCCAAAAGACACACATCCGCGCGCGCGGCGAGGGCGATGTGGGTCACCTCCTGCGGACAGCTCCGGTCGAAGGTGTCCGTGAGACAGGGGTTGTGCGTCAGGGTCTCAAATGTGATGGGGTGGATAAAATGCGTCGCGTTTTCGGTCATGACGACATGCACGTCGGCGTGCTGCTTGACGAGCATGCTCGCAAGGTCGGCGATCTTGTACGCCGCGATACTGCCCGAAACGCCGAGCACGACTGTTTTTCCTGATAACATTCCGTCACCTCAGATCATAATGGTTCTAATCAAATTATAGCATATTTTGGCAGGGTGTCAATGAACAAAAGCCGCGCGAAAAATTTTTTCGGACATGGTGAATTTGTCGTGACTTTTTGCGGGAGATATGCTATACTTTACTTAATCGGAACAAGTTTTCACTCATGATGTAAAGGAGATGCGATATGGGACTTTTTGACAAGAAATTCTGCGATATCTGCGGCGAAAAGATCGGTCTGCTCGGCAACCGCAAGGTCGAGGACGGCAACATTTGCAGCAAATGCGCCAAGAAGCTTTCGCCCTTTTTCACCGGCAGAAAGAAATCCACCGTCAACGAGATCAAGGATCAGCTCGCCTACCGCGAGGACAACCGAAAGAATCTGGAATCGTTCAACCCCACCCGTTCGTTCGGCTACAAGACGAAGGTCTTGATCGACGACGGCAAGCAGGCGTTCGTCGTCAGCAGGCACAGCGATTTCCGCGCGGACAACGCGGACATCATCCCCTTCGGTCAGGTGACGGGCGCGCGCTACGAGGTGGAGGAGCACCGCTCTCAGAAGTACTACCGCGACGCGCAGGGACGCTCGGTGTCCTACAACCCGCCGCGCTATGAATACAGCTATGAATTCACCGTCAAGATCGACGTCAACTCGCCCTATTTTGACGAGATCGAATTCGAGCTGACCGACCACCGCCCCGACAGCCGCTATTGTGACGCCTACAGAAGATTCGAGGAGGAGGCGAACCAGATCGTCACCGTCCTCAGAAGCGGCGGCGCGCAGCCCTTTATGCAGCAGGGCAGCGGCTTCATGGGCGCCGCTTCCGCCGCGCCGTTTGGGCAGCCCTTCGGGCAGACCATGCAGCAGGGATATCAGCAGGGCTATCAACAGGGTTATCAGCAGCCCTTGCAGCAGGGATGGCAGCAGGGATATCAGCAGCCTATGCAGCAGCCGATGCAGCAGGGATATCAACAGGGTTATCAGCAGCCGATGCAGCAGGGCTATCAGCAAGGATACCAGCAGCCCGTGCAACAGGGTTATCAGCAGGGATATCAGCAGCCCATGCAGCAGCCTCAGCAGGCGCAGGGCTGGGTCTGTCCCGCCTGCGGCACCACCAACACGGGCAAATTCTGTATCAACTGCGGCACCCCGAAGCCGTAAAACCGATCATCACAGCGCAAAGCCGATTCACTCAACGCGAGCGAATCGGCTTTTGATTTTCCGCCGCCCATAGGCGGGAGAGCTTTTTGTTCCCCTCGGTAAGGAGGAAGGACAAGACATAGGTGAAGCTGTAGATGAAGCAGCCGAAATAGATAAAATACCCGATCGGGCGGGTGTTGAATTCCAGAAAGGAATACGGGATCTTCTCCTGCGGGATCAAGCCGCCGAGGATCAGCGCGATCACCACCGCCGCGTACAGCGTGATCAGCCACGCGCAGTTGAGCCGCAGCAGCGGATGGATGGATTCCACGGGCGAGCGGTTGAGCAAAAACGAGAGGATGGACAGCAGCGGGATGATGACATGCATGGAAAACGAGTCATACGTCAGGATATTCGGATTATCCGGCACAAAGGGGAAGAGGGAGAGCAGGATCACCACCCCGATGATCGTCTCGGTCACCGCCGAGCAGAGCCGCAGATAAGAGAGCTGCCGCAGCCTCAGCTGCCTGCCCGTCGCCATCTGCGTGACACAGACGATCGCGATGATCAGCGAGATCAGCGTGGTGAACACCGTGCCGTTCACCGTCATGTAGCGGAACTCGAGAAAAAAGTTTTCCTCCGCCTTGGACAGTGCGGAGACGACAAGCGAGCTGACGCCGAAGAAAACGAGCAGCGAGGAGATCAACAGATTCATGCGCAGATTCCATCGTCCGCGTCGGTCGAGTATTGCGGTCATAAAAAAACTCCTTTGCAAAACACCTACATTCATCATGCGCCTTTTGCCGAGCGATATGCATGGCAATTTCTTATGCGGCGTTTTCGCATTTACAGGCGGGCGGTTTTGTGTTATAATCGAAAAAAAAGGGGGAGTTTCCGTGAAAAATACGGTTATCGGTATTCTGGCGCACGTCGACTCGGGCAAGACCACTTTGTCGGAGGCGCTGCTCTACTGCTCGGGCGCGATCGGCAGGCTCGGCAGGGTGGATCACCGCGACTCATTTCTCGACACCTACGCGCTCGAGCGCGACAGGGGCATTACGATCTTCTCCAAGCAGGCACTCCTCTGCCGCGGCGACTGCACCTATTACCTGCTGGACACGCCCGGGCATGTGGATTTCTCCGCCGAGACCGAGCGCACCCTGCAGGTGCTCGACTACGCGATTTTGGTCATCAGCGGCACCGACGGCGTGCAGAGCCACACCGATACGCTGTGGCGGCTGCTGCGCAAATACCGCGTGCCCTGCTTTTTGTTCGTCAATAAAATGGATCTCGCGGGCGCCGAGCGCGCGTTTCTGCTCAACGAGCTGCGCGGAAAGCTGGGCGACTGCTGCGTCGATTTCAGCGACACCGCCTCTGACGCGTTTTTCGAGAACGTCGCCCTCTGTGACGAGACCCTGCTGACAAAATACGAGGAAAACGCCCTCTCGGACGCCGACATCATTGACGCGATCGCGGCGCGCAAGCTGTTTCCCTGCTTCTTCGGCTCGGCGCTGAAGCTCGACGGGGTGCAGCCCTTTCTCTCTGCGCTCGACCGCTATACCAAGATGCCCGCCTTTGCCGACCGCTTCGGCGCGAAGGTGTATAAGCTCGCCGAGGACGCGCAGGGCAACCGCCTGACCTTCCTGAAGGTGACGGGCGGCACGCTGCGCGTGCGAGAGGTCTTGGAGAGCCCGAAGAACACGGCGGGGGAAAAGGTGAACCAGATCCGCGTCTATTCGGGCGAGAAGTATACTTCCGTCAACGAAGCCTGCGCGGGCATGGTCTGCGCCGTGACGGGTATCACCTTCGCGCGCCCGGGCGACGGCTTGGGCGCCGAGCAGAACAGCGCCATGCCCGTGCTCGAGCCGGTATTGACCTACCGGCTGGAGCTGCCCGATACCGTCAGCGTGCACACCGCCTTAGCACATATGCGCGTGCTGGAGGCGGAGGATCCGCAGCTCAACGTGTTTCGCGACGAGCGCAGCGGCGACATCGGCGTGCAGCTGATGGGCGAGATCCAGCTCGAGGTCCTGCGCAGCCTGATCAAGGAGCGCTTCGGCTATGACGTCGGCTTCGGCAGGGGCAACATCATCTACAAGGAGACGATCGAGAGCACCGTGGAGGGCGTGGGGCATTTTGAGCCGCTGCGCCACTACGCGGAGGTGCATCTGCTGCTCAAGCCCGGCAAGCGCGACAGCGGGCTGCTGTTCACCGCCGACTGCCGCGAGGATCTGCTCGACCGCAACTGGCAGCGGCTGATCCTGACGCATTTATACGAAAAGACCCACCTCGGCGTGCTGACCGGCTCGCCGATCACCGATATGGAGATCACCCTTGCCGCGGGCAGGGCGCACCCCAAGCACACCGAGGGCGGCGACTTCCGTCAGGCGACCTACCGCGCGGTGCGGCAGGGGCTGCGCTCGGCGAAGAGCGTCCTTTTGGAGCCCGTCTACCGCTTTGTACTGGAGGTGCCGATTGAGAACCTCGGGCGCGCCATGAATGATATTCAGCGCATGAGCGGCAGCTTTGAGCCGCCGGTGCAGGAGGGGGAGAGCTGTGTCCTGACGGGCTGCGCGCCTGTCGCGCAGATACGCGATTACGCCAAGGAGCTGATGCAGTACACCCGCGGCAGGGGCAAGCTCTCTCTGACGCTAAAGGGCTATGAGCCGTGTCACAACGCCGAGGAGGTCATCGCCTCCTTTGGCTACGACCCCGACGCGGATGTGCTCAATCCCTGCGACTCCGTGTTCTGCTCACACGGCGCGGGGCATATCGTCAAATGGGACGACGTCAAAAACCACATGCATGTGGCAAGCGTCCTCAAAGCCGCTTCTCCCGCCCCCTCCTTAGGGGGCAGAGAATACCTTGAAAAGCGGAGAAAGCAGCGCGACCTGTTCGCGTCGGACAAGGAGCTGATGCGCATTTTCGAGCAGACCTACGGCGCCGTGAAGCCGCGCAGCCGCCCCTCGGAGAAGCGCGTGTTCAAAGCGACCGAGAAGGCGGTGCAGAAAAGAAAGGCGCCCGTGCAGTATGACGGCGACGATTATCTCTTGGTGGACGGCTACAACGTGATCTTTGCGTGGGAGCATTTGAAAAGCCTGACCTTTGAGGGCGCGCGCGAGGCGCTGATCAACATTCTCTGCAACTATCAGGGCTTCAAAAAATGCGAGGTCATCGTGGTGTTCGACGCCTACAAGGTCAAGGGACAGCAGCGCGAGGTGGAGCGCGTCAACAACATCAGCGTCGTCTACACCAAGGAGGCAGAAACCGCCGACATGTACATCGAGAAGGTCTCGCATCAGCTTGCCAAGCGCCATCGGGTGCGCGTGGTCACCTCCGACGCCTTGGAGCAGCTGATCATCCTCGGCAACGGCGCGCTGCGCGTCTCGTCGCGGGCTTTTCTGGAAGAGGTGCAGCAGGCGGAGGAGGAGATCCGCCGCCTGATTGCGGAAGAATACGCCGATAATTGACAGAATGATTACATTTTTTCAATATGGTTGACTTCAAAAAAAGCCTTGATGTATAATAGCTGTGTCAAAAACTGTCAATATTTCTTAGAATGGGGTACGGTATGATCAAACTGAAAAAAGCGTTGCTCAGCAAATCTCTGTTCCGACAATGCTATATCCTCTGTCTGTTCGCCTGCAACGTCTCCTACCTGCACTTTGTCGCCTATCCGGTGCTGGTGCTGCTGGTGCTCTGGGGCGCGTTTCTGGCGGTCTATTACGAGATCACCCGCCGCAGCGCGCTGCGGACGCGCTACGGCTTCTGGCTGATGGCGTTTCTCGCGTCCTCGGCGGTGACGCTGCTGCTGCATGTACTGGACAATGCGTGGCTGAATTTTGCGTTCCTGCTGCATATCGCCATCTGCTTTTTCGTCTTTTACAGCGTCCATACGGAGAAGCAGCTCAATTTCCGCCACGAGCTGTTCAACGTCAGCCGCATTTTGATCTATGCCACGACGGCGCTCGGGATCGTCGGGCTGGCGCTTCTGGTGCTCGGCGTGGACTTTGAATTTCTCTCCGTCAAGTTCATCATCTACGAAAACCGCTTCACGGGGCTGTACATCAATCCCAATCAGCTCGGCTTTTCCGCCGTGGCGGCGCTGTTCTGCTGCCACATGATGGTGAAAAAGGACTTTGTCAGCCAGTCGGGCTGCCGCCGCGTCAGCCGCATCTGGATCGGCGCCTGCGTCGCCGTCAACAGCATTTCGCTGCTGCTCTGCGATTCCAACGGCGCGCTGGTGCTGCTGATCGGCTATGCGTTCTTCTTCGTGCTCTACAAGATGTTCGGCACCGAGAGCAAGTTCAGCGCCAAGCAGATCATCGTCAAATCGCTCTCCTGCGTGCTGGCGGGCGCGGTCATCGTCTCGTCGATGTTTTTGCTGCGCACGGTCTGCCAGCTCGGCTTTTCCCAGCTGATCATCACCAAGCAGGCGATCACCCTGCCCGGTGAGGCTGCGGAGGACAGCTCCGAGCCCGTGACCTTCGGGCATGAGAACACCAACCTCGATTCGGGGCGGTTCACGCTCTGGACGCAGGGAAAGGATATGTTCCTGAAGCATCCCCTTTTCGGCGTCGGCAAGGGCAATATCGACGCCTACGGCAAGAAGATGTTCGAGGACGGCGTGAAGTTCTCGAAGGGCTACGGCGATCTGGCGCCCTATCTCGTGGATTTCCACAACGGCTATCTGACGATACTGGTCTGCGCGGGCGCCGTCGGGTTCCTGCTGTTCGCGGTATTCGGGGTGCGGTTCATGGCGAGCACGACGCGGCATGTCCTGCGCGACGAGCGGCTGCAGGAGAGCGAGTTCCCCTGTATGTTCTCGTTTTTGTGCGCCTATCTGGTCTACTCGATGATCGAGGTGACGCTGCTGTTCAACATCATGTTCACCATCGTGTTCTTCTGGATGATACTCGGCTACACCTCCTGCTATCTCACGAAAAACATCCCCGACCACCCCGTCGAGCATGTCAAGCTCTTCGGGCTGTCTTTGAGAAAAAACCTCTTTTGATAACAAAAACGGCAAGCACATCGCTTGCCGTTGTTTTTTTATATGATATCTGCCAGTATCGTGTTCGAGACCAGAAAGCCCTTCGGCGTGAAGCAGGCGTGATCTTC
>CACZWQ010000023.1 GCA_902784855.1 uncultured Ruminococcus sp. | reverse complement strand
AAGCCCTTTAACGCGTTGATGAAGCCGCTGACATATTTCTCGTTGCTGGCGTTCCAGAAAAAGCCCATCCGCGCTAAAATCTGCGTGGTATAGTGGGAGACAAACGGCAGCGCGGTGATCTTTTTTCCGTGGGCGGTGTTCATATACGCCGTCATACTCGACAGGATCGCCGCCTTGTCGGGATCCTTCTGCGCCTCGTGAAGCGCCTCGGTGAACTCCTCGTACTCGACCAGACGGATATTCATGCCGATTTGATTCATCTGACGGATGATATCGCCGAGCGGCAGGGTGTGGTTGTTGACCGCGTTGAACACACAGCATTCCCGCGGCGTGCGAGAAAGCTTCAAAAATGCTTCGCAGGAGGTGTCGATCGGTCCCATGCAGACCTGATTCTCGAGCATCGCATACGGGAAACAGCCCAGAATGCCGTAGGAGCGCAGCCTGCCCATGAAGTTGTTGGTCAAAAAGTTGATCTGGAACTCGCCGTCCGATTCTCTGGCGGCAAGGGTACCCACGCGGATGATCTTGGCGTCAAGACCGTCCCGCGCCGCCGCCTCCAGCACCATGCGCTCGCCCATCAGCTTGGACGAGGTGTATTTATTGTCGAGCGTCTGTCCGTAGTAGAGTGTCTGCTCGTCGAGCGACGTACGGCTGAGCTTGGCAGGATCGTCGGTCGTTCCCGCGACCGAGACCGTCGAGAAGTGAACGAGCCTTGTGCCTCGCTTCTGACACAGCCTGACGCAGTTGACCGCACCGCCGACGTTGATGTCCTCGATGTCGGTGCCGCCCGAGAAATGCTTGACGTTCGCCGCGCAGTTGAACACCGTGTCGATCGGCAGGCTTTCAAACGGCTCGAAATAACGGTAGTCCGTCACGTCGCCGTTGAACACCTCCACGCGCGTCTCCATTTCCTCCGAAAAGCGCCCGCCGAAGTAGTAGAACATCATATTGACCAGTCTGTCCTTCGCGGTCGGGTAGCGTCCCTTGCGGATCATGCAGTACGCCTTGCCGCTCTCCTCGGTGAGATACTGCGCGAGCAGATGCGCGCCCATGTAGCCCGTCGCGCCCGTCAGCAGGATGTTGCCGAGCGGCCGCTGCTCGCCGCAGCGGAAGGCGTCGATCGTGTTCTTTGCGAGCAGGGCATTGATATCGGTGTAATCGTAATCGTCAAAATCAAACAGCTTTCCCGTATCGGCGACCTCGCCCTCCTTGCCGAACAGCTCGGCAAGCGCGCGCGGCGTGGGGCATTTAAAGATATCGCCGTAGGTGATCGGATAGCCCTTCTCGGAGGCTGAAAGCACCACCGAGGTGACGATCAGCGAGGTGCCGCCGATCTCAAAGAAGTTGTCGGTGGCGCCCACCCTGTCGAGCTTGAGCGTCTTGCGAAACGCCTCGCAGAAGAACGATTCCGTCTCGTTTGCAGGCTTGACATATTCTCCGAGCGAGACGGGGACAGGGTCGGGCAGGGACTTGATATCGGTCTTGCCGTTTGCCGTCTCCGGCATTTCGCTCATTTGCAGATACGCCGTCGGCACCATGTAATGCGTGAGCTGCTTTTTCAGCTCGTCGCGCAGCTGCTCGATATCGATCTCGCAGTCGGCGGTGAAATAGGCGCAGAGGTTATCCTGATTGTTGATCTTGCGGATGATGACGGCTGCCTTTTTGATATGGGGCTGCGCTTCCATCAAGCCCTCGATCTCGCCGAGCTCGATACGCAGTCCGCGCAGCTTGACCTGATTGTCCAGTCTGCCGTAGATGACGACGTTGCCGTCGCTGTCCCACTTGGAATAGTCTCCCGAGCGGTACATCCGCTCATGATTAAAGTCGACGAATTTTTCGGCGGTCATCTCGTCGAGGTTCTGATAGCCCTTCGCGACGCCTGCGCCGCCGATGTACAGCTCGCCGATCACGCCGTAGGGCGCCAAGTCGCCGAATTTGTCGACGATGTATTCCCGATAATTGAGCAGCGGTCTGCCGACGGAAATATAAGGTGCGTCGTTGATCTGAGCGGCGTTGCAGGAGACCGTGATCTCGGTGGGACCGTAGGTGTTGATGATCTTCGCGTTCGGGGCGGCTTGCCTGATCCGGTCGCGCAGGGAAAGCGGATAGCCCTCGCCGCCCGACATGATGACCTTGCAGCTTGCAAGCGCGCTCTTGAACGGTTCGTAGTCCATATACTGCGCAAGCCGCGAGGGCGTGGCGTTGATACAGTCGACGCCGTGTTTTTCCATCAGCTCGGCAAGCGCGCGCGGGTCGTTCATCTGATCGTCTCCCGCGAATACGAGCGTTTTGCCGTTGCACAGGGTCACGGCGTGCTCCTTGAACGACATGTCAAACGAAACGGTGGTCACGGAAAGATAGGTCTCGACCTCCTGCTTGACCGCGTAAACGTGGCGGTTCGCGGGGTGCGGCTCCAAATAGTTGCAGATGCCGCGGTGGGTGAGCATGACGCCCTTGGGCTTTCCGGTGGAGCCGGAGGTGTAGATCATATAGGAGAGCGAAGTGTCACAGATCGCAAGGTTGGGGTTTTCGGTATTGTCAAAGGATATCACCTCGGCGACGTCGATCGCCTTTTCGGGAGGATAGTCTGCGAGTTTGTCGGAGGTGGTGATGATGAAGGAAGCCTGCGAGTCGGTGATGATATGATTGATGCGGTCGGCGGGATACTGCGGGTCGCAGGGGATGAACGCCGCGCCCGCCTTGCTGACGCCGAACATACAGGCAAAGAAGCAGGAGCTTCTCGGCAGCAGCAGCGCGACGCTGTCGCCGGGCTTGACGCCCCTGTTGATCAGGTCATGCGCCGCGCGGTTCGCCTGCTCGTTGAGCGCGCGGTAAGTCAGCACAGCGTCCTCGGCGATCAGCGCGGTCCTGTCGGGCGTTTCCTGCGCTCTGCGCTCAAAGAGCTGATGGAGCAGACAGGGTTTGATGTCAGTCTGCGCTTCCACGGCAAAGGCATCGAGCGCCTTTTGCTGTTTCTCGGGAAGCGCCATCGCTTCGCCGACAAATCTTGTACCGCGCTGCATCAGGCTGAGCGTATGAAGCATCTGCGCCAGGAAATTCTCGGCGACCTGCGGCTCGAACAGCACGTCCGAATACTGCATCAGGACGGTCAGGCTGTCCTCTCCGCGCCGCATCACGATGCCGAAATCACGGCTCATGTTTTGCAGCGGCGAGTACATCGACACGCGCAGACCGCCGCGCTCGAACGACTCGGGCTTGCGCATATAGTTGACGCTGACGTCAAAGATCGGGTTGCGGCTCTCGTCGCGCTGCTTGACGAATTCGGCGACCACATCCTCAAACGGAAGCGACGCGCCGTAGGTGGCGCTGCGCACGGCTGCGCTGACGGCTGCGATATAATCGGCAAGCGGCTGCTTCCTTTCGACCTTGACGCGGACAGGCGCGGTGTTGACGAACATGCCGATGACGTTCTCCGCGCCCGCGGGACGCATATTGGTGGGGATGCCGAGCACCACATCGTCCGAAGCGGTGTATTTCGCAAGGGACGCGGCGACTGCCGAGAAGATCAGCTCAAACTCGGTGACCCCGTAGGTGCGCGCCGCCTTGCCGATCAAAGCAAGCTGCTCCGCGTTGAGCGTGTGCTTCAATTCACGGTTTGAAAGCGGGTGTACCTTGGGTCGTTTGCCCCTGATCGGCATCTCGTTCACGGGAACGCCGTCACGGAACAGCTCACGGTAGAAGGTCATGCCCTCGTCCGTTTCGACCTGCTGCCCGCAGAGATCGGACAGATCAACCGCCGCCTTTTGCGGCGCCCTGCCGAGCACGGCGTCGGTCAGCTCATTGATAAACGTGCCCGCCGAGCCGCCGTCGAAGGCGATATGATGGATCGCGAGGTGCAGGGCGAGGCTTTCGGGCAGAGCAAAGATCGTCGGGCGGACGGGGATATCCGCGTTCAAATCAAATGGTTCGCTGTATCGATCGGCGATCGCCTTGACCTCCTCAAAGGACGACGCCGTTTCAACCCTTACCACGGGAAGCTCATCGGTGAGGATGCGCACGGGAACGCCGTTTTCCTCGCCGTAGTAGGAGTGGAACGCCTCATGCGCGGCAAATACCTGCTTGAGTGCGGCTTTCAGCGTCTGCACGTCGGTTCCTTGCAGCTCTGCGACGATATTGAGGTTATAGACGGTGGAGGTTTCACGCAGCTTTTGCTCGATATACATGCCCCGCTCGAAGGGGGTCAGCGGGTAGAACAGCGGTTTTTCCTTTTTGTCCGGCTCCGCTGTGCGACCTGCCCTTTTCAGCAGCTCTTTTTCTATGCCGCGCGGCGTCTTGCCCTTGAAGATATCGGCGATGGAGACGAAGTACAGCGCGCATTCCCGCGCGGTCATCGCGGCTTTGATCGAGTCGCCGCCGAGCGAGAAAAAGTCGTCGTCGATTCCCACGCGCTCCACGTCCAGAATCCTCTCGAACGCCGCGCAGAGCGCCTTTTGCAGATCGGTGACGGGCGCTTCGTATTCGTTCTTGAATTCGCCTGCCTCGGGTGCGACAAGCGCATTTCGGTCGAGCTTGCCGTTTTGGTTGACGGGCAGCCGATCGAGCTTGACAAAGAAGGACGGTATCATATAAGAGGGAAGCTTTTTGGCGATCGCCTCGCGGATCTCGTCCGCGTCGACCGGCTCGCGCTCCACATAGTACGCGACGAGATACACCTGACCGTAGCGGTTTTGAAAATCCTTGATCGCCGCGTCAAAGATACCGTCGGTGTTCTTGATGATCGCTTCGATCTCGCCCGGCTCTACGCGCTGACCGTTGATCTTCACCATCCAGTCCCTGCGGTTGAGGTAAATATAGTTTCCGTTTTCGTCCCGTTTTCCGATGTCGCCCGTGCGCAGCAGCTTGGGATAGCCGTCCCTAGAAGCAAAGGGATTGTCGACAAAGGTTTTCGCGGTCTGCTCGGGCAAATTGAGATAGCCGTCCGCAAAATATCCCGCAAGGCAGATCTCGCCCTCGTCGGCGACTTGATCGTTTTCATCGAGAAGATATGCGCGCACGTCGCCGATCGGCTTGCCGATGGGCGTATTGTCATAGGGTCGGTCGACTTCAAACATCATCACCGCGCCGGCGGATTCCGTCTGACCGTAGGCGACTTGGATGGTGAAAGCCTCGCTGTACAGATTGCAGACGCGCTCGCTGCCCGTCGAGACGATTTTCAGGGAGTTGCCCTTGGGGCGAAACACCTTGAGCATTTTGGGGCTGATAAAGCAGCGGTTGATCTGCTGCCGTTCAATGGTATCCGCGAGCAGCTCCGGGTCGCGCATGGCTTCATACGGGATCAGGATCGCCGTATTGCCCGCGCACAGCGGCGCGAACACACCCTGTACCGAGGCGACGAAGGTGAACGGCGCGCCGATGGCGGCGCGAAAGCCGACGGGCGTTCGGGCATATGCCAGATAGCGCAGCACGGAATCCGCGATGCTGCGGTGGGAATGGAGCACGCCCTTCGGATTGCCGGTAGAGCCGGAGGTGTAGATAAGGATAGCGGGATCCTCGCTCTTGTGTTCGATCTGCCGGGTCAGCGGCTGTTCGTTTTCGATCCCGCGCAGGAATTTTTCGTCGATGACCGCAACCGCCTTGGAATCCTTTCGGATATACGCGATACGCTCGGGCGGATAGGTCGGCGACAGCGGCGCAAAGCCCGCGCCCACCAGCCATGAGGCGTACATGGCGGCGATATATTCCTTGTTCCGCGGGAGCATGATCATCACAAAATCGCCCGGCTTCACGCCCGCGCGCAGGAGCTTTCCTGCAATTTTTTGCGCATATGCGCCGAGCTGCGCGTAGGTGAAGCAGTTGCCCTCTCCCTGATCGATAACGGCGGGGACATCGGGGTACGCGCCGATGATCTCCTGTAGTTTCTTGATTATTGAGTCCATATCTGTCAATCCTTATTCTCGATCGCGCCGGCGATGAACGCGGCGGCGATCTCATTAAACTCATCGTTTTGCAGCATCATGCGTATTGCCATCAGCTGCCGTTTGGTGTATCGGGAGGTCAGATAGTCTGCGGCTTCCTCGCCCGAACGCCCTTCCAGCGCCTTGTCGTCGTCGGGGTTGATGCCCCTGAAAACGCCGAGCAGCCGGGGCAGCCAGAAGCTGCTGCAATACGCTGAAAACTGCCTGTCAAATTCCGCTTCGGCTTCTTCGTCGCCCGCGAGCAGTCGGTCGTGGCGCTTTGTTCGCTCCTCAAAGGCGAGGAAATCCTGTTCTCCGTCGTATTCACAGCCGAGCGCGGTGCGCTTCACCAGATGCTTTTTGACGGAAAAGCCCTCACTGCCGAAATCGACCTCGAGCAAAATGCCCGTCGCGTTGAGCTCCGAGACATGGGGGCTGAGATTGAAGCAGAAGTTGCCCTGTCCGTAGAGCAGATAGGCGCCGTTGTAATGCTCCTCAAAGCCGACGGCGTGCGTATGCTGCGAGACGATGATGTCCGCGCCGTTATCCGCCATGCGGTGAAAGCGTTTGCGAATCAGCTTGGTATTGTAGTGCGTCATCTCGGCGCCGCCGTGATAGAGCACGACCAGAAAGTCACAGCTTTGTTTCAGCGCGAAAAGCTCACGGCATACCGCGTATTCATCGTAGCCGTTGGCGCCGTGGCGGCGCTTGCCCGGCGTATTGAACGGAAACAGCTCGGTCACGGTGTAGAGGATGACGCGTCTGCCCTTTCTTTCGACGGTCACGTGCGTTTTGATCTCCTCGATGCTGTCGCCCGTGCCGAAATGCTCGATGTGATTGGCTTCGAGCGCCGCGCGCATCTCGTTGTGTCCGGTCTCGCCGAAATCCAGCGTGTGCGTATTGGCGAGGGTCGCCGCCTTCAAGCCGATCTCGGACAGGGCGCGAAGGGTCGCGGTCGGCGCCTTGACGCTCGGCCCGATCTTCTCGACCGCCTCCCCCGTATCGGTCAGGCAGCCCTCCAGATTGCAGACGCTGTAGTCGGCGGTTTGAAACAGTTCACAGATCCTTTCGCCGAACAGCTCTTTTGTCTTGCCTGCGGAAAAAAGCTCATAATTCTTCGGCACGGGAAAGGTGTCGCCCGCAAAAATGATCTTCATCGTTTCATTCATATCCTCACTCCCGCACATTTTTATACAGCGGCGTTTTGCCGCCTTTTTCGTTATGGAGCAGGGGCTTTTCGCTGTAGGTCACCACGGCTTTTTCACAGCCCGCTTCGGCAAAATACGCTGTCAACAACTCCGCCAAGCCGCCGAGCACCTTTTCCGTGTCATATCCCGCCGCGACGACGCCGCGCACCTCCATGGAATTGTCCGAGGTCTGTAAGAACTGGTATTGGCACAGACCCTTGCAGAACTTCGCCTTGACCTCTAAGCCCTTGGTGGTAAAGCTCTTGCCGCCGATATGAAAGCTCTCCCAGCTTCTGCCGCGGATCTCCATCACGGGCAGCGGACAGCAGTCAAACCGCTCTTTGCGGATGCGGACGGAATCGCTGACATAATAGCGGATGATCGGCTGCACGAAGTTGGACAGATCGGTCACGAGAATACCGGCGGAAAACGCCTCGCTGTCCTGCATCGGCTGACGGTTTTCGTCCACGGGCTCGATGATGACCCAGTCCTCGTTGATGTGAAGGTGCGGACAATTGCGCGTCATGGCGATCTCGCCGCCCTCGGTCATGCAGTAGTTGTTGAGGACGGGGCAGCCGAACACATCATGGATGCGGTGATAATTCTCCTCGGTCAGCAGCTCGGCGGAGCTGACAATCAAGCCCAAGTCGATGTGCAGATTTCCCTTTGCCTTTTCCTCGGCAAGCATCACCAGCGACGGCGGATAGGCGACGAGGATCTCGGGCTGAAAGGCATTGAGCTTTCGCACCATCTCGTCGGCGCTGTCGAGGATGGAGATCGCGGTGATGTTGTTTTCAAATCCCGGGCGGCGCGCCTTGGTCTTGAGATAGGAGCCGTAGCTCGACGCCGAGGTGGAAAGATGGACGATGAACGCCATCTTGTGCTTGGAATGGTCGTAATAGCCTGTCGGCACAGGCGCCATCAGGCGTTGCAGTAACAGCTGCGTGTGTATCTGATTGCGGTGCATGTCGCGCACCATGGGCAGCGGATTGCCCGTTGAGCCGGAGGTCTGGAGCGCGGTGTATTTGCCGAGCAGCAGCGCGTTGTCGGCGGGTTCGCGCGCGAGATAGGCGCGAACCAAATCGACGCTGAGCTGCGGGTCGGTCACCCATTCGTCATAACGGGCAAGCCCGTCCGCCTTCTCAAGCACGGGCAGGTCGGCTAATGTATAATCATCGGGGATGTCTTTGTACAGCTCGCGCAGATACGGCGAATGCGCCCGCGCGTAGTCGACCAAGGTATGCAGTCGTTCATACTGCATTTGACGGCGTTCTTCCGCCGTCGCTGTCTCGCCTTCCCGCACGAGCTTTTGCGCTTCTTCAAATGTGATGGATTTCATTCTGATCCTCCTATTCCGCAGATATGCCGGACGCGTACATCGCGGCGTAATATCCCTGCTTTTGCAGCAGCTCGTCGTGGCTGCCGACTTCCTTGATATCGCCGTCCTTCATAAAGATGATCTGATCGGCGTTGCGTATCGTATAGAGACGGTGGGCGATGATAAAGCTTGTTCGGTTCTTCATCATTTCCTGCATCGCCCGGGTGATGACCTCCTCGGTCTTGGTATCGACCTGCGAGGTCGCTTCGTCGAGAATGAGCACCTTCGGGTCGGCGATGATCGCCCGCGCGATCGAGAGCAGCTGCTTTTCGCCCGCGGAGAGCGCGGAATTCTCGTCGCTGATATAGGTGTCGTAGCCGTTGGGCAGGCGCTCGATAAAGGTGTCGCAGTAGGAAAGCTTCGCCGCCCTGATCACTTCCTCACGGGTCGCGCCGGGCTTGCCGAACGCGATATTCTCGGCGATGGTGCCGTCGAAGATCCATGTCTCCTGCAGGACCATGCCGAACGCGCCGCGCAGATCATGCTTTGACAGATCGCGGATATTGACGCCGTCGAGCCGGATCACACCGCCTTGGATATCATAAAACCGCATCAGCAGGTTGATCAGCGTCGTTTTGCCCGCGCCGGACGGTCCGACGATCGCCATGGTATTGCCGGGCTTCGCCGTAAAGGACACATCCTCCATGAGCGTTTTCTCGGGCGTATAGCCGAATCTGACATTCTCAAAGCTGACCTCTCCCTTTACCTGCTCGGGAGAAAGCTGTGCCTTCGGCTCCTCCTGCTCCTCCTCCTCCTCGTCGAGAAATTCATAGATACGCGCAGCGGAGCTGAGGGAATCCTGGAAGTTGTTGAACGCCACCGAAAGCTCGGAGATCGGAACGCCGATCATGTTGCCGAAGAACAGAAACGCCGTGAACTCGCCGAGTGTGAGCGTGCCGCCGAGCATCATGAAGCCGCCGATCAGGCAGAGCAGGATGTAGGAGATCTTGGACATCAGATCGCTGAACGGGCGCATAAAGCCCGAGGTGAAACGGGAACGGACAAACATGCTCTCAAACTCTTTATTCAGTCCGTCGAACTCCGCTTCCTTCTCGTCCACCCTGCTGTACGCCTTGACGACGGTATGGTTGGAGTAGGTGTCGGAGACAAGGGAATTCATTTTTCCGAGCTGACGGTTGGTTTTGATGAATTCCTTCTTGGTGCGGGCGGCGATCACGCGCAGACCGATGAAGGTGAGGGGCATCGCGATGATATAGATCAGCGCCAGCCATACGTTGGTGAAAAGCATCATCACGGCGATCGCTGCCATTAGTATTCCCTGTCCGAGCAGCGACGGCAGGGTGGATTCGATGCCGTTGGAAAGATTGACCATATCGCCCGTCACGCGCGCCTGCGTGTCGCCGAGCGGATGGTTGTCCGAATATTGGATCGTGAGCTTGTTGAGCTTCTGCCCGGCGCGGTTTCTCAGCGTCAGCGTCAGGTGCTGCGAAATGCGCACGAGCGTGCGGTTGATGAAGCCGTCCGAGCCGTAGCCCACCAGATACAGTGCCGCGAGGACGGCGCACAGGATCAGCAGATATCCCCAATCGTAATTGCCGGTCGTGACAAACTGCTGCATGGCGTCCGTGATACGGCTGACGACCTTGGGAGCGGCAGCCAGACACAGCTTGATCACCAGCAGCGCCGCGACCACGATCCGAAAATGGACGCGGTATTTTCCCATATCGGAAAAGAGACGGGGTATCACGCCCTTGCGGTTTGGCTTTGCTTGCTTCTTCATGCGCTCACCCCTTTTCGTCCAGATAGCACTGGGTCTGATAGATCTCCCGATAGACCGGACAGGTCTTTAACAGCTCCTCGTGTCTGCCCTGTCCCGCAATGCGACCCTTTTCGAGCACGATGATACGCTCTGCGTCGCGCACCGTGCTGATCTTCTGGGCAACCATCATCACGGTCTTGCCCTTGATCATTTCGCCGATCGCTTCTCTCGCCTTTTTCTCGGTCTGGGCGTCGAGCGCCGAGAAGGTATCGTCAAAAATGTAGATCGGCGCTTCCCGCGCGACGGTGCGCGCGAGCGACAGTCTTTGCCGCTGGCCGCCCGAGAGGTTCATGCCGCCTTGGGCAAGCGGAAAGTCAAGCCCCTGTGCCTTGTCCGCCAAGATCTCGCTAAAGCAGGAGGCGTCGCACGCCTGCCGGATACGCTCCTCAGAGGCGGTTTTGCTGATGTTGTTGCGCACGGTGTCCTGAAAGATCATCGGGCGCTGGGTGCCGTAGGAAAAGCAGGAGCGCAGCCATTGTTCATCCGCGTCGCGGATGCTGATGCCGTCGATGAGGATATCGCCGAAGGTCGGCAGATACAGCCCCTGCATGAGATTCATGATCGTGGTCTTGCCGCTGCCCGTGGTACCGATGAATGCCGTCGTCGTGCCCGGCTCGGCGGTAAAGCTGATATCGGCGATCACGTCGAGCGCGCCCGAATAGCCGAATACCACGTTGCGGAATTCGACCTTGCCGCGGGTATGCTCCCGGCTCTTATTCTCGGTGCTTTCGTATTCGGTCGGTTTGAAATCCAGCAGCTCGTTGATTCGGCGCGCCGAAACAGCACCCTTGGGCAGCACGCTGATCAAGAACGGGATGGACATCAGGCTGACGATGAAATAGGAAACATATTGAAAAATCAAAAGCAGCTGGCTGATGGACGCCATGCCCTCCTTGACCTGCGCGGTGCCGATCAGGTAGATCAGCACGACCACCCAGTTCATCACGACCATTCCGACAGGAGAAAGAAAATTGATGCGGCGGTTGGCGTCGATCGCCTCGCTGTATGCTTCCTCGTGGAGCTTTTCGGATTTGTGATTGACAAACCCCTCGTTGCCGAAGGCGCGGATATGACGGACGCCGACGATGCGCTCGCGCATATTGAGATTGATCTTGTCGAGCTTTTTCTGGAGCTTTTCAAAATTCGGTCGGGAACGGAAGGTGAACACCATCAAAAACGTGACCGTCAAAACAAAGAAGAACGCCAGCACCATAAAAATGATCACATTGTTGAACGCGATGATAAACAGCTCGATGATAATCAGAATCGGGATCGCCATCCAGAGGCGCAGGGCGTTGATCGAAATCACGGTGATGTTGTTCACATCCGCGATCGTCCGGTTCAGCAGCGTCGATTCACCGAATCGGGAAAAATCCTGCGGGGACAGCGAATTTGCCTTTCGAAAGCAAGCCTTTCGCACAGCGCAGGAAAAGCCCGCCGTCGCCTTTGAACTGAAAAACGCGCTCAGCACCGTCAGAACACCGATGATCGCCGTAAAGATGATCATCATCATTCCGCTGTGTCCGATCACGCCGGTATCGTGAACGTTCACGCCCTTGTCGATGATGCGCTTGGATTCGGGCATCAGCAGACAGATTTGGATAAAATAGGTGAGACCGGTCGTGATGAGGGTCGCGATCACAAACGGCGTGTAGCGCCCCATATACTTTCGAAATAAAGAAATCATACTGATTCTCCGTCTATCCCGTGATCAGGGAATGCATCATTTGCTTGAATTTTTCCGACTTCAAAAACGCGGGAGCCATGCCCGGCGTGCAGTTGACCTCTCCGACGACATAGCCCTCGCCGGTCTCCAGCAGGTCGATGCCGCACAGGCGCAGACCTACCACGCGCGCGATCTTCTCGCACAGCCTGACGGTGTCCGCATCCAGCTCATAGTCGCGAATATGACCGCCGAGATGGACGTTGGAGCGGAACTCGTCGGGATTGTCGGCGACGCGCTGGATGACGTTCGCGACCTGATAGTCGATCATCGTGACGCGGATGTCCTTTCCCTTCGCGGCGGCGACATACTCCTGCGCCAGAACCGCTCTTCCGTCGCATGCGGGAAGGTCGGAAAGATACTGCGCGATCGCTTCCTCCGTATGCAGAAGCACAACGCCCGCGCCCTGCGCGCCGTCGGAGGGCTTCAGCACCGCCGGCAGTCCGACATTTTTCACAACGACTGCCGCGGGTGTCGCGTGGGTGACGAGCATGGTTTTTGCCTGCGGGATGCCCGCCTGCTCCAAAACCAGCGCGGTGGAGAGCTTGCTGCATACCACGCGCTTGGCGTCGATATCGTTGATGCTGCGCGCGCCCATGGCGGTCAGCCTGCGCGAGATGCCCTCAAACACCTCGTTATAATGCCCCCACAGCATAAATACATCGGGCGGCGCCGCTTCCTCTCCGCACAGAAAGACCTTGGCGTTTCCGTCTCCGCCCATCGTGAAGGTAACGTCGTCCGCGCGAACGGTGGTTTTGTTGATACCGCCCGTCTGCGCTCCCGAAGAGCCGGACTTGACGCTTTTGACCTCTTCAAATCCGCCGCCTTCACCTACAATTACCCAATATTCCATGATAGATTGCCTCCTTTGTCAGTATTAGCTATTATTATATCACAGCAGCATTTTATTGTCTACATTTCGGCCAAATTGTATTTGCACAAATAATAAGTCACCACCACTTCCTTTTGTGATAAAGAAAAACCGCCTTCACAATACGCGAAAGCGGTTGACCAAATCATCCTATCATTGTGATGCCTTAAAAAATCTTTTCCAAACCGCAACGGCATTGGAATTGACCAGCTTCTGCTCCACATCGATCCCCGCAGGGCAGATATCCTGACAGGAAAGGGATTTTCCGCAGCCGCTGTAGATGTTTTTGCGGTAGTTTTGAGGCAGATTTTGCCTGTTTTCCTTTTTCAGCTGCGACAGGACCTTAGATGCGGGCACAAATGCCGCCGCGCCGTAAAAGCTGCCGTCAGCAGTAAAATTCGGACAAACCTCCAAGCAGCAGCCGCATTGTAAGCAGCGCGACGCGTCATAGCAAAGCTGAGCCGCCTTTTCCGTTTGGACGGCGGGTTGCTCCAGCCAATTGCCGATCGCTCTCAGATTATCCATCATCACGCTGCGATCAACGATCAGATCGCGCACCGTCGGGAATTTGCGCAGCGGCTCTAAGCAGAGCCTGCCCTTTATAAACTCACCGAGCTTGGTGTCGCAGGCGAGGCGCGGTGTGCCGTTGATGCGCATGGCGCAGGCGCCGCACTTTTTTTGCAGACAGCTGCACTGCCAATGAATTGTGCCGACAGGCGCGCCGACGGTATCGGTCAGGGCAGGCTCGGCGTTCAGCTTATTGAGGAGCGTCGCCACGGTATCGTCGGGCAGCGCTTCATATGCAATCGTCTGTCGGTAAGGCTCTGATGTGCGGTCTTTTTGGCGCAGTATCTCAATTATCAGCTTCATGATTTTTCAGCTCCGGGATATCACGGTAAAATATTTCGTTATGTTTCACAACGGTCTGCTTTTGACAGGCGGAGTCGGTTTCGGGATAGTCCGTCCGCCTGTGAGAGCCGCGGCTTTCCTTTCGAAACAGAGCACAGCCCGCCACAGCCTGCGCGAGCCGAAGCAGGCGCACATCGGCAGGATTTTGCGCCGTTTTTTCGAGTAAGTCCAACTCATGCAGCGCTTGCTTTAATTCCGTTTCGTTTCGCAGGATCGGCAAATACCGTGTAAGGATTTGACTGACCGATGCGCGAAACCGCGGCGTGGCCTCGAAATACGGCTCCGGGGTTTTCAAGGCAGGAGCATCCCCCGCTTCTTTTCCTTCATTCAGCGCGGTCTGCGCGGCTGTTTTGCCGCCGTACACTGCGCCTAAAAGCGAATTGCCGCCCAAGCGGTTCGCGCCGTGATACTGGCAGGCGCACTCCCCTGCGGCGTAGAGATGTTTCACGGAGGTGCGGTGCGCCTCATCCACCCAAATGCCGCCCATGAAGTAATGGATGCCGGGAGACACGGGCACCGGTTTTTTCACAGGGTCAATATCAAGATAATGCATGATCTGCTCGCGTAAATCGGAAAGGCGTGTATTCCAAACATCCATGCCGATTCCCGTCATATCGAGATACACTTGACCGCCACAGTCCGGCATATTCACCACAGAAACCATTTCCGCCGAAACGACGTCGCGCGGCATCAGGTTTTTCAGCTCCGGGTACTTTTCTTCCATGAAATACCATGGCTTGCCGTTTCGTTCCACGAACAGCCTGCCGCCTTCACCCCTTGCCGCCTCGCTGATCAGCAGGCGCTTGCCCGATATTCCGACCGTGGTGGGGTGATATTGGATAAATTCCAAATTGGCAAGCTCCACACCGTTTTCCAAGCACAGCGCGGCAAGCTCCGCCGTATTCTGCGTCGTGCCCGTCGTCATCCCTTCGAACAAGCCGTTCATCCCGCCGCAGGCGAGGATCACGCTGCCGGGAAGCGGGACGGACTTGTCGGTGAAAGAATCCGTGACCGTGACGCCGCTGCAAATATCGTTTTGGATATGCAGCGCCTGAACGCGGTGATGCGGAAGGCGCGTCACCAAGCCCCTCGCCTCGTATTTGCGCACCTCGTCAATGAGAGAGGTCATCAGCATTTTGCCGGTGCTGCTCTTGACGAAAGCGGTGCGCTTTTTCTTTTGCCCGCCGAAGCTGCGCTGCACGATCCCCTTCTCGTTCACGGGAAAGGGCACGCCGAGATCATAAAACCTTTTGACGATTGCAGGCGCGTTTCGGCACAGCCCCCAAACCGCGTTGGGGTCGGCAAGAAATACGCCGCCGCGCATGGTGTCATCAAAGTGATTTTCTATCGAATCATTTTCGCCCATCGTATCAAGACAGGCGTTGATGCCGCCCTCCGCCATAACGGACTGCGCGCGCTCAGAAGCCTGCGCCGATATTAGATTGCAGGCGACCCCCTGCTCGGCAAGCGTCAGGGCAGCGGACAAGCCCGCCAGACCCGCTCCGATTATACTGATACTCATAGCTGCCACCTGATGTAATAAATGATGAATCCGACCGCCATGAACAGCATGGCAGCCGATACCAAAAACAGAATGTCGCCCGCCTTCGGGCGCAGCTTTCGCACGCCGAAGGTGATCAGCATCGGCTTGACGTTCGTGATAATATGAAGTGCGACGCTGAGCAAAAACAACAGCTGCGTGATCAATCTGAACACATCGAAGGGCACCAAGCGGAACACGCCGCCCGAGGTATAGCCAAAGGCGGTCATGTGGAAGAACACCAAGAGCATGATCAGCGCGCCGCTGAGCCTTCTCGCCCAAAACAGGCGGTTCTGCCTGAAATACGGCGCATGGGTCTTAGCGGCGGTCACGACTGCCTTTACCGACAATCCAATGCTGATCAGCGCGTGAACGCCTATCAATGCGAGCATAGTACGCGACAGCGCCTTGACAATGATCGGCGCGATATTCATCATATTGAGCGCGCCCAAAACGCCGTGCAGCACGAACAGCGCAAGCACGACGGCGGCGATGATCCCGTTTGTTTTTCTCATAGCAAGCCCTCTTACATTTTAATAACAGCCACGTTGTTTCTGTCGTACATAGTCTGCGCGGAATAGTTTTGAGCTGCCGCCTCGCTGAGAATCACAACGTCAAAACGCCCCAGCTCCGCCTTTGAGAGCAGCATCACGCCGGCTTCCTTTTGCAGCTTCATTTGGTTTTCCGGCAAACGCGCACGGTATTTTTCGGCAACCTCGATCCCCAGAGCGTCGGTATCCGCCGTTTTGCAGACAATATCTTCCATAATCAACGGTGTTTCCTTGTCAAAGGAAAAAAACTTTATCCAATCCTCTGTTGTACCTGTATGATCATGCAGTTCTTTGTTAATCAAAACGACATATTTCCCCTTCATATCCTCCGCAGAAACAACTTGATCAGTAGCGGAGGAAACTGCATCGGGAGAATCATTGTTCCATTTTATCGCTCCTGTCGCCGTCAGTACGCCGCATAAAATCGAAGCAAATAATATGACGGATAACAGCCGTAAACGATAGCGCAAACCTGTTTTCATAAAACCACCTGATTCAAAAACAGTGGTTGAAAACATTTCCAACCACTATCTTACTGTTATTCTGCCGCTTTGTCAAGTGCATCGAAAACTGCGTCTGTAAATTGATCATAGGAGAAGGTAGCGCCCGAGATACTGTCTACCTCCTCGGGGTTGATTTTTCCGATGATCGCGTTGGCATAAGCCTCGCTGCCCTTGATCGCCTTCTGCGCCTTGTTGTAATAATCGCGGTTTTTGATCTCGCCGTCTATTTTGCCGTAGTCGTCGTCCTTGAGGGTGCCGTTTTCCTCGTAGGTTTTAAAATCGCAGGAAGTGATCTCATTATTCTTGATGGTAATGGTCACCTCGCCGTAGCCGTTGCCGTTGCCCTCCTCGTCGCCCGAATAGACGCCGCTTTTGCCGGTATAGGTTCCGTCCTTGTAGGTGCGGCTCGCGCTGCCGCAGCCGGCGCACACAGCCGCGATCATCAGTGCCGCGCAGATAACAGCCAATATCTTTTTCATGACAGCCTCCTTTATGCCTCAAAGTTTTCGTTGATGATCTCTTTTACCAGTCTGCCGTGCTCCAATACGACGGTGCGCTGCGCGACCTCCGCAACCTCAGGGTCGTGAGTAACAACAATCAGCGTAGTTCCCTGACGGTGAAGCTGACGGAACAGCTCGATCACGATATTCTCGTTCGTCTCATCCAGGTTGCCCGTCGGTTCATCCGCGAGCACGATCTCGGGGTGGTTAATCAGCGCGCGCGCGATACAGACCCGCTGCTGCTCGCCGCCCGAAAGCTGGCTCGGCAGATGCTTTGCTCTGTCTTTCAAGCCGACGCGCTCTAATGCCTCGAGAGCTTCATTTTCATCGGGCATACTGTGATAATACTGCGACACCATGACGTTCTCCACCGCCGTCAGATAGTTGACGAGGTGGAACTGCTGAAAGATCAAGCCGATTTTGTCGCGGCGGATCTCCGTCAGCTTTTTCCCGCTTTCTTTCGCGATGTCAACGCCGTCGAGGATCACCTCTCCCAGCGAGGGTTTATCCATACAACCGATGATATTCATCATGGTGGACTTTCCGGAACCCGACGGGCCCATGATCGCCAGCCATTCGCCGTTTTCAACCGTCAGATTTACGTTATCGAGGGCTTTTAACGGACCGTATATTTTTGATACGCTTTTTAATTCCAACAAACTCATATGCTATTCTCCTTTTAAAACCAATGCGGGGTCAACGTCGGTCGCGCTGCGGACGGGCAGCAGGCAGGACAAGCCTGTTACCAATACAGACACTAAAACTGTCAAGGGTATCAGCAGCCAGTGGAATTGTATGGAGCTGTTGAACACATTCATGCTGACCGCCTGCGCGAACACGAAGCCGCAGACCGAGCCGAGCAGTCCGCCGATGCCGCCGAGCAGCAAGCCCTCACCCATAAATTCCACGATGATGCTTTGATTGGAAGCGCCGAGCGCCTTCCGCAGTCCGACCTCCTTGCGCCGCTCGGTCACGACAGCCATCATGGTCGTGGCGACGCAGATCATGGTCAGCAGCAGCACGATGACCGTGACCAGCAGCACCAATGCCTGCAATTTGGAGAGCACGGTGTTCTCCGACTGCGTGACACGCTTGACAAGCCTTGCCGAAACGCCGCCGGACTGATTGGTGATGTTGTCGGCGTAGGCTTTCAGCTCGCTTTGCGAGGCGGAAACACTCAGCTCCGCCATGTCAAAGATATCCGCCTTCCCGGTGAGCGCTTCCATATCCTCGATGGAAATAAAAATATACTTTTCCTCGTTGCCGCCTGTATCCAGAATGCCGGAGACAACAAAATCACCGCTGTTTTGGTTGCGTTCGTTTTTGGACGCTTCATCCGCTGTCGCGGCTTTGGTTTCCAAATCATAGGTCAGCGTGACGATGTCGCCCGTACTGAGCGCTAAAGTCTGCGCGATTTCCTTGCCGATCAGCGCCTCGCCCTGCTTTGACGGCCATTCTCCGTCCACACGCCAGTAGGGAGAGGTCTTTTCAGCCCCCGCAAAATCGGTGGCAGCCGCCGCGATGGCAAGCAGAGCGACGAGCATACGCGACCGCCGCCGGAGCAGCGACGCGGTGATCATGCGCAAGAACATGGTTTGTTTTTTCATCTTCCGACCCCCCTTATCTTCCGTGCAATACTTCTGCGGGGCGAAGTCTGAGAAGCATACGAATGGCAGGTATACTGCCCGCGAGCGTGACAAGAACGATCAGCAACACAACGATCGGAATGACCATCGGCTTCATCTCGATAGAAGAAGCAAAAACCGTCTGTCCGATGATCTGCGCGAAGCCGTAGCCCATAAAGTAACCTGCGACGCCGCCGATCACGGCAGTAATCATGATTTCCGTCAGGACGATGCCCGAAATGCGATAATCGCGTGCGCCGATCGCTTTGAGCAAGCCGATCTCGTTGCTGCGCTCCATAACACTCGCGGTAACAAGATTCGAGATACCGAGAGCAGAGCCGAACAGGCTCAGGATCGTGATCAAAATCATCAACAGCTGTGTCTTGTCGAGGATGGTGCCCTCGGACTCCGCGACCTGTCTGACGGGAGAGGCGACGGAGTCGGGGATCGCCTCCTGTATCTGATAGCAGATCGAACTGACATAGGCGGTGCAGTACCATGTCTCGTAATCGGCAGGCGAGAGCGCGCCGGGACCCTTGGTCGCCGCCTTGCGCGCCAGCTCGTTATCGGGCGTGGTCAGGGCGCTGACCTCGATGCTGTCGATCAAACCCTCACTGCCCGCAAGCTTCTGCGCGACCGGCAGGAGGGTAAAGATCTGCTCGTCCTCGTCGCCGCCCGCGTCAAAGATACCGCAGACCTGCAAGGCTTGGCTTCTCTTTGCGGATTTGACCTCGATCGTGTCTCCCACGCCGACCCCCAAACGCTTTGCAAGCGCAGAGCCGATCAGCGCGCCGTTTTCGGGAAGGTCCGTGTTTTGCTCATCGAGCCACTGACCGCTCTTGATCTCCCACCACGAGCGCAGGCTGTGGATGCCTGCGTCGAGCTCCTCGCCCGTATTCAGCGCAAGGTGGTCGTGACGTTCGTGTTGACAAACGGGGTGAAGTCCAAAATATTGAAGCCCCAGAAGATGGTTTTGATCTTGCCGAGATCCTCTTCCTTCAAATGCGCCGCAGCGGTTTCCTCGCCGTCGTCCATATCGTAAAGGGAATCGAGGACGGAATTCTCCTTCGGGGCGACCGTGATATTCGCGCCGTAAGCCTTTAGCTCCTGATTCACCTTGTCGCCGACGTCGAGCATGATGTTGAGCATCGCGGTCGCCAGCGAGGAGCCGAGAGCGATCGTCACGGCAATCATGATCATCTTTGATTTTTGCCGAAACAGCGCTCCTTTTATCATTCATCATGATCATCTTTGATTTTTGCCGAAACAGCGCTCCTTTTATCATTCTGAAAAACATATAGTACCTCTGTTACTTAAACTTTCTTTCATACAATATCAAGCCCTCGATAGGAACGATGATCTGTCCGTCCTTAACCTCGTAATCAATGACAATCGGATTGCAACCGCCCTTAAAGCCTATCGTATTGATGTTCATTACCACGTCGCACCGTTTGCAGACAATCTGACCCTCGCGTTCAAAATAACCTGCCTCACCGCAAATATCACAGGCGTCGAGTCCCACGCCGTAGGAGCCGGAATTCGGCTTTTTGATGACGATGAATCGAATCTCAACGCCCTTGTCCGTGGTATAGGCAAAGCGGTGCAGGTGACCGTCGTTCACCTGCGAAAAGTCAACATACATGTTGTCGCTGTCCATCTCGCACTGTTCCACGGGCGCCTCGACGGGCTTCTTGTTATTGATCGCGTGCACGACCGTCAGATTGACCGTTCCAAGAACCGCGCAGGCAAGCACCGCGCACGCCCAGCGGCGGCAGTTGCGCATCGCCGCGCGCAGCTTTCTCTTTTGCGCGGGATTGTCATATTCGCCGTGCACCTTCAAATTGCGCGCAAACTGGATGACCGCGACGGTCAATACGCAGCCCATCACGCCGAAGATGAACAGCGACTGATTGTTATTGACGAACTGCAAAATCGGGAAAACCAGCTTGAAGAGGTCTCTGTCTCGGTTCTGGCGAATGATTTGAAGCTGTAGCATGAGCTGGAGCAGCCTGCCCAATACGCTGTACGCCGCAATAAAAACAGCGATATCAATAAAGATCACGCTGACAGCCGCGGAGGCTTTTTTGATCGTCTTAAACGCGGCGATGCACATGATGAGCACCAGCAAAAAGCCGAGTATCACGCCGAGAAAACGGTAAAGGAAATCCGTTGAAAACACCGAATTGCCCTGTAGATCAAAATTGAACGGATAGGCGAGCACATCCGGCAAGCCGTAAACGACGGTCGAAAACATCACCGCGACAGCAGCGCCCGTCAGCAAATACTGAAAGACGAAGCGAAACCGCTTGATAATAAGCCGGAGCAGCATCAGCACGATCAGGCATACCGACGCGATCACCAGCACGCTGAGCAGTCGGAAGGTATAACCGTTCCAGAACGGCAGCTTCAGGCTGCGGTTCAAATTCTTTTGGAGCGCGACAAACACCGAAGCCGCCAGGCTCAGTGCACCTCCCGCCAAAAACACGATCCGGCAGGGCTTGGAGAGCCGAAATTTGATAAACGCATAGAGCATACCGACGATGACCGCGGGGATCATCAGATCTAAGGTAAGCTGTTCAAAAAATTTTAACATACATCATCCCTCTGATTAGCTGTATTCCTTTTTGAGAGTTTAATTCTTAAATGGAATATAAGCACTAAACTCTCAAAAAGGGGTATGGCAGCCCCTTTTTTACAGAGGCTGCCCAAGTGAAAAGATGATTAGAGAAATCAGACCTTTATGGGACCGGTGTACTCCCAAGTCTTGGTGACAGAAAGGGGCTCGCCGTTCTTGAAGTAGTCGTCGAAGGTGCCGCCGGGTCCGGTGAGCGCGTCGCTGTGGATCAGGTAGTCGTTGTCGGCGGGGCTGTGGATGGTGATGGTCAGCTCATAGGTGCCCGCGTCGGGGAGCTTGATATTGGCGCCGTAGTGAGGACCGTCGGAGGCAGCCATCTCCATGAAGGTGCCCTCAGCCTTCGTCTCCTTGCCGTCAGTCACCTTGTAGTCGACCGTGAGGTAAGGCACCCAAGAGCCGAGCTCGTAGCCGAGGGTGTTTTCCAGCGCGGAGATATCCGCCTCGAGATGGATGTCATAATCCTCCGCCTTCTGCTCCTTGATGGTGGCGCCCGCGGTCATGGGGACAGCCTGGAAGAATACGGCGGAGACGTTCATAAAGCCGACCTGCTCGTCCTCAAAGATGGGATACTCGGTAAAGCCCGCATCGTCCGCGCCGTCGTCGGCGGTGTCCTCCGCTTTGGAATCCTCCGCCTTGGAGGTGTCGTCCTTCTGCGACTGCGCAGTGCTCGTATCTGCCTTGGAGGCGCCCGCGTCGCTGTTGGCGCAGCCGCTCAGAGCCGCTGTGGCGGTGACCGCCATCGCGGCGGCACAGATGATTGCTAAAATCTTCTCCATGTTTCCATTACTCCTTTTGAAATAATTTGATTATTTTGAATATACCCTCTCTTATGAAATGGTATGGATTCACTTGTTTGCAGCTTCGGCGGCGTATTGAGCCTTGAGCTTTTTGTTTTCGTTATGCTGTCTGATGAACAGGATAACGGTGATACACAGCAGGATGAACTGCGGCACGATCGTTTCGGTGTGCGGATAGATGCCGAAGATATCGAGGAAGTCGTTGACCGGTATCCGCTCGATCAGCGGCGTGACGCCCTGTATCCGGAGCACAAGCTCAAAGCTGCCCTCCATCAGCTCCTTGATGCCCGCACCGAGGAAGGAAATCGCCATGATCGCCATCAAAATGCTCGTCGCGAGGAAGAACGGCTTGAGCGGGA
>CACZWQ010000022.1 GCA_902784855.1 uncultured Ruminococcus sp. | reverse complement strand
TTTTGCGGCTTTTCAGCCGTTTTCCTTGCATTTATTATACCATATTTCGATGATTTTTGCACTGTTTATCGGATAATTGGGATTGTTCAGCTGGCATTACATAATCATAAATTGCAAGAGTATTTTTAATTATCTTTCATTTGGATTTATCAAAATCTGAGACGCGGTAATCAAAGAATACGGAATTTATTTATCCTTCCTCTTTCTATTGGGAAAACAGCCCTCGAGCCAGTCAATGTATTCCTCGGGAGTTATATCTCCGGCGGAGCACTCATCACGCTTGACAAGAGCCTCGTACTTCCATTTTTTGAAATCGTTTTTCTTGATCTGGTTAACTTTCACACGAGCGGAATAACGCCGATAATATTTTCGATAGATTGGGATTGCTTTGTTCTCCGCCATTTTCATTTTATAATTTTCCTCGGCGGCGAGGTCGCGGCAGGAACGCAATTCGCCTAAATGGGTCCGGTTGCAGTATCGCGCGTCATAGTTGCCTTTGAAGGTAAACCACTGTCCGCAGCGTTCGCAGCACTTTAAATTTATGTTGTATTCGATCAGCTTGTTAAGCTCAAGCTCCAAGAACTCATGCAGGCTCTCACACCGATAACGGAGAACCGGATTGTGATTATAGTTATGAAAATACATTAGTGTGGCTGCATCAATGTCATGTTCCTGTGCAAAATCAGCAAGCGCTGAAAAGTCATAATCCGACGGAGCCTTTTTGTCTCCCATTATCAAGCGCTGTTCTTCGTTGAATTCTACGAAGGGCGGCATTTTATTTATCTTCCGATAAAGATAATACCGCGCGGAAGCCGTCATATCGCCCAGCACCTCAGAATAATACTTCGATTCAAAACAGAACTCCAGAATATCCCGGTATTCCTTTTGCAGCATTATCAGATATTTATAGTAGTCAAGCATAGCCGCCGCCAAATCCGCATCCTGCGTAATAGCCGGCGGAAACAACGCGGAAGCGGTTGAGCCAAACGCCAAGTGATTGATCAGCCATTTATAGTTGCGGTAGATTTGATAACGATTAATCATATCCTGCATTTCATTGTCAGCATTTGGTAAATCAATATCTTCATACATTCGAAGGCTTACTTTGACCTCCTTGTACAGCGAATCGAAATCTGCGTAAACAAATTCAAACAATGCTTCACCCAACGGCAGAGTAACCTTGCAGCCGCTGAGAGGGTTGTTTTTCGGCTGAGGTTCAATGTCGGGGTTTTGCTGATAAAACAGTTTTTCGAATTCATCGATCTCGGTTGAGTCAACCGGAAACCGAATGCTGTCAAGCCACTCCGAATTATCATCACTACTGTGCTCCTGCAAGGAACATGCCTGTTCTCTCGCGTTTATGCAAAGCGTGACGAATTCATCATCATTAGATTTCATAAGCTCGGTTGAGTTGTTGCCGCTATGGTATGTAACATAAACCATACCATCATTGAACGCAATATTTTCTGTTCCTGTTCGTTCCAGTAAATACTCTTCAAATTCAGATAACTGATAATTTTGTAAGTCCATTTTGATACCTCATTTTGTACAATCCTAATTTCGCAGTAAACCGACAATCTAACTGAGTCTAATTTATATTGTATAAAACTATTGAAACTTTGTCAAGACTTGCTATAATAAAAATCGAAAGAACGTTCTGAGATTATAATAAATGAGGTGATGACCATAACAGACTACAGCAAATATGATTTAGACATCAGAAAAACCTTTAACTCCGTTGACGGAGATACGCTTCTTGATATGGACTTGCCCGCGACAAAGTTCGTTATCAAAGACCTGCTCCCTCAGGGGCTTGCCATCATCGGCGGCTCCCCGAAGGTCGGGAAGTCGTGGCTGATGCTTGACTGGTGCGTGCGTATCGCGAAGGGCGAAAAGATTTGGAATTTTCCCGTTACGCAAGGCACGACCCTCTATGTCAGCCTTGAAGATACCGCGAGCAGACTGCAAGAGAGGTTGCTTTCCGTTACCGACGAGGCTCCGAATGTTTTCTTTACTACTTTCAGCTTTAAGATCGGCGAAGGACTGGAAGAACAAGTTAAAAACTTTATTGCGGAGCATGTTGACCGTAATCATATTCATTCGCATTTGGTCATCAATTCCGTAAACGCTGAAAACGGCTACAATTATCATTCCGACAACAAAGAAATCCAGAGGCTCCGTGATTCCTCGGACAAGCTGTGTTTGGAATACGGCTTGTCAGTAATTGAATCTGCTCCGTCCAAAACAAAAGGTATGACATCAAGAGAGTACAGGTCAGCCGACAAAGGACAGAGTTGGAAGTTGGATTTAGCGATGGCGATTGATGAAGCGATGTGCTATGCTGTCAGCCGCGAGCATTTCATTCGGCTGATGAAGCTGGAAGGTTACCAAGTAAATTGGAGTGATACCCGGAAATATGTCACCTACACTTGCCCAAACGGAATGAAGTGCAGGGATAACAAATTGCACGAGGAAAAATATTTGAAGGAGGCTATGACAGATGAATTCAGAATACGGAAGAAAATCACCGAGCGAATTGAAGGCTCAGGCGAAAATGAATTTAGCGCAGGCGGCTCAAACCGAAACCTACGTTTCGATAACGGAGAAGAACTGGCGGGCGCTGATCCAGTCTCAACAGACGCAGATAGATATGCTCAGTACAATGATGAACACGATGGAAACTTTGGCGACAAAGGAACAGATGATAGATTTTATGAATCAGCAAATCGACGTCCTTCAGGAGAACGCCAATCAGACCGAACAAACCTTGACGGGGTTTCAGAATACACTTCAGAAACAAGCGCAGCAGATTCAGACGGCGACTTCGACTTCGATAGAGTGCTTCCAATCACAGGCTGGGAAAGCGAGCGAGGAATTCTCAAAGAAGCTCTGCTCGGCGGAGGAACAGACCAAGAGCAGCCTGAAGAAGATTATAGCAGCTTCTCTTATCCCGACGATTCTCTTAATCGTCTGGGAAGTGATTCGGCATATCTGGTTGCTAAAGTAATGAATATTATTGACAACAACACCCACACTGAGGATTGTACTACAACGAAAAAACCGCGCCACGAGCATAAGAATACTCTGGGCGGTATGTGATCGGAGAACATTATATGAATGAAAAATCCTATACAACAGAAGAAAAAGAAAGAGAGAATGCTCTGCCAAACGGTATTCGATACGCCTACTTCGGCTCGCGCGTTCAGATTGACGGGACGGGTTATCCCGTAGTCGCGGCGATTCCTTTCGGAAGGCTCTGCGGTCAGTTGCCGACAGCAACGGAAGAATTGAAAAAATTAGTAGCAGGAAAATGAAAAAAGGTCTGGAAATTCATACCGAAATAGGCTATGATGTAGTCGTATCCTATTCGGTGTGACAGAGCAAACCTGCTCGGAAAGGAAAGAAAAATTGAACGCTGCCGAATACAACAAAAATTTAATCACGGCTCTTTACTGTCGACTATCTCAAGAGGATTTGTTGGCAGGTGAGTCAAACTCCATAACGAATCAAAAAATCATCCTACAAAAGCACGCTGATATGCTGGGGCTTCACAACTGTAAATTTTACGTTGACGACGGCTTTAGCGGTACCGACAATACCCGACCCGCGTATGTTCAGATGAAAAAAGAAATGGAAGCCGGCAAAATCGGAACAATCATCGTCAAAGACCAATCCCGTCTCGGGCGCGACCATCTCGAAACCGACGCGATGATGGAGCTGGTGTTTCCGCAATACGACGTCCGCTTTATCGCTGTGAACGACGGAGTCGATACCATCAACGGTCTAAATGAAATGTCAGGTATCCGCAACTACTTCAACGACTTCTATGCCGCCGATACTTCCAAGAAGATTCGCGCGGTACAGAAAGCAAAGGGAGAGCGCGGAGAGCCTGTCAGCACAACGCCGCCCTACGGTTACATCAAGAACCCTGAGTATAAGGGAAACCAGAAGGACGCCCCGTGGCTGATTATCGATCCCGAAGCCGCCGCGGTTGTGAAAAGAATCTATGAGATGTGTGCCGAGGGCAAGGGCATTGTCAAGATCGCGAATACCCTTTATGCCGAAAAGATACTTTCGCCCGGCATGTATCTGTTCAAGAAAACAGGCAACCGCTCCGGCAAACCTAAGCCCGGCGACCCGTATATCTGGGCGGAGAGAACCATCCGACAGATTCTGTGCAACCAGACCTACTGCGGAGATACGGTCAACTTTAAGACCTACACCAAGTCAAACAAGTTGAAAAAGACGCTCAAAAATGACCCAAGCAAAGTGCTGATTTTCAAGGATACCCACGAGGCAATCATCTCCCGCACGCTGTTTGATACCGTGCAAAAACATTTTGAAGGGCGCAAACGCCCCGATAAATTCGGAGAGGTCGATAAGTTCTCAGGTTATCTTTACTGCGCCGACTGCGGACGTCGGATGTATCTGCACAGAGGAAAAGGCATCAAGCCCGAGAACAATTACTATCAATGCGGAGCGTATCAGCGGTCGGGTCATCTATGCACAATCCATCGTATCAAGGCAAACGCCATTGAGCAAATCGTCCTCGGCAACCTCAGAAAGGTCACCGCTTTCGCGCGGAGCGAGCCGGATAAATTCTATGAGTTAGCCATGCAAAAAGGTAAAGCCGAAGCCGCCAAAATCGAAAAAGAAGCTGTCAAGCAGCAAAATGAAATTGAGTCACGGCTAAAGAAGTTAGACTGCATTATCCGCTGCCTCTACGAAGATAGAGTGGTCGGACGTATCACTCCCGAGCGCTACGATGAGATGGTGGTGGGTTACGAAAACGAGCTTGCGGAGTTGAAGCAGAAACTGACGGAGCTGAAAAATGACGTAACTCTCTTCTCTCAACAGCAGCAGGCGACCAAAGACTTTGTGGACAAAGCAAAGAAATATATTGAGATGCCGGAGCTGACGCCCGAATTGCTCTACACCTTCATTCAGCGCATAGAGGTCTACGAAAAGCCGACCAAGTACTCCAAAGAAGCCGGAAATCCCGTCATGATTTTCTACAAGTACCAAATGACGCGCTTCGAACACGGCGCTGTTCTTTGACTGTATCAATAATATCACAAAGTTGCTTGGTGCTTCTGGCAAGGCGCGAAACCTCTAAAGTGATGATGGTGTCGCCTGCCTGTGCTGTTTCCAAAAGTGTGTATAACTGTTCTTTTACGGCACTGTCGCCATGTTCGTATTCAAGAAAGATTTTCTCAGCGCCTGCGGTTTTCAACTCCCTTGTTTGCCGCTGAATATCCTGTTTCGTTTCGTTGGTGCTGCAACGCGCATATCCGTAAATCATTATACTGTCCTTTCTCCCTCTGCGGACTGTTGAACGTCCGCAGAGGGCTTTGTCATTTAGCAGCTAATGGAGAATCGGCGGCTGCTGGTCTGCTTGGTAAAGCTCTTGTAAAGCTCGCCAAACTGCTTCTTAAAGGAAGTGGTGTCGAAGCGGTTGGAGAGAATCGAAGTCCAGCGGACGATATACTGTCCTGCGGCAAGTTCTTCAATATCTCTGTCAAGCATTTCAGCCTTTATGCTGTCTTTGATGGTTTCGGCTTCTGCCTTGATTTCTTCGATGAAAGTTTCAAGCTCCTGAAGTTCCTCGATTTTTTTAATCATTTCGTTTTTAGTCATTGCGGTAATCTCCTTTTTGATTTATTTGGGTTTTGTTTTCCCTTTCATTGTCTATATTATACACTAAATCTCGCCCATAGTCAATTGGCGATATGCACGAATATTAGAGTATGATTTCATTCAAACTGTACACTTGATTTCGTGTACATCTTGTGCTATAATTGTTATAGTGGGAAAGGGGGCTTTATTTTGCCATTGGTCTATAAAATTGATGTGCTTCAAGCACTGAAAGAAAAAGGATATACCACTTACAAGCTGCGCACTGAAAAGCTGCTTAGTGAGTCAACTGTTCAGAAGCTGCGCAAAAAGAAAGGCGTTGCTTGGGAAAACCTTGAAACGCTCTGCGCTCTGCTGGATTGTCAGCCCGCCGATTTGATTGCTTATGAAAAAGGGGAGGGTGTCAGCGAAAAGGCTGATTGATTTTCCTGAACACATTACATAGGTTTTTTGCCCTTTTCGGCTGGTTTTACAGCGGCAAAAAGTTGTAGTCGAAAGCAACTGTTTTATTGTATTTCGTGAAAAATTATTTTTCGTTGCCCTACTGCGTTTTTGCGCGGCTCTCTCCGTCTTGAAATCAGGTTTTGATTTCGGAAAACGATTATTAAGGCGTAATCGACACAAAGAAAATTTACCGCAGCGGCAAAAACGAAAAAAAGCGGAAGAACACGACAAACTGTGTTCCTCCGCTGTATTACTTCCAGTCCTTAAGTAAATCGTTAAGGGCTGCGTCAAGCGCTTTTTTCATACTCTTTTCCATAACCGAAAAGATGTAACTTTCTAATTCACTCTCGCGCTTTTTCTTCTTTTTATCTTTTTCCTGTTGGCTTGTATTTCTCATTTCTTCACCTTGATTTCTGAATTGAATTTGATATTATAATCTTCTGGCTGTTGCTCTTTCTGTGCCAAATAACGCTTGTAAAGCGTTCTATGGGCGGCTTCCAGAATTTGCCAAGGCTCGAAGCCGTCAAGATACATTGTATCATAATAATCTGGCAAATGGTCTGGGTTATCAAAATAATCAGCTCTTACCATTTTCATTGCTCCTTTATTATAATGTCATAGGAATTTTACTTCTCGATGAAGCATAGCCGCCAGCGGCGGCGTATGCGGATATCGAAGAAGTAAATTCCCTGCTATTTTTAATGAAGATTTATACAGATGAATTAACGTAAAAAGAAATAGCGTTATTTTTCCCCAAATATAATAAAGTCTTAAAATATACTTAGGAAAAAATAACGCTTTTCTATTCTGTGTCCCAAAAGGCTGAGGCGCCGATGTTCTGTCCTATGGTGTAGATTTCGCCATCAGACGTTAACTTTGATACTTTTTGCCTGTGGATTGCTCCAAATTCTCTGTCAAGAACATTCTTTGCGGAACAAATAACGCCAGCGGAAAGTAATAAATCATCTTGAATCATCTGATTTGTGATGATGTTGTCAAAGTTGTTTTCCAACGCCCATAAATACACCTTCAAGACATTTTCCCACGCGACAGACTCGCCGTCTGGTGCTCTGGTGCGCGTTCTGATAAGATCATAATGCTCACGCGCAATCTTTATTATTCTTGCTTTTGGAATTGCTGTCAGCGTGTATGTACGCCCTTTTCGCTTCACTTTGATATATCCTTGTTCCTCTAATGAATTGATTTGATTAGCAAGCCTGTTTCGCGTTGCGGTCTGTGGGTTTACGAAAAAGAATCGGCACAGGTCAGAGAGATTTCCGTTGAATTGTCCCTTGTCCGCAAGCATAGCCAAAATGCGAAACTCTCCTTTTGGCAGCGGAAACCACTCTCTATAAAACACTAAATCCTTTGCTTTCGGCATTTTCCTGCTCCTTTAAGATACAATAATAGGCGTTTTTCAGTGTTGGGTCATTCTGATGGTCAATCCAGCCACGACAGTGTTCTACTGAATAACCTTTTTTCAGATAATAGATGTAACAGACGCGCAGTGCTTCTTGTCTGTTATAGGGGTGATTTCTTATAAAATCCTTACTGAAAACAATCATTTTATCCTCCTTCTGGCTTATGACGCAGCTCTGAAATTTTCGATTTCAGGGTAGCGTTCAAGAAACCACTTTTTGATTACTGGATAGCTTTTTCCCTTGTGGCACTCTCCGATTTCGCGCAGCTTTCTGTATTCGGAAAGTGCTTCTTTTACTTCATCATCGTTGCCAGAGTTGAGAATGTATTTCTCCATATATGCGTAGGTCAAGCCCTTGTAGGTGTTTTTGTCTGGATTGCGCTTAATGGTGCGTGTGATTACCTTAAAATCTGGATAATCTTTGCGGACACTTTGGAGCTTGGCGTATTCGCCGCTGTTTGTGTCCTCGCACAATTTCGCAAATGTTCTGTCCATAATGATTAAGTTATTGCTGAAATCAACCTTCAATGTATTTTTCATAATCGTCAAGTCCTTTCTTTTTATCTACTGGTTTTTATGCTGCTGTATTGCCGAGAATTTCATCAATGGTCTTGCGCTTTATTTCCAACTCAGGAAACTGCTCGATAAACCATTTTTTGATTTCTCCGTAGGTAGCTGCTGCGGCAAAGTCTTTCTTTTTGCCTTCTTCGGTTTTGCCGCTGAGAATATAGAAGTTTTTAAGCAATTCCATGTTGTGCTTCTTGATGTAGCCCTCCATGTAGTCGAAGGTCAAGCCTTTGAAGTGGTCTGCTTTTTTGGATACAGCCTTTATCTGTACGCGATAGTTGGGATAATCCCTGCGGACAGCTTGAAGTTCGTCGTACTCAGTTGTTTTGTAATGCTTTGCGGCAGCGGCAAACTTCTTAGTGATTTCGATTGTGCGGCTCTTGTCATTGATTACGATTGAATTTGTCATAGTAAAAATCCTTTCTGTAGAGGGTTGATATTTTTTTATTTTTTATTTTTTGTTTCCCTCTTTATTACACCTATATTATATCACACTTTATTTTGAACTTGGCGTTATAATGGTACTGGTAGGGCTACTGCTGAAATAAAAAATTACAGCGGCAAGAATAAGCCGCTGTAGCAAAAGATGTTATTGATTTGCTTTTGGGTTGTAATCAAGATGAAAAATAGATGTGATGATGTTCAATAAAAGATGATTTGGTCTTGTTTCGCTTACAAATCGTATGTTATAATATGCTCACAGAATGGTACCATTTTGAAAAGTACCACTTTCAAAGGATTTTTGTTTCTTTTTCCTCTTGGAAAAACAGAGAGTACCACGAAAGTACCATTTGAAAAGATGTTGTAAAAACAGAAAAAAGGAGCGGGATTGCTCCCGCTCCTCAAAAACTCAGTATTTATGCGGCTTTTGGCTTAACCGAAATATCTCTTCAAAAGTCCCTTGAAGCCTGCGCCGTGTCTTGCCTCGTCCTTTGCCATCTCGTGAACAGTGTCGTGGATCGCGTCGAGACCTGCCGCCTTGGCTCTCTTGGCAAGGTCAAATTTGCCCTCGCAGGCGCCTGCTTCCGCGTCGGCACGCATTTTGAGGTTCTTCTCGGTGCTGTCGGTCAGCACCTCGCCCAGCAGCTCTGCAAAGCGGGAGGCATGATCCGCCTCTTCGAACGCATAGCGCTTGAACGCCTCGGCTACCTCGGGATAGCCCTCTCTGTCGGCGACGCGCGCCATCGCCAGATACATGCCGACCTCGCTGCACTCGCCCTCAAAGTTCGCTCTGAGGTCCTTGATGATGTCCTCGCTTGTGTCGTGCATCTTGCCCTCGCCGAGCTTATGGACGGTTGCGTATTCGGCTTCCTCCTCCATCTTCTTGAACTTGGAGGCGGGCTGCTTGCATACGGGGCACTGCTCCGGGGGCTGGTCGCCTTCATGAACATAGCCGCAGACTGTACAATACCATTTCATAATTCATGACTCCTTCTAAAAAAATTTATATAAAAAGTTTATATATTTCTTTTATTCTATCATACAACCTGCTAAAAATAATTGCGTATCGGAATAATGAAAAACAAGTGGCAATTTTTTATCGCCGGCATAGCCTGTAGGGAAATACAGGAGGGATCTTTATGCCGAAAATCTATCTCAGCCCGTCCGTTCAGGAATTCAACCACTATGTCGACGGCGGCAACGAGGAATACTACATGTACCTGATCGCCGACGCGATGGAGCCTTATCTGCGCGCAAACGGCATCGCCTTTGACCGCAACCAGCCGCAGATGACGCTCTCGCAGGTCATCAGCGACGCGAACGCCCAGCCCTATGACCTGCACCTCGCGATCCACTCCAACGCCTCTCCCGACGCTTCCGCGGGTCAGAACACGGGCGTGGAGATCTATTACTATCCGACGAGCGTCAACGGCAAGCGCTTTGCCGAGACGCTGGCGAACAATTACAAGAGCATCTACCGCGAGCCGGGCGACGTCCGCACCATCCCCACGCGCTCGCTTGCCGAGGTGCGACGCACCAAAGCGCCCGCCGTGCTGATCGAGGTGGGCTATCACGACAACCGGGGAGAGGCGCAGTGGATCCGCGACAACATCGACAATATCGCGCGCACGCTCGCAAAGTCCGTCACCGAGTATTTTCATCAGGAATTTATTGACCCGTGACCTTGCGTTTCTCCCGAAAGTATATTATAATAAAAGCAAAGGATGTGATGTAATGACAAATGAAATGAAAACCCGCGTGGAAACCGCGCTGAAAAACCTGCGCCGCAACCGCATGCAGGCGTATTATGTCGATACCAAGGAGGAAGCCTGCGCGCTGGTCAGGACCTTGGTCCCGAAGGGTGCGACCGTCTCGTGCGGCGGCTCCGTGACGCTCCGGCAGACGGGCGTGTATGACATCATCTCCTCGGGAGACTACAACTTCCTCGACCGCTCCGCCGCCGAGACGCCGGAGCAGATCAAGGAGATCTACCGCAAGACCTTCTGTGCCGACGCGTTCTTTACCAGTGCCAACGCCGTCACCGAAAACGGCGAGCTGTATAATGTCGACGGCAATTCCAACCGCGTGGCGGCGATCGTATTCGGACCCGACAGCGTCATCTGCGTCTGCGGCGTCAACAAGCTCGTCAAGAACATCGACGAGGCGATCCGCCGCGTCAAGACCAAGGCGGCGCCGCCGAACACCGTGCGCCTCGGCATCGAGACGCCCTGCGCCAAGACGGGCGAATGCATCTCCCTGCAAAAGGAGGATGCCGACATGTGCGCGGGCTGCCACGGCGACGGCAGGATCTGCTGCAACTATGTCGTCAGCGCACAGCAGCGCCATGTCGACCGTATCAAGGTCATCCTCATCGGCGAGGAATACGGCTACTGAGCTTCTAAGATGTACCGCCATGCCGGGCGGCTTGCCCTGCGGCGCTGCCCGGCATGACATGCGCGGTCAGCCGTTGGCTGACTGCTTGCTTTTGCTGTCGCAGTTTTGTGTGCTGCTGTTCTTGGTGTTTTTGCAATCCTTGCAGTCTCTGCAATTCTGCGCGTTCTTGCAGTCGCTTGTCTGCTTCTTTTTGCTCATGCTGCCACCTCCGTTCTTTTCATCAATTAGGATTCATCTTTTTTTCAATAATATACCTATGGATTTTTTGAACCGCATGAAAGCCCTGCTCGGCGACGAGTACGAGGCGTTCCTTCAATACTATCAGGGCGAGAACTTTCGCGGGCTCCGCGTCAACACGCTCAAGGCGGACGCGGACAAGCTGAAAGCCGCCCTGCCCTTTCCTTTGCGCGCGACGCCGTTTTGCCCCGACGGCTATTATATTCCCGCGGACGTCGTCTCGCCCGGCAACCATCCGCTCCATCACGCGGGCGCGTTTTATATCCAAGAGCCGTCCGCGACCTCGGCGGTGGAGATGCTCGGTGTCGAACGCGGCGATCGGGTGCTCGATTTATGCGCCGCGCCGGGCGGCAAGAGCACGCAGATCGGCGCGAAGCTGCAGCACACGGGGCTGCTGTGGAGCAACGAGATCGTCAAAAGCCGCGCAAATATTCTTTTATCGAATATAGAGCGCATGGGTATCCGCAACGCGGTGGTGTCAAGCTGCCATCCCGAGCAGCTCTGCCGGGCACTTGCGGGTCGGTTCGACCGGGTGCTGGTCGACGCGCCGTGCAGCGGCGAGGGCATGTTCCGCAAAAACAGCGAAGCGCAGCGGGAGTGGAGCGAGGAGCATGTCAAAAGCTGCGCCGAGCGGCAGCTGCATATCCTCAACAGCGCCAAGCTCGCCCTGAAAGCGGGCGGTGTGATGGTGTATTCCACCTGCACCTTTTCGCAGGAGGAAAACGAGGGCGTCATCACGCGCTTTTTAGCGGAAAACCCGGACTTTGCGCTCGAGGACGCGGGCGTGAGCTTCGGGCGGCAGGCGATGGGATATGCCCGCCGCATCTTCCCGATGGACGGCGGCGAGGGGCATTTTGCCGCGCGGCTGCGCAAGGCGGGCACGCTGTACCGCGATGACTGCGCCGCTCCCGCAGAGAGACCGGACGAGCGGGCGATGGATGAATACCGATCATTGTTTCCGACGCTGCCGTTCGGCGGGCGGGTGACAGTTCGCGGCAGCAAGGTCATCGCATTTCCCGCCCAATATTTTGAAACAGAAGGCCTGCCCGTCCTGCGCGCGGGCGTGATACTCGGCGAGTTCGTCAAAAATCGCTTCGAGCCGCACCACAGCGCTTTTATGGCGGCATCGCCCGCAGATTGCGCGCGCTGTATCGACCTGCCGTGTGACGGCGCGGCGATCAGAGCCTTTTTGCACGGCGAGGAGATCGATGCGCCCGCCGGCTGCAAGGGATACACCGCCGTCAGCGTCGACGGCGTGACGGTCGGCTTCGGCAAGGCATCGGGCGGCAGGCTGAAAAACAAATACCCGAAAGGTTTGAGAATAAAAAAATGAAACGGTTATCCGATATCGGCACCATCCGGGACATCCTCTCGCGGCACGGCTTCACCTTCTCCAAGGCGCTGGGGCAGAACTTTTTGGTCAACCCGTCTGTCTGTCCGCGCATGGCGGAGGCGTCGGGCGCCTCGGCGGGCGTCGGCGTGCTGGAGATCGGCCCCGGCATCGGCGTGCTGACCAATGAGTTGTGTCAGCTGGCGGACAAGGTGGTCGCGGTCGAGTTGGACAAGCGGCTGCTGCCCGTGCTGGACGAGACGCTCGCCGAATACGACAATGTCAAGATCATCCGAGCCGACGTGCTCGAGCTCGACCTGAACCGCCTGATCGCCGAGGAATTCCCCGGGCTGCGGGTGGTGGTCTGCGCGAATCTGCCGTATTACATCACCTCTCCCGTCATCATGAAGCTGCTCGAGGACAGGCTGCCCGTGCAGGCGATCACCGTCATGGTACAGAAGGAGGCGGCACAGCGCATCTGCGCGCCGGTCGGCTCGCGGGAGAGCGGCGCGGTCACGGTGTCGGTCAACTATTATGCCGAGCCGCATCTGCTGTTCGGCGTCAGCGCCGGTTCCTTCATGCCCGCGCCGAAGGTCGATTCGGCGGTCATCCGGCTGGAGGTGTTGCCGCAGCCGCCCGTGCAGTGCAGCGAAGCGGCATTTTTCCGCGTGGTCAAGGCGGCGTTTTTGCAGCGCCGCAAGGTGATCGCCAACTCGCTGAGCGCGGGGCTGGGACTTGACAAGGCGGCGGTCGCCGATCTGCTGACCCGCGCAGGCGTCCCGCAGAATGCCCGCGCGGAACAGCTCACCCTCGACGATTTCGCGTCGATCGCCAACCAACTGACAGGAGGTCAACATGAATAAAGCGCCCAAAATGAATTTTCTCTATAAAATCGGCTTCATCCTCATGCTTGTCTGTCTGGCGCTGTTCGCTGCCTCGGTGCTGGTGCTGGTGATACTGAAAAAAATCGAACTGGGCGTCATTATCGCGGTGGCAGGTGCGTTTCTCTGCCTGATCGCGATTATCCTGACGATGTTCAGCAAGCCGAAGCAACCGCGCAAAAGGCTCCGAGATGTTGAGGAGATAGCGGTCAACGAAGCGTCGCCGTCCGAAGAGATCGAAGCGGCGACGGAATAAAAGGAGGTATCCGGAATGGCAAACCACTATCAAAAAACGAGCGCCGAGGTGATGGAAGCGATGGGCGTCACCACCGACGGGCTGTCGCGCCAAAAAGCCGAGGAGCTTTTGCACACCCACGGCGAGAATGCCCTTGCGGAGGGCAAAAAGAAAACTGTTTTGCAGGTCTTTCTGGGACAGTTTGCCGATCTGCTGGTGCTGATTTTGATTGCTGCGGCGATCATCTCCATGTTCTCGGGCAATATCGAGAGCACGATCGTGATTTTCGCGGTCATCATCATGAACGCCGTTCTCGGCACCGTCCAGCACGTCAAGGCGGAGAAGTCGCTGGAAAGCCTGAAATCCCTGTCCTCGCCGTCCGCCAAGGTCATCCGCGACGGACAGAAAATCGAGATCGACTCCAGAAAGGTCGTTCCCGGCGATATCGTCGTCCTCGAAGCGGGCGACATGGTCGTTGCGGACGGCCGCATTATCCATAATTATTCCCTGCAGGTCAACGAGAGCTCACTGACGGGTGAGTCGACCAATATCGACAAGACAGAGGACGTCATCGCGCGCGAGGTGCCGCTCGGCGACCGCACCAACATGGTCTTTTCGGGCAGCCTCGTCACCTACGGCAGGGCGCTGGTGGTGGTCACGGAGACCGCCATGGACACCGAGATCGGCAAGATCGCCGCTCTGATGAACAGCGCCAAGGAGAAAAAGACCCCGCTGCAGGAGAGCCTGGACAAGTTCTCGGCGCGCCTTGCCGTCATCATCATGATCATCAGCGTCATCGTGTTCGTGCTGACCATGTGGCAGAGCGGCTGGAAGGGAGAGGCTGTCATCGGTTCGCTGATGTACGCCGTCGCGCTGGCTGTCGCGGCGATCCCCGAAGCGCTCGGCTCCATCGTTACGATCGTGCAGGCGATGGGCACCCGGAAGATGGCGAAGGAGAACGCCGTCATCAAGGATCTGAAGGCGGTGGAGAGCCTCGGCTGCGTCTCGGTCATCTGCTCCGACAAGACGGGCACCCTGACCCAGAACAAGATGACGGTGCAGAAAATCTACATCAACGGCGAGAGCATCCGCGAGGAACAGCTCGATCTCGCCGACGCGGCGCACCGCCAGCTGCTCTACGGCATGATCCTCAACAATGACTCCTCCATCGTGGACGGCAAAGGCATCGGCGACCCCACCGAGTATGCGCTGATCGAGTCGTCCCGCCACATCGGCTTGGACGAGACCATCATCCGCGACGCCCTCAGCCGCGAGGAGGAGGTCCCTTTTGACTCCGACCGCAAGATGATGTCCACGAAGTACAAGCTGCACGGCGTGGCGCATGTGCTCACCAAGGGCGCGCTCGACTCGATTCTCGACCGCTGCGTCAGCATCACCGTCAAGGACGGCGTGCGCCCGATCACCGAAGCCGACAAAAAAACCATTATGGAGGTCAACAACCGCTACTCCGAGGAGGGGCTGCGCGTGCTGGCGTTCGCCTATAAGGAAAGCAGCGAGAAGCTCAGCGTCGACACCGAATACGGCTACACCTTCATCGGGCTGGTGTCGATGATCGACCCGCCGCGCGAGGAGAGCCGTCAGGCTGTCGCAGACGCCATCCGCGCGGGAATCAAGCCGATCATGATCACGGGCGACCACAAGGTGACCGCCTCGGCGATCGCGCGTCAGATCGGCATCATGCGCGAGGGCGATATCGCCGTCACGGGCTTGGAGCTCGACGCGATGAATGACAGCGAGCTTGATGAAAAGCTCCCGCTCATCTCGGTCTATGCGCGTGTGTCTCCCGAAAACAAGATCCGCATCGTCGAGGCTTGGCAGCGCCGCGGCAACATCGTTTCGATGACGGGTGACGGCGTCAACGACGCGCCCGCGCTCAAAAAAGCCGACATCGGCGTCGCCATGGGCATCACGGGCACCGAGGTGTCCAAGGACGCGGCGAGCATGATCCTGCAGGACGACAACTTTGCGACGATCATCAAGGCGGTCGCCAACGGCAGGAATGTCTACCGCAACATCAAAAATTCGATCCTCTTCCTGCTGTCGGGCAATATGGCGGCGATCATCACGGTGCTGTTCGCTTCGCTTCTGGCGCTGCCCATGCCGTTCATGCCCGTGCATCTGCTCTTTATCAACCTGCTGACCGACTCGCTGCCCGCCATCTCCATCGGCATGGAGCCGCCCGAGGACGGGCTGCTGTCACAGAAGCCGCGCGACCCCAAGGTCGGCATCCTTACCCGCGACTTTGTGCTGCTGCTGTTCGGTCAGGGCGCGCTGATCGCCGTTTCAGTCATCACTGCTTTTCTGCTCGGGCTGTCGGCTGACCCTGCCGTGGCAAGCACCATGGCGTTTGCGACCCTGACGCTCGCGCGCCTGTTCCACGGCTTCAACTGCCGCGGCGAGAAGTCCATCTTCCGCCTCGGTCTGTTCTCGAATCCCGCAAGCGTCGGCGCATTCGTGCTGGGCGTGCTGCTGCTGTCGCTGGTGCTCTTCGTCCCCGCGCTGCACGGTCTCTTTGCCGTGGCGGATATCACGGGCATGCAGGCTTTGACGATCCTCGGCTTGGCACTGGCACCGACCGTGATCGTGCAGATCATCAAAGCATTGATCGGAATCAAGGGCAAAAAGTGAAATTCCACTTGACAGATGTGATATAAAATTCTATAATAGAATAAATACATCAAGGAGGGCATTTTATGAATATTTGGCATGATATCTCACCAAAACGCATTACTCCCGATGACTTTTACGCCGTCATCGAGATTTCCAAGGGCGATAAGAACAAATACGAGCTCGATAAGGAGACAGGACTGCTCAAGCTCGACCGCGTACTGTTCACCTCCACGCACTATCCCGCCAATTACGGCTTTATCCCGCGCACCTTCGCCGATGACGGCGACCCGCTGGATGTGCTGGTGCTGTGCAGCGAGCGGATCTTGCCGATGACCTTGGTCGAGTGCAAGCCCATCGGTATGCTCAACATGATCGACGGCGACAGCCGCGACGAGAAGATCATCGCCGTTCCGCTCAACGACCCGAACTACAGCACTTACACCGACATCAAGGATCTGCCCAAGCATGTCTTTGAGGAGATCCGTCACTTCTTCTCGGTTTACAAGTCGCTTGAAAACGGCAAGGAGACCACGGTGGCGGAGGTCAGCGGCGCGAAGAAGGCAAGGGAGACCGTCAAAAAGTGCATTGAATGCTACATCACCGATTTCCAGATGGCTTGACGCCTTTGTGAAACCGCAGCAGCAGTATCATAAACAAAACACCACGGGGGCTGACTCATTTTTTGAGCCGACCCCCGTCTTTTCTACTGCCGCCCGCTGCCGCCCGCTGCCGCGGGAGGGCAATCCGCGCGTGAAAGATTAGTATGAACGGTGACCGTTTAAGCCCGCGCTATAACGCGGGATAGGGACTTAACCTTTTTCACAAACGTTGCACGCGTGGAGAAAGCGCCCTTGGGCGCCGCGGGAGGGTGAAACAAAATGTATTATTTTTCGCACTATATAATTGAACGAATTCGTTGGAGGTGCCGTTATGAGCACAGACATCGTCAGCAGAGCACGGGCAGGCGACAAGCAGGCGTTTGCACAGCTCTATCTGCAACAAAAGGACAAGCTGTTCCGCTACGCCTACTTCAAGCTGGGCAACGTGCAGGACGCGCAGGACGCCGTGAGCGACTGTGTGGCGGAGGCGTATGCGGGCATACCGCGATTGAAAAATGAGGATGCCTTTTCAAGCTGGCTGTTCAAGATCCTCTATCGGCAGTGCTGCGCCATCCTCGCGGAAAACAGCCGCCGCATGGAGCAGGAGCGGTTTGAATCCATCCGCGAGCCCGCCGTATCCGACACGCACCTTGCGCCCGAATTGGAGGAGGCACTGGCGATCCTCTCTGAGGAGGACAGGGATATCGTGCTGCTGTCGGTGGTGGCGGGCTACAAGACCCGCGAGATCGCAGAGATGATGCACCTCAATCACGCGACGGTGCGCACCAGACTGTCCCGTGCGCTGGCAAAAATGAAACGCTTTTTGGAGTGACGGATATGAAAGATGCTAATTTTAATTTCATCAAAGAAAAATTTGACAACTGCGGCGTCCATGCGCCCGCTGAGCTGGACGCAGACGTCCTGACGGAAAGGCTGCCCGACCGACCTGCGCCGGTGCTCCTGCCGAAAAAGAGCAAGGCAAAGCGCGTCGCGAGCATCTCGGCGGTCGCGGCTGCGGCGGTCATCACCGCGGGCGCGATCACCTTTACGAGCATGTACCACCAGTTCCGCCCGCAGCAGCCGGTCGCCGCGACAGCGTCGCTGCGCAGCTTCCAAAGCCGCGACGAGCTGCGTCAGGCGGTGAGCCGCACCATAAAGATCAGAAGCATGAACGAACGATATATCTATGAGGAGCGCGATTACGAGGCATTTGCGGACGGCGCTGTGTCCAACGAAGCCAAGCAGGCGATCCCCTCCACCCACAACAGCACCTATGTGCAGACAGTCGGCGTGGACGAGGCGGACGTGGTCAAGACGACGGACAGCCACATCTTCTATCTCTACGGCGGCGACAGCATCGCGATCTTTTCCGCCGAGGGCAAGCAGTCGAAAAAGGTCGCCGAGGTGACTGCCGGGGACGGCAATATCTCGGATTTCTTCATCGTCGGCGATCGCCTTGTGACCTTGGGCGCGGCGGATTATTCCTACAGCTATGATGCCATGACGCTGGCGACGGTGTATGATATCTCAAACGTCGGCAACATCCGTGAGCTGGGCACGTTCTCACAGAGCGGCAGCTATCTCTCCTCGCGCATGATCGGCGACACCCTCTATCTCGTCAGCAACCAGTATATCAGCGACGAGAACGACGTCCCCAAGGTTTCCGCCACGGGCAGCAGCACGCCCGACAGCGCCACGCCCGACAGCGCCACGCCCGACGAGATCCCGATCAGCGACATTTACGCGGTGCAGACCCCCGCCGAGAGTACCTACCTCGTCGTCAGTCAGATCGACACCGCAGGCGGCGCGCAGGCGACCGATACCAAGGCGATCCTCGGCAGCGCGGGCATCGTCTACTGCAACCGGGAGAATCTCTATGTGACCGCGCAGGAGTATTCGCCCGTCATCTATCGCAATCTTGTCGACTACGCGATCAACAGTGTGACCGACAGCCTGCCTGCCTACCGGGAGGCGCAGGAAACGCAGATCATCAAGATAAGCCTGCAGGACGGCATCCGCTTTGTCGCCAACGGCACGGTCCGGGGCAGCGTGAACAACCAATACTCGCTCGATGAATACAACGGCAACCTGCGCGTCGCGACGACTTCATCCGACGAGGACGGCGACGATGTGAACAACCTCTTTGTGCTCGACGGCGCGCTGAATCAGATCGGCGCGGTGACGGGATTTGCCGAAGGCGAGAGCATCAAGGCAGTGCGCTATATCAACGAAACTGCCTATGTGATCACCTACGAGCAGACCGACCCGCTGTTTGCGGTCGACACCTCCGACCCGACAAAGCCCGTCATCCTCGGCGCGGTCAAGATCAGCGGCTTTTCCACCCTGTTGGTGCCGGTAGACGACAACACGCTCCTCGGCATCGGTTACCATACCGTCGACTACGCGGACGACGCGATCGACATGGAGATACAAGAGGGCTTGAAGCTCGTGACCTTCGATGTGAGCGACAAGAGCGACCCCAAGGTGCTGGACACCAAGGTGTTTGAGAATTACTATTCCGAGGTGCAGTACAATCCCAAGGCACTGCTGGTCAATTTTGAGCGCGGCGATTATACGATCCCGATGCATTACCTCCGATACCAATACGCAACGGATTCGGCGGAAGGGGAATATATGCCGCCCGAATCCAAAGAGGAGACCTACGGCGCGCTGAACTTCCGCGTGGACAACGGCAAGATCGTCACGGTGGACGAATATGTCTCCGATCTGGATCTCGGCGAGTACGGCTCGCTGGATCGCTGCGCCTATGTGGGCAACGATATCTATCTGCTCGGCACGGCTGCCGGCTGGCAGACCGACCGTTATCTCGACGACGGTGCAGTCATCGACAGCTTTCCCTACGGCCGTAGCAGCAATCCGTGAGCGTGACGCTCAACCCAATCCGTGAGCGTGACGCTCAACCCAATCCGCGCGTGAAAGGTTTGCAGGAACAGTGACCTTTTAAGCCCGCGCTATAACGCGGGAATTAAACATGACCTTTCGCACAAACGTCTGTGGCGCGGAAAAAGCGCCCTTGGGCGCAAAAGGGGCTGCCGCTTGGTGACACAAGCGACAGCCCCGTGTGATGCTGTTGACAATTAAATTATAGCTTAAAGTCCTCTGCGGTAAAGCTGCCGCTGAGGGATACCGAGACCGGGACGCGCATCAGCGGGTCGTAGCGGAAGGCGCGGCACCTGCCGTTCTGCAAAACCTTCGCCTTGGTGCAGACTATGCCTCCGTTCTCAAAGGAAACATGCTCGCAGTAGGAGCAGTCGGGAACGATATTTTTTCCGAAAAGCTTGTAATTCATCCAATCACCTCGTATAATACTACTATAGCACAGCGCGAATGCACTTTCAAGAGAAATTTGGAGGGTACCATGAATTTTACGTCAAAAACCATGCGCCTGCAAAACGCCGATACGGTTCCGTATCTGCAATTTAATTCGTTATCGGAATTAAAGTTCATCCGTCACGCTTTCTCCACCCGTCTGGGCGGTGTTTCGGAGGGCGAATTCACCTCGATGAATACGGCGTTCAACCGCGGGGACGATCCCGCGCATGTCACCGAGAACTACAGGCGAATCTGTGCCGCCGCAGGCTTTGATTTTGACAGCCTCGTCGCTTCGGCGCAGGATCATCACACCTATGTGCGCGCCGTCACCTCTGCCGACAGGGGCGTCGGCATTCGGAAGCCGCGCGATCGGGAGAGCGTGGATGCGCTGATCACCAACGAGCCGGGCGTGACGCTCGTGACCTATTACGCTGACTGCACGCCGCTGTTTTTTGTCGACACCGTGACGCACGCCGTCGGCTTGGCACATGCGGGCTGGCGCGGCACGGTCGGCAGGATCGGGCAGAAGGTCGTGGAGAAGATGACCGCCCTGTACGGCACCGACCCCAAGGACATCATGGCGGCGATCGGACCCGCGATCTCGGTCTGCTGCTACGAGGTGGATGAACCGTGCGCCGCGCAGTTTCTCGCGCTGCGCGACCTCGACAGCGACAAATTCGTCTTTCCCAAGGGGAACGGCAAGTTCATGGTAGATCTGCTCGAGACCAACCGTCAGATCCTCGTCAAGGCAGGCGTCCCGGCGGAGAACATCGCGGTTTCCGATGTCTGCACCAACTGTCACAGCGACCTGCTGTGGAGCCACCGCGCCACCAAGGGACATCGAGGCACAATGTCGGCATTCCTGCTACAGGAGTAGGAACCAGATTTGATTGCGGTCGATGGAGAATTCTTTGCCGTTCAGGTAGTTGAGGATGCCCGCGTCGGTCGTGAACCGAAATTTCAGATAATAGCTGTAGAGCGCCTGATAGGGAAACCCATCGGGCGCTTTTTTGCCGGAATACTTGCTGTCGCCCGCCAAGGGCGTGCCGATGGACGCCATGTGCGCGCGGATCTGATGGGTCCTGCCCGTCAGCAGCTCGACCTCGGCGAGGGTATATTTGCCGACGGCGCCGAGCACGCGATAGTGGGTTTTCATCTCCTTGCCGCCCGCGACGGGATGGGAATAGACCTTTACCTTGTTTTGACGCTCGTTTTTGACCATGTAGCCGCAGAGCGTCGCCTCCGCAGGGTGGGGCTTGCCGCAGAGCAGGCAGAGATAGCGCTTTTCCAGCTCGCGCGTCTTCATCTTTTGGTTGAGGATGCGCAGGCTCTCGGCGTTCTTGGCGGCGATGACGATGCCGCCCGTGTTGCGGTCGATGCGGTTGACCAGCGCGGGCGCAAAGGCGCGCTCCGACTCGGGGTCATATTCTCCCTTGTCATAGAGATAGTGCTGCACGCGCGCGACGAGCGAGTCAAAGTGATAGCTGCTGTCCTGATGGACAATGACGCCCGGCTTTTTGTCGATCAGCAGGATGTTTTCATCCTCATAGACGATATCGAGCCGCGCGGGCGCCTTGAGAAACTCATATTGCTTTTTCGGCTGCGCGTCAAAGAATTCGTCGCGGATAAAAAAGGTCAGCACATCGCCCTCCAGCAGCTTGTCGGCGATATCGCATTTTTTGCCGTTGCGCTTGACGCACTTCTTGCGGATGTACATATACATCATCGCCTTGGGCATGGTGGGAAAGCGCTTTTGCAGAAACTTATCCAAGCGCTGACCCGCGTCGTTCTTTTTGATTTCCAGCGTTCTCACAGCAGAGCCTGCCTTTCCGTATTTCTCATCCTATTATAAAAGAAAACCGAAAAGAATTCAAGCACACATTTCGCACCGCCGTATAGAATGATAGAGGGTGATGCAAATGAGGTGCCGCAAGCAGAAAATCAAGTCGGCGGTGTGCTTTGGTCTGGGACTGCTGGCAGCGTCCGTGCTGCCCGTCAAATGGACGCTGATCGTGGCGTCCGCCGCGCTGATCGCGGTCAGTTTATCATGTTTTCGGAGGTAAGCGATGAAAGTAGTACTTATTGACAATCCAAAATTCTTTTCAGGAATATTAAGGAAGTTTTTTGGAATAAAGAAACTAAAACCCACTGCCTAAGGGCAGACATTTTCAACAAATTTCTTAATAGTGAGATGTGCATTGTGACAAAAACTTTGCACATCTCATTTTTTAGTTGAGTTTTTTCTGAATTCAAGATATAATAGAATTGGTAATTTATATTGCTGACAGCGCAATAGTTTAGGAGGTTTAATTAACGATGAAAAACACCAAAAAATGGATAAGCGTATTGCTCGTCGCGATGCTGCTTATCTCGACAGTTGTAGCGACAGGCGTCTCCGTCAGCGCGGCTTCGGGTACGCTCACGCACTATTATTCGACCAACGGCAGCGGCTATGGCAAGGAAAAGACCATCACCGTTGACGGTGACATCTCGGACTGGGACAGCTCGATGCTGATCGCGCAGGGTACCGCGAACGATGACCCGCGTGTATACCGTCCCAACTCTATGTATGAGCTGGCGGAGGATTTATATGCGCTTTATGCGGCATATGACAGCAGCAATCTCTATTTGATGTGGGAAATGACCAACGTTCAGGATGTCGTTTCGCCCCTCGACAATTATCCGCTCACGCAGGGTATTCTTTATGAAACATCCGAATTCCCGCTCTTTATCTTCATTGACACGGGCAAATCCGCCGACGCGATCGGAAATCAGGGAAAGACCAATACGGGCGGCACGCTTTGGGACAAGCATATCACGACCGATAACAGCTTTAACAGGGTGATCGCCACCGATGTAAAGGGCAACAACGGTCCGTGGGTCTACGGCGGCGACGCATCGGGCGTCAATCCTGTTGAGATGTATAACCGCACGACCTCCGGTATCACCGTAAAATACGGCAAGGGAATCCTGAGCCAGCAGGTCAACGGCATCAACAAGGGTCACGGTACCAATAATAACCGTGTGCCCGGAGACGTTTGCAACGAATTTGCCGAATGGGTCGACTTCAATACATTGGGTCATACCTCTTCGACGCTTGACTTCCATTATGAGGTTTCTATCCCGCTTGAAAAGCTCGGCATCACGAAGAGTGACATCACAAGCAACGGTATCGGTGCGATGCTGGTCATCACAAGCGGTATGTCAGGCATGGACAGCCTGCCCTATGACCTTTCCATGAGTGATCAGGCTGATCTGGATGACGGCGAGCATTCACATGAAAACAACAGCTTTGAAAAGAGCGACGACGACCATATCACCGCTCCCTTCGCCAGAATCGGCGCACAGGGCAACGCACCCACTGCGCCCACCCAGCCGCCTACCCAGCCCACTCAGCCCACCGACCCGACGACTCCTTCGACGGAGCTGACGGTCAACGCGAAATCCAACTTGTTCCCGACCTCGACACAGGCAGGTCTGGAAGTCGGCGACACCGTGACCGTCAAATACAACCTGACCGCAAGCAAGAAGATCGCCAGCGCCGACTGGACGCTCAGCTATGACAGCAGCAAGCTGCGCCTGAAAACCTCGGGCGAGGATCTTTGCCCCGTCGGCGGCGGCACCGTCAACGACACCGGCAACCCCGTCTACGGCAACTTCACCGATAGCAATTCTCAGTTCGATTTCACCGGCGGCGTCTTTGTACAGGCAGAGTTTGAGGTTCTCGCGACGGGCAGCACCGACGTCAACCTCACCGTCAACGAAATGAACGTCATGAACGGCACCACGATCGACAGCGTGGTGGAAAACGGCGTTGAAAAGACCGTATCCGGCGTGACCGTCACCCCGACGTCCGAAGTCGTTACCGGCGGCTCCACCAACCAGAGCCTGACCGTCAAGGGTGTCTCGAACTTCTTTGAGGGAGCGACCAAAACCTTTGAGACAGCGCCCTCCAAGGTCACGGTCACCTATCAGCTCCAGTCCAGCCTCAAGCTGATCGATTCGCAGTGGGAGCTCACCTATGACAGCAGCAAGCTGAGCCTCGACAGCATCAGCATGCCCAAGGTCACCGCGCCTTATCTCAAATCCGATACGGCGGGTATCGCAGCGGGCAACTTTGCCGGCACCGAGGGCGTTGCGTTCGGCACGATGGGCGATTTTGTCTCCGCGACCTTCACCGTAAAGGGCAAGGGCACCGCCACCGTCAACCTCAATGTGCTCAACCTCGGCGTCAGCAAGAACAACGTGACCTATCTGGTCAACAACGGCGCCACTCAGACGGTTTCCGGCTTGACCTACAGCACCAAGACCCTGATCAACGAGGTTGCAAACTTCAAGCGCGGCGACGTTGATCTCAACGGCACAGTCGAGATCGCGGACGCCACCAAGCTCCAGCGCTACCTTGCGGAGTATGAGACACTCACCGCACAGCAGCTTCTTGCCGCAGACGCGAACAAGGACGGCAGAGTCGATGTCCGCGACGTCACCGCCATCCAGAGAGCCCTCGCAAAGATCGAGTCCATCCCCGCATAAATTGCTTCAACAACTGCATCGTCAGATTGACAGACGGCACAGACCCGCAAGGGTTTGTGCCGTTTTTGCTTTATAGGAAATTGCTCTGTTACGACCACGGGAACGTGACGTTCCATCCCATCCGCGCGTGAAAGGTTTGCGGGAGCGGTAACGATTAATAACCCGCGGTATGACGCGCCGTTGATGATGGTTTAGCTTAC
>CACZWQ010000021.1 GCA_902784855.1 uncultured Ruminococcus sp. | reverse complement strand
AGTGAGTGAAATGCATGGGTTATAGTATCATTGAGGATGAAATTGCGGGATCAATCGAATACGGGCTGGCGTGCGGAAAAATCGAAGTGCCTCAAATCACGTCAAGCCGTGCGGATATTGAGGCGCTGGCGGCGCTGCTCAACGGGCTGGAGGTGGAGCCCTGCCATTTTGAGGACGTCATCGAAGACTACCTGACGGATTTTTCCCTTTGATTTCCGTCGGAAATGTGGTATACTATTTTCTGATAAAACGCTTTCAAACAGATGTCAGCGGAAAATTTCGCAGAGCAAGGCGGAGGGAGGACGCAGGAATCCTGACGGATTCCGAGGACGACAACGCAGCTATGCGGAATTTAACGCGACAGATGTTAACAGGGTTTTATTAGAAGATAGTATGATACTGGTCGTGGTGATTCGATGATTTGTGATTTATGTCCGAGAAAATGCAGTGCCCTGCGCACCGAACATGAGGGTCAGGGCTTTTGCGGCATGGGGACCCTGCCCGTCGTAGCGAGGATCGCGCCGCACTACGGCGAGGAGCCGTGTATCAGCGGCACGCGCGGCAGCGGCACGGTGTTCTTCTCCGGCTGCACGATGAAGTGCCTGTTCTGTCAAAACCACGAGATCTCGCTGACGGGCAAGGGCGTGACGCTGACGCCCCGCGAGCTTGCCGACGGATACCGCCGTCTGGAGGAAGCGGGCGTGCACAACCTCAATCTGGTGACCGCCGACCACTTCGTTGAAGCCGTTGCGGAGAGCCTTTCGATCTACCGGCCGAAGCTGCCGATCATCTGGAATTGCAGCGGCTACACCTCGCCGAAAACGCTGCGGCTGCTCGACGGGCTGGTCGACGTCTACCTGCCCGATCTCAAATACGCGGACGACGATTTGGCGCGGGAGCTGTCCCGTGCGCCAGGCTATCTTTCGATCGCGACAGAGGCGATCGGCACCATGCTCGCGCAGGTGGGAACGCCGCGCTTTGACGGTGACGGCATGATACAGCGGGGCGTGATCATCCGCCATCTGATCCTGCCCGCGCACACGCGCAACAGCATCGCGGTGCTCATGCACATCAAGCGGCACTTTGAGGGCGTGCCCGTCAGCCTGATGTGCCAGTATGTGCCCTGCGGCGCGGCAAAGCAGCACCCGACGCTCAACCGCACCCTCACGCGGCGGGAATACGAGAAGGTAAAGCGCGTGCTGTTCGATTTGGACCTGGACGGCTACACGCAGGATCTGAGCGCCGCAACAGAGGCATATATCCCGACTTGGACAACGGAAAAAACCGACGCGGGCAGCACAGGCTGACGCGTCGGTTTCTTCATTTGATGAGAACGGTCTCGTAGTCGCTGCCGTCGGCGAGCTTGAAGGAGTCAGAGACGCCCGCCGTGACATAGGCTTTCCGATCCTCGGTGAGGATGACATAGTCAAAATCCGGATGCGCGCGGCGATATTCCTCCGCCTTTTCCCTGCCCATGACGAACAGGGCGGTGGACAAGCCGTCGGCGCGGATGCCGCTGTCGGAGATGATCGTCACCGAGAGGATGCCGTTGTCGACCGGCACGCCCGTTTTCGGGTCGATGATGTGGCTGTAGGTCTTGCCGTCCGCGCCGGTGAAGCTGCGCTCATAGCTGCCCGAGGTCGCGATGACCTTGTCCTTGCAGCTGATGCTGCCCATATGGGAGGCGCTGTTGTCGGGGTCGGCGATCCCGACCCGCCACAGGCTGCCGTCGGGCTTTTCGTGATAAGCGGCGACGGTGCCGCCGAGGTTGAGGATGGCGCTGTCGGCGCCCGCCTTGTCGAGAATGGCGATCATCTCGTCTGCCAAGCGGCCCTTCGCGACCGCGCCGAAGTCGATCTTCATACCCTCTTTTTCAAAGCGCACCTCTTCCCCGTCGACCGTCACCTGACGGTAATCGACGAGCGGCAAAAGCCGATCCAGCTCCTGCCCGGACGGGACGCGGTAATCCTTGGTATAAAACCCCCACGCCTCGACGACGGGACAGACCGTCACGTCCAGCACGCCGTCCGTCTCCTCACAGAGCGCCAGCGTCTGACGCACCGTCTCGACCAGCGACGGCGACATCGTCTTGCTGCCCTGCGCGTTGAGTTGCCGGGTCTCGTTGAGCTCACTGTCCGCCTCGGTCACGGAGAGCGCCTTGTCATACCACTCCGCCTGCGCCTGAATGCCGGTCAGGGCGATGGAATCCACATTGTACAGCTCGACCTGCATGAAGGTGTCCATCGCCTCAAACGAGCGCGTCACCTTGTCGTAGCGCGGGTTGCAGCCCGCCGCAGGCAGCAGGACGCCGCAGCAGAGCAGGCAGGAAATCAGTTTTTTTATCATGGCGTTTTCCTTTCAAAAACAGGGCGCAACGCGTGCGCCCTGACAGAGATATGAATGATATGATACTAGCCGTTCTTCCGCCACGCGGCAGGCGACAGCAGCAAAATGATCGGGAACAGCTCCAGTCTGCCCGCGAGCATGTCGAAGATCAGCACCGCCTTGGACAGCGGCGTGAATGCCGCGTAGTTGCCGACGGGTCCGACGTCGTTGAGACCCGGTCCCGTGTTATTGAGCGTCGCCGCGACGGCAGTGATGCTCGTCACCATGTCGCGTCCCTCGAAAGAGATAACGAGGAAGCTGCCGATGAACACCGCCAGATACACCACCATAAAGACAGAGGTGTTGCGGGTGACGTTGTGGTCGACCGACTTGCCGTCCATCTTGATCGTCTTGATGTTGCGCGGGTGGATCAGCAGCGAGACCTCCTTCTTGACCTCCTTGGCGAGGATGATCAGGCGCGAGACCTTAAAGCCGCCGCCCGTGCTGCCCGCCATCGCGCCGATAAAGGTGATGACGAGGATGACCGCCTTGGAGAGCTGCGGCCAGTGGTTGACGTCGCCGATGCCGAAGCCCGTGGTGGTGATGATGGAGCTGACATAGAAGAAGCTCTGGTGCAGCGATTCGCCGAAATCATGGTGATACAGCGGCAGGATGTTGATGCCGATCGTCAGCGTGGCTACCACGATGAAGCCCAGATAGAACCACAGCTCCTCCATCCGGAACGCCTGGCGGAACTTGCGCCAGATCAGGAGGATGTAGAACGAAAAGTTGATGCCGAACAGCATCATGAACACGGCGATCACGGTTTGCAGGTAGTGCGAGTGATACGCCGCCATATTGTCGTTATGGATGCCGAAGCCGCCCGTGCCCGCGTTGGAGAAGGACACGTTGACGGCGTCGAAGAAGCTCATGCCGCCGCAGAGCAGCAGGATGATCTCCATCGTTGTCAGTCCCATGTAGATGCCGTAGAGCAGCGCGGCGTAGTTGCGCATTTTCGGCACCGCCTTGCCGATGATGGGACCCGGGCTTTCCGCTTTCATCAGGAAAATGCTCTGCTGACCGCCCAGCTTGGGGATGAGCGCAAGCAGAAAGACGATGACGCCCATGCCGCCCAGCCAGATCATGACGCTGCGCCACAGCAGCATGCCGTGGCTGAGGTGCTCCACATCGGTGAGGATGGTGGCGCCCGTGGTGGTGAAGCCCGAGACGGACTCGAAGAAGGCGTCGAGATAGTTGGGGATCTCGCCGCTCAAAAAGAACGGCAGCGCCGCCACCAGCGACATCAAAATCCAGCTCAGCGCCGTTGCGGCAAAGCCCGCCTTTTGATAGAGCACCATGTTCGGCTGCTTTTTGACCTTGACGGCGAGCACGCCCGCGATTGCGGCGCCCAGACCCGTCAGGAAGAAGTAGATTCCCTCGTGCTCGTGGTAGATCATCGAGGTGACGGTGCAGACCTGCATCGCCGCGCCCTCGACGATCAAAACCCAGCCGAGGATATAAATAATGATCCGTTTATTCATATGCCCCTCAGCGCTTTAAAATATCGTCCAGATCGCTGAGCCCCTTGTGCTTGGTGATGACGACCACCGAATCATCGGGCAGAATCATGTCGCCGCCCTGCGGGAGGATGATCTTGCTGCCGCGCGAGATACAGATCACCTGCAAATTGTCGCGCAGGTCAAGCTGCGCCAGCGGGATATTGAGCGTCTTGGAGGTCTTTTTGGCGCGGAACTCCAGCGCCTCGACGCGATCCTCGTGCAGGCGATAGAGCGTCTCGACGTTGCTGCCCAGCGAATTCTGCATGGCGCGGATGTAGCGCGCGATGTATTCGCCCGTCAGGGTCTTGGGATTCATGACGCATTCCAGCCCCAGATTGCCGATGATGGTGTCAAAGGACTCGTTGTTGATTTTGGTGATGATCTTCGCCTTGGAGACGTTCTTGATATAGAGCGAGATGAGGATGTTCTCCTCGTCAAAGTCCATCAGCGCCGCCACGCCGTCGGCGTGGTCGATGCCCTCGCTCATCAGCAGCTCCTGATCCATGCAGTCGCCGTGGATGATGATCGCCTCGTGCAGGGCGCTCGCCAGCTCCTCGCAGCGGTCGGCGTTGCGCTCGATGATCTTGACGCCCACGCCCGCCTTGAGCAGCCGCTGCGCCAGATAGAAGGATACCTTGCCGCCGCCCAGGAGGATGACGTCGCGGCTCCTGCCGATGTTGACGTTCGCCTTTTTGAAGAACTTGGCGGCGATCTCGGGCTTGGCGACGATGGACACCTTGTCGCCGCTGCGGATGATGGTCTCGCCGTTCGCGATATACACCTCGCCGCCGCGCTCGATGGTGCACACCCTGACCCTGCCGCGGAGGGTATCGATCTGGCTGATCTTCTTGCCCGCGATGTTGGAATTTCCGGTCACCAGCACCTTGATCAGCTCAACCGCGCCCTTGGCGAAGCTGTCGATCTCCAGCGCGCCGGAAAAGCGCAGCAGGCGGCTGATCTCGACCGCCTCGGTCAGCTCGGGGTTGATCGACATCGACAGACCCAGCTGATCCTTGACGCGATGCAGGTCGTTGGTATACTCGGGGCTGCGCACGCGCGCGATGGTGTGCGGCACGCCCGCAGAGCGCGCCATCAGGCAGGCGTAGAGATTGACCTCGTCGCGCGCCGTCGCCGCGATCACCAGATCCGCCGTTTCCGCGCCCGCATCGGCAAGCGCCTGAAAGGTGGCGCCGTTGCCCACGACGCCCATCACGTCGAGTGTCTCCGACAGCCGCGTGACCGCCTTGCGGTTGATGTCCACCACCGTGATCTCGTGCTTGGTCGAGATCAGCTCTCTGGCGATCGAGGTACCGACCTTGCCGCAGCCGACAATGACTATTTTCATAATTGTTCACCCAATTGAATAAAGACATACGGGAGACTTTTAGTAAATCCCCCGCGAATGCTCGTTTCCCTGTATCATACACCAAATACGCCTAAAAATCAATATTTACAGCGAAAAAAGTTTTCATTTTGTCACTTTTCCCTTTTCAAAAGGACACGGATGTGCTATACTGACAACAGAAGCTGCCGAATGACAAAACAACCGTGCAAAAGGAGGTCGCTATGAAACGCAAGGACTATATCAGCTGGGACGAATACTTCATGGGCGTGTCGCTGCTGGCGGCAAAGCGCAGCAAGGATCCCAATACACAGGTGGGCGCCTGTATCGTGGACAATAACAACATCATCCTCTCTACGGGCTACAACGGGTTCCCCTACGGCTGCTCGGACGACGAATATCCGTGGGAGCGCGAGGGCACTGACACCAAGTACAACTATGTCGTGCACGCCGAGCTCAACGCGATCCTCAATGCGCGCGGCAAAGACCTAAAGGGCTCGCGGCTCTATGTCGACCTCTTCCCCTGCAACGAGTGCGCCAAGGCGATCATCCAGTCGGGCATCGCCGAGGTGGTGTATCTGTACGACAAATACGCCGACTCCGACGCCACCGTCGCCTCCAAAAAAATGCTGACCTCCGCGGGCGTGAAGCTGACGCAGTTTTCGACCGACAAGGACAGCATCACCTTGGATTTTCAAAAGTAATCCATCCATGATATCCGAAACGTTTGCGGATATCGGAAACGTACTGCCAAGAATGAATTGACCATCGCCATGATATATGACAGAAACGCCCCGCGTCACCGCGGGGCGTTGTTTTTGATTACCAGCGATCGTTCAGATCGGATTTTTTGGAAGTCTTTTTGGAAGCGGGTGCGCTCATCTGCTTTCTGCTGTACATCAGCAGGATGAATGCGACAACACCGAGCACCGCAGCCGCAAGCAGCAGCCACATCCACATGCTGGCGAAGTTCTTCACGCTGACCGTCTTGGAAGCAGTCGATGCAGCGGAATTCTCCAAGGTCTTGGCAGTGGCGGTATTCGCTTTCGCTGCCTTCTTGGAAGCGTCGGAAGCATAGGACTTGTTGGGCTTGGTCACAGAGCCTTTGTTCGCGGCGTTGTTGTCCGCAGCGCCGTTGCCGGCGGAGATGGAACCGGGCTTGGTGGGCTCTGCCGCTACGATGGCGGGAGCATCGTCGGACGCCTCAAACAGGACGATCGGCTGCTCCTCCTGAGCGGGAAGCTCGACCTCGGTCTCGACCTCTTCGGGGACGTCAGCCTGAATCACAATGACGGTATCCTCGGCGGGAGCTGCTTCGGGCGCCGCAACGGGCTCAACCTCGGCAGCCGCAACGGAGGCAGCCTTGGGCTCTTCGATCTCGTCCTCGATCACTTCCGTGACTTCTGTGAGGACATTCTTGATCGCATCGTCGCTGAAAAGCTTTTCAAAGGTCTTGGCGTCTACCTTGCCGGTAGCGTCAATGCCGTTTGCCATCTGGAATTCCTTGACAGCTTCCTCGGTGAATTCACCGAAGTAACCGGTGGTCTCCATCTCATAGAAGCCGAGCTCTGCGAGCTGCGACTGGATCTTCGAAACCTGATCGCTGAAGTCGCCGTTCTCGGCAACGATGACGGGAGCGGAATCATTGTCTGTCTCGTCATTCTGCACGACCGTGTCGTTATCCTCGTCCTCGTCCTCGTCGGCGTCGTCATTGTCCACGGAGCCGACGGTGTCGGAATCGGTGTCTTCCTGCTGTGTCTGTTCGGGATCAGTCTCCTCCGGCTCGGTTTCCTCGGGCTCGGTCGCTGCGGGCTCGGTTTCCTCCTGCTCCGCTTCGGTGGGCTCTTCCGCTGACACGGTGGGGGTCTCTTCCTTGTCCTTCTTGGCGGCGGGAGCGCTGTCGGAGTAGAGGACCTCTCTGTCCGCGCCCGCGATGCCGTCAACGGTCAGACCCGCGTTCTGCTGGAACGCCTTGAACGCCGCCTCGGTCATGTCGCCGAAGTCGCCGTCGATGGGGCCGTCATAGTAGCCCAGCTCGGCAAGACGCTCTTGGATCTTCTTGACCTCGTCGTCCTTAGAGCCCTTGCTCCACATGGTGGGCTTGCTGGTGCCGCTCGAAGAGCTGCCGGACGAGCTCGTCGCAGTCGTGTTGGAGGGCGTCGTGCCGGAGTGACCCTTGGAGTCGAAGTAGTAAGTAGTGCCGTCGATCGTTCTGGATGTATTGACGATGTACTCGCCGTTTTCATAGTAGTAGTAGTTGCCGTTGAAGTTTTCCCATCCGTTTTCGGGATAGGAAACAGCCGTCAGCTTGAACCAGCAGTTCCAGTTGTTCCAACCGTTCTCGCCGATCTTCTGATAGCAGACGCCGTAGTCGCTGCCGCGGGCGTCGACCTCCATGCCGTCCTCAATATAGACGCCGACATGGTTCGGTCTGGAAAGTCCGAGACCGTGTACGCGCGGGATACCGTTGCTGACATAGCCCCAGTCCCTTCCGTTTGCCTGCGCATCCGCAAGCATTTCCATTCTGTCACCGCCGCAATAGGACCAGATCAGTCCCGAGCAGTCGACCGCGCCGGGCGAGGTGCCGCCCCAAACGTAGCTCCAGCCCTCGTAATACGCGTTCAGCGCATACTCGGCAAGTCCTGCGCCCGTGCCCGATGCACCGACGGAGATACTCCCGCTGCCTACAGCGATACCGGTGATCGTAACTGTGCTGAGCGCAACAGCGATGACCTTTTTCATCCTGTTCATTTCTATTACCTCCAATTTCTAAACAAGAATATATTTTGATTTGTAACCGGCGATTACCGCAAACCGCATGTCCCCCACAGCAGCCGAATGGGTGTTTGCAAAGGAAAAACCGCAGTTTGACGCGCCGTTTGTCGCTTTTCGGCGGGGCGCGTACGCATTTCGGTGCGCGTTTTGTAATCGGGAATTACAACGGAAAAATCACTTGTTAACAAATTTGTAATAATTATAGCAGGTTTATTTCAAAAAATCAACCCCTTCACGGGATTTTTTTGAAAGTCAGGGATTTTCGGTCAATCTGCCGAACAATTATTTCCGTCCCGAAACTATTTTGATACGTTTCGTTACCGTATCGTAAGATGTTGTAACCACCGGCGCCGATATCCCGTGCGGCGGTTTCCGTTTAACAGCCGCTTTTCGGCTGACCGCAATATTTTTTTGAGAAAAAATTGGTTTACAGGCAAAAAAGCGATTGCAACAGCGTTTCTTTTATAGTATAATATGTTTGATTCGGTGTCATTTTGCCCCTGCGCCGGATGGTCACCCATCCTCATCCGCCGAAAAAGCAAAAAAGAAATAATCTCAGACAACGCGATAGACTTTCCGCAAACGGCAAAGGGTCTTGACCGGGACGGCAAGGGCGGCAAAGACAAACAATACCGATATGAGCTTATCGCTTTGTCTGTCAGTTGAAAGGAATTTTGAAAATGAAAAAAGTAATCAGTCTCATTCTCGCATGCGTTCTCTGTGCGGGCGTGGCAGTCGCTGCCTCCGGCTGCGGCTGTGAAAAATCCAAAAAAGCCACCACAGCTTCGGACTCCAAGTCACCCGGCTATCGCGTAGAGCCCACCAGCCCTGACTTTGAGGAGGGCGATTTCAGCTTCTACCGCCTCAACGACAAAGAGGTCAAGGTCACCGTTTATAAGGGAAGCGACAAGAATGTGGAGATTCCCGCCACCGCACAGGGCGCCAACGTTTCTGTCATCGAAGCGAATCTCTTCCAAAACTCCGATATCGAGAGCGTCAAGATCCCCGACACCGTGACCGAGATCCAGAAGTACGCCTTCTCCGGCTGCCAGAACCTCAAGGAGGTCGTCATTCCCGAGGGCGTCAAGACCATCGGCGTCAACGCGTTCTGGAACTGCCGCAACCTGGAAAGCGTCAGCCTTCCCTCCACGCTGAAAAACATCGACTGGAACGCCTTCTCGGCGACCGGACTGAAATCCGTCACCATCCCCGAGAGCAACACGCTCTCCACCTTAAAGGAAAAGGTGTTCTTCCAGTGCTCCGAGCTCAAGGAGGTCATCCTGCCGATCTCCATCACCGGCATCGCCGACGACACCTTTGAGCAGTGCTCGGAGGATCTGGTTATCAAGGCATACACCGGCTCCTACGGTCTGTCCTATGCCCAGTCACACAACATCAAATTCGAGGAGCTTTCCCGATAATCTCCGGCATTTCACCCGTATCTGTGAATTGCAGCCGACCGTGCTTTTGGCACGCGCTCCCGCCCCCCTGCCCCGCGCCGCGACGGCAAGCCGGACGGCGGGAGCCGGCAATTTTCGATATACTATATATAAGAGGTAGATTTTATGAGCAACAAAGAGTATCCGATCGTGGAAAACGCGGAGAGCTTTGAGGCTGCTCTGGCGAGAGTGAGAGCGGCGCAAAAAGCGTTTTCCACCTTCACGCAGGAGCAGGTCGACAGGATTTTCCTTGCCGCCGCGACCGCTGCCAACCGCGCAAGGCTCCCCCTTGCCAAGATGGCTGTGGAGGAGACCGGCATGGGCGTTGCCGAGGACAAGGTGATCAAGAATCACTTTGCTTCCGAGTATATCTATAACGCCTACAAGGACGTCAAGACCTGCGGCGTCATTGAGGAGAACAAGGTCTTCGGCACCAAGCGGATCGCCGAGCCCATCGGCGTGATCGCCGCCGTCATCCCGACCACCAACCCCACCTCCACGGCGATCTTCAAGGCGCTGGTGTGTCTGAAAACAAGAAACGGCATCATCATCAGCCCCCATCCCCGCGCCAAGAAGAGCACCATCGCCGCGGCGAAGATCGTGCTCGAGGCGGCTGTTGCGGCAGGCGCGCCCGAGGGTATCATCAGTTGGATCGACGTTCCCTCGCTGGAGCTGACCAACATGCTGATGCAGGAGGCTGACTGCATTCTCGCAACGGGCGGCCCCGGCATGGTCAAGGCGGCGTATTCCAGCGGCAAGCCCGCACTGGGCGTCGGCGCCGGCAACACCCCCGCCATCATCGACGAGACTGCCGACGTGCTGCTCGCGGTCAACTCGATCATCCACTCCAAGACCTTTGACAACGGCATGATCTGCGCCTCCGAACAGAGCGTGATCGTCCACAAGAGCCTGTATGACCGGGTCAAAGCGGAATTTGCGGCGCGCGGCTGCTACTTCCTCAATGACGAGGAGTGCGAAAAGGTCAGAAAGACCATCATCATCAACGGCGCCCTGAACGCCCGCATCGTCGGTCAGAAGCCCGTGACCATCGCGGCGCTGGCAGGCGTGACGGTCCCCGAGACCACCAAGGTGCTCATCGGTGAGGTGGAATCCGTCGACATCAGCGAGGAATTCGCCCACGAAAAGCTCAGCCCCGTGCTGGCGATGTACCGGGCGGAGGACTTTGACGACGCGATCGCCAAGGCGGAGCAGCTGATCGCCGACGGCGGCTACGGCCACACCTCCTCGATCTATCTCGACGCCGTCAACGAGCGGGACAAGCTCGACAAATTCGCGGCGAGGATGAAAACCTGCCGCATCTTGGTCAACACACCCTCCTCACAGGGCGGTATCGGCGACCTGTACAACTTCGACCTCACTCCCTCGCTGACCTTGGGCTGCGGCTCTTGGGGCGGCAACTCCGTGAGCGAGAACGTCGGCGTCAAGCACCTGCTGAACATCAAGACCGTTGCCGAGAGGAGAGAGAATATGCTTTGGTTCAGAGCACCCGAAAAGGTGTATTACAAGAAGGGCTGCATGCCCATCGCCCTGCAGGAGCTCAAGGACGTCATGGGCAAAAAGCGCGCCTTCCTTGTCACCGACAGCTTCCTTTACAAGAACGGCTACACCAAGCCGATCACCGATAAGCTCAACGAGATGAACATCTCCTACACGGTCTTTTCCGATGTAGAGCCCGACCCGTCGCTTCTCTCCGCCCAGAACGGCGCCGATGCGATGCGCAAATTCGAGCCCGACGTCATCATCGCCCTCGGCGGTGGCTCCGCGATGGACGCTGCCAAGATCATGTGGGTGCTGTATGAGCATCCCGATGTTGATTTCCAAGACATGGCGATGCGCTTCGTCGACATTCGCAAGCGCGTCTACACCTTCCCGAAGATGGGCGAAAAGGCGTACTTCATCGCCATCCCCACCTCCTCGGGCACCGGCTCCGAGGTCACGCCCTTCGCGGTCATCACCGATCAGGAGACGGGCATCAAGTACCCGCTCGCCGACTACGAACTGATGCCGAACATGGCGATCATCGACGCGGACAACATGATGAGCGGTCCCAAGGGACTGACAGCCGCCTCGGGCATCGACGCGGTGTCCCACGCGCTGGAGGCATACGCCTCGGTGATGGCGACCGATTTCACCGACGGTCTGGCGCTGAAAGCCCTGCAGGCGATTTTCGAATACCTGCCCGCCTGCTATGACAACGGCATGAACGAGCCTGTGGCGAGAGAGCGCGTCGCGCACGCTGCAACGATGGCGGGCATGGCGTTTGCCAACGCCTTCCTCGGCGTCTGCCACTCCATGGCGCATAAGCTGGGCGCGTTCCATCATATCGCGCACGGCGTCGCCAACGCCCTGATGCTGGAGCAGGTCATCCGCTTCAACTCCTCTGAGGTACCCACCAAGATGGGCACCTTCCCGCAGTATGATCACCCGCACACCCGCGCGCGTTACGCGGAGGTCGCGCGGTTCCTCGGCTTCGGCGGCAAGGACGACGCGGAGAGCGTGGAGAACCTGATCGACGCGGTCAACGCCCTGAAAGCGCGCGTCGGCATCAAAGAGACCATCGCCGACTACGGCGTGAGCGAGGAGGATTTCCTCGCCACTCTCGACGAGATGACCGAGCAGGCATTCGACGATCAGTGCACGGGCGCGAACCCCAGATACCCGCTCATGAGCGAGATCAAGCAGATGTATCTGAACGCCTTCTACGGCAACAACAAATCCGCCGTCTAACTACGGCTGTAGCAGCAGGGCGCCTTTTACAACGTCCATCTGACAGAGACGTTCTGCAACGGCGCGTCCGGCGTTTGCGTTGACTGCAACCGCTGCCGCACTCATATAAAATGAATAAACCCCGTTTCACATGTGATTTCGCATGGAAACGGGGTTTTTGTGCTTTATTCTTTATTCTTTATTGTTTTCTCTGAATTGCTTGGGACGTGCCTTTTCGGGGACGTGCTGCAAAATATAGTCTCGAACAAATTCAAAATCCTCGGGGGCGGCATAGACCTGATTCTTGCTCAACAGCTGATTGACCTTGATCAACCCGCGGCGCGGAAAGACCTTCACCCTGCGCACCCGCGCGAATTCGGTGGTCATCTCCGTGCGTGAGCCTGCCAAGCCGGCGCTGTAGGTGCCGCGTGCCCCTGCCAAGGCGCCCACGATCATGGCAGCTTCGGCGATTCCCTGCGCCTTTTTCGCCTGACGCGGGAGCTGCTTATGCGTCACGCTCTCCTCGTTCATCTCAAACATCACGACATACTTGCCGCCCATGAACGCCGCGTACAGCAGGTAACCGATCAGGCAGAGCACCGTCATGCCGCCGAGGAAATAGCCGCCGAGCTTCAAGACAAAGAACAGCGTCTCCTGCTCGAAGCCGTTTTCCATGAGATTCATCACCATAAAAAAGACAAAGATACCGAATACGATAAAGAACAGGATCCTCCACACCATCAAAAAGAACACCGGGTTTTTCAGCAGGTTGATCTGATGGGTCCAGCGGTATTTGCCGTCCTCGCAGAGCACGATATTCGGCGTGACCTGCTTTCCCTCCCGGACCATCGCGGCGACAGTCGGCTTGCGCTTGCGCGGCTTCTGCGCCGGCTGCTGCGGCTGCTGTGCCTGTTGCGGCTGCTGTGCCGGCTGTTCCTTCTGCTCCTGCTGCGCACCGCAGGCGGGACAGAACTTGGTGTCATCTTTCATTTCTTTTCCGCAGTTGGAGCAAATCATCTTCCTTCCTCCCTTATGATAAATGTCAATAAATGCCCTGAGCCGTGACCTCGCCCGAATTGACCTCGCAGATCGAGCCGTCCGGCAGCATGACCTCCAGCGCGCCGTTTTCGGCGATCCCCGCCGCCAAGCCGCTGAGCGGTACCCCGCCGCGCGTAAAGCCGACCGTCCTGCCGAGCGTAACGCAGAGCGCGGCGTATTCCTCGCGCGCGGCAGGCGTCAGCGAAAGCTCGTTGCCGACGAATTCGCGTTCCAGCCGATCGAGCAGACAGGCGAGCAGCTTATTCTTGTCGACATGCCTGCCCGTCTCGAGAAAGATCGAGGTCGCCTTGTCGGCGATCTCGCCGGGGAATGCCGCCGTATCGACATTGACGCCGATGCCCGTGATGATATACTCCACGGCGTCGAACTCGGCGCTCATCTCCGTGAGGATGCCGACGAGCTTCTTCCTGCCGACGATGATATCGTTCGGCCACTTGATGCGGCAGTCCAGCCCCGTAAAGCGCCGCAGCGCCTTGCAGACGGCAAGCCCCGCCAAGGGCGTGATGCCCCCGACCTCCGAGGGCGCGATCTGCGGGCGCAGCAGCACCGAGAACATCACGTTCTCATCGCGTCGGCTCTGCCACACCCTGCCGAGTCTGCCCTTGCCGCTCACCTGCTCGCGCGCCGCGGCGACGGCGCCGCTTTTGCAGCCCGCGCTGCCGCGCGCTTTCAGGTAGTCGTTGGTGGAGCCGACAGAGTCGAGCACCTCCAGCTCACAGCCGATGATCTTCGCCGTGAGCGCGGCCTTGACGGCGGGCGCGTTGAGGTAATTCGGCATGGCGCTCAGGCGATAGCCGCGGTTGGTGACCGATTCGATCGCATAGCCGCGCGTGCGCAGCGCTTGGATCTCCTTCCAGACCGCCTGCCGCGACACGCCGAGCTGCTGTGCCAGCGCCTGTCCCGAAACATATTCACTTGTCCGTGTGAGGATATCGAGGATCTTGTTGTCGTTCATAAAAATCGTTAAAGCTTGTTTTTCGTCACCGCAAACAGCGCACGGCATACGGCGGTGCCGAGTATCAGGTTGATCAGGACTTCAAATACCGCGTTCACGGTCGCGAGCGCGAAAATAAAGACAAAGATATTGCCGGTGGGCTGCTGTCCGACCTTGTCGATGACGGTCGGCTCGCTGACGAAGGCGTTCGCAAAGAATACCCACATCAGACCGAGGAAGCCGATAGTGTTGAGCACGGTCACCAGCGCGCAGGACAGCGCGGAGGAAGCCAGCCGCTTCGGCTCGTTGTTCTTGGGCAGCGCTTTATAGAGCAGACCCGGCACCCAGCCGCAGATCACACGCGGCACCACGCACATCAAAAAGGTGAAGAAGGGGTTGAGATTGAGCAGCACCGTGGTGAGCGAGGCGGATGTGAAGCTCGCAAAGAAGCTCGTCAAGCCGAACACCAAGCCCAGGATCGCGCCGTAGACCGGCCCCAGCAGCACCGCGCCGACGGCGACGGGCAGACAGTTGAGCGTAATGGTGATCGGTCCGATGCGCAGGCTGCCGACCGTGAAGGTGAGCAGCACGATCAGTGCCGCCAGCAGCGCCGCGAAAACGGGCTTAAAATACCTTGGCTGTGCGTTTTTTCTTGCTTTTGTCATAAGATTACCTCCTGCTGTTTCCCCGGCATCCCGGGTGAAACGCAATTAAAATATTTCAAACGCCTTGGCGGCGGTTGAGACGCGGGTAAAAATCAGCGGCGGTTTCTCCGGTAGATGCTTTTGAGACCGTGGAGGATGATGTTCTCCTCAAAGCGGATGTCGTGCGTGCAGTTGCAGATCATCTGCGGTGCCAAGCCGCCGGTGGAGACGATCCGGCAGGTCTTGCCCGTCTCCTTCATAAACATGTCCAGCATGCCGTCGAGCATGCAGGATGTGCCGTTCATGATGCCCGAGCGCATACAGTCGACCGTGTTGGTGCAGATCGCCTTTTTCGGCGCCTGCAAGTCCACCGCAGGCAGCAGCGCGCCGCGACTGGTGAGCGCGTCGAGCGAGATGCCGACGCCCGGCGCGATGATGCCGCCGTGATAGGCGCAGTGCTCGTCCACATAGGCGATGACCGTGGCGGTGCCCATGAAGATCACGATGACGGGGCCGCCGTATTTTTCATACGCGCCCACGCAGCCGCACACGATGTCGCCGCCGAGCGTCTCGGGGCGGTCGATCTTGAGGTCCATGCCGATCTTCAGTCCGGGGCCGACCACAAAGCTGCGCGTGCCCGTGACGATCTCGATCGCCTCTGTCAGCGGCTGTGTGACCTTCGGCACGACCGAGCTGACGATGGATCCGCTGATTTGGCGGTAATCGATCCGATAGATCTGAAAAAAGGTGTACAGCTCCACCGCAAATTCGTCGCTGGTCATCTTGTCGTTGGTGCAAAAGCGCAGCTTGTAGCGCAGCTCGTCCCCGTCAAAAATGCCCAGCTTGATGTTCGTATTGCCCACATCGGCAGTCAACAGCATAACACTCACCTCATTTTTCTTTCAGAAAAATTTACTTTATTCATTATATCATATTTCCCGTTGGATTCAAGGGTGATATTAGCTATTTTCAAACAAATTCAAAAATCCGACGCGAAGATTGTTGAAATTCTAACAGGATCGTGTATAATAAGTATAGTTGCAAGTGTGTCCTCCGGCATGATTCGCCGGAGTGTATGGAAAAAAGGGTTATACAAGCGCACTGTAGAAAGGAATGGTTAGACAATGGATAGTTCTGAAATGAAGCAGCTCCGCATTCTTGCCGCCAAGGCGAGAAAGGGAGCAATTCTCGGCACCTATCACGCAAAATCGGGTCATCCGGGCGGCTCGCTGTCCGCGGCGGACATCTTCACCTATCTCTACTTTAAAGAGATGAACGTCGACCCGCAGAATCCCGCATGGGAGGATCGCGACCGCTTTGTGCTGTCAAAGGGTCACTGCTGCCCCAGCCTCTACGCCGTACTGGCGCTGAAGGGCTTCTTTGACTGGGACGAGCTGACGGTGCTGCGCCACGTCGGCGCGATGCTGCAGGGTCACCCCGATATGAAGGGCACGCCCGGCATCGACATGAGCACCGGCTCTCTGGGACAGGGCGTCTCCGCCGCCTGCGGCATGGCGCTCGCGGCAAAGCTCGACAAAAAGGACTATCGTGTCTATACCGTGCTCGGCGACGGCGAGGTAGAGGAAGGTCAGGTTTGGGAGGCTGCGATGTTCGCCTCTCACCACAACCTCGACAACCTCGTGGTGTTCGTCGACCAGAACGGCTTGCAGATCGACGGCCCCGTTGAGGTCGTCGGCGGCATCGAACCGCTCGACAAAAAATTTGAGGCATTCGGCTTTGAGGTATTCAAGATCGACGGTCATGACTTTGCACAGATCGAAGACGCGCTCAACAAGGCAAGGAACGTCAAGGGCAAGCCCACCGCCATCCTCGCCAAAACCGTCAAGGGCAAGGGCGTTTCCTTTATGGAAAATCAGGTCGGCTGGCACGGCGTCGCCCCCAACAAGGAGCAGTATGAGAAGGCAACCGCCGAGCTGGATGCGGAAATCAAGAGATTGGAGGGCGCGTGCTAATGGCTGAGACAGTTTTAAAAGCGACAAGAGAGAGCTTCGGCGAGGCGCTGTGCGAGCTTGCCGAGACCAATCGGGACATCGTTGTATTTGACGCGGACCTCGCCGCCGCTACCAAAACAGGCGTATTTCAGAAGGCGTTCCCCGAGCGCTTCTTCGACTGCGGCATCGCCGAGGGCAATATGATCGGCGTCGCGGCAGGCATGGCGGCTGCGGGCAAGATCCCCGTTGCGGCGTCCTTTGCGATGTTCGCCACCGGCAGAGCCTTTGAGCAGATTCGAAATTCCGTCGCCTATCCCGAGCTGAACGTGAAGATCGCGGGCAGCCACGCGGGCATCTCCACGGGCGAGGACGGCGCGACCCATCAGTGCATCGAGGATATCGCCATCATGCGCGCGATCCCCAATATGATGGTGCTCAACCCCGCCGATCACTGGGAGATGAAGGCAGCCACCAAGGCGGCGCTGGAATATAACGGCCCGGTCTATATCCGCTTGGGCAGACTGGCGATCCCGAGCTTCAACGATCCCGATACCTATGAGTTTGAGCTGGGCAAGGGCATCACGCTCCACGAGGGCGACGACGTCGCCGTGATCGCTACGGGTCTCGTCGTCAACGAGGCGCTCAAGGCGGTGAAGGAGCTGGAGGCAGAGGGAATCCACGCCCGTCTGATCAACATCCACACCATCAAGCCCATCGACCGCGAGATCATCATCAAGGCGGCGCAGGAGACGGGCAGAATCATCACCGTCGAGGAGCACAACGTCATCGGCGGCTTGGCTGACGCGGTCAGCGAGGTCGTCACCGCGGAGTGCCCCGTCAAGATCACCCGCATCGGCGTGCAGGATTGCTTCGGCTTCAGCGGTCCCGCGTGGGAGCTGCTGGACAAGTTCAAGCTGACGCAGCCGCATATCGCCGCTGTCATCCGCGAGGTCGTCGGAAAATAAATGTCGTAAGGAAGGGTTGGCTCCGCGCATGTTGAGCCAACCCTGTTTGTTATCTCTATGAAACTGTTACAAAATCGATTTGCCGCCTGTGCACTTGCGGTGCTCTGTACCCTGCTGTGGGGCACGGCGTTCCCGTTCATCAAGCTCGGCTATGAGGCGTTCGCCGTCAAGGGCGACACGGGCAGCATGCTGCTCTTTGCGGGGCTGCGGTTCAGCTTGGCAGGGCTGATGGTGCTGCTGTTCCTCTGCTGCCGCGAGCGGCGCTTCGCTTTGCTCGGAAAAGACAATGTCAAGCCCGCCCTGCTGCTCGGCAGCGTGCAGACGCTGGGGCAATACCTGTTCACCTACGCGGGAATCGGCTTCACGACCGGCGCAAACACCTCGATTATCACCGCCTGCGCCTCGTTTCTGACCGTGCTCGCCGCGCCCCTGTTCTTCCGCGAGGACAAGCTCGGCGCAAAAAAGATCATCGGCTGCGTGCTTGGCTTCGGCGGGGTGCTGGTGATGAACGGCGGGGGCGGGTTCGCGCTCGAGACATTGTTCGGAGACTTGTGTATCTTTCTCTCCACCGTGTTCGCCGCGGGCGGAAACCTGATTGCCAAGCGCGTCAGCCAAGGGCGCGACCCCGTCCGGCTGACTGCTTATCAACTGCTGTTCGGCGGCTTGGGGCTGACGGGCTTGGGACTGCTCTGCGGCGGCAGGCTCGATCTGCAAAACGCGCGCGGCATGCTGATTTTGCTGTGGCTGGCGTTCGTCTCGGCGGCAGCGTTCAGCCTGTGGACAGCGCTGCTCAAATATCATCCCGCAAGCCGTATCTCCGTATTCAATCTTCTGGTGCCCGTGTTCGGCACCTTTCTCTCGGGCGCGCTGCTGGGCGAGCAGGTGTTCCGACCCGCGGTGCTGCTGTCGCTGCTGCTGATCGCAGCGGGCATTCTTGCGGTCAATCTTTCAAGGAGTGGTGAAGCATCATGATCAAGGCTGTCATTTCTGACATGGACGGCGTCATCCTCGACAGCGAAAAGCTGTATGTGCGCTTCTGGTGCGAGGCGGCGCAGTCCTTCGGCTTTCCCATGCAACGGGAGCATGCCCTCGGCATCCGCTCCATGGCGAGACCGTTCGCGATCGCGAAGCTGCAGGGGTGGTTCGGCGCGTCGTTCGACTACGACAGGGTGCGCGACAGGCGTGTCGCGCTGATGGATGAATATGTCTCCGCTCACGGCATCGAGGCAAAGCCGGGCGCAAAGGAGCTGCTCGAATGGCTGAAAGCCAACGGATACCCTGTCGCGCTGGCGACGGCGACGCCCGTGGCGCGCGCCACGGAATATCTGGCGCAGGTGGGGCTTCTCCCCTACTTTGACGCGATCTGCTCCGCGCGTCAGGTGGCGCACGGCAAGCCGGAGCCGGATATTTATTTATATGCCGCCGAACGCTTGGGCGTGGCGCCCGAGGCATGTCTGGCGCTGGAGGATTCTCCCAACGGCGTGCGCGCGGCGAGCAGCGCGGGCTGCAAGACCGTCCTCATCCCCGATTTGGACGATCCCTCCGCGTCATTAAAGGACCTGCTGTACGCAACAGCAACCAACTTAACAGACATCCCCCACCTACTACGGCTGTAGCAGCAGTCCACGCGTGCAACGTTTTGTAAAAAAGGTAAAGACTATAGCCCGCGCTCAAACGCGGGCTTTTTTTGTTTCTGTTTATACAATTTTTCACGCGTGGATTGCCTACCGTGGCAACGGCAGTCCGCGCGTGCAACGTTTTTACTAAAGGTAAAGTTTAAAGCCCACGTTCAAACGCGGGCTTTTTTGGTTTCTGTTTTAACACATTTTTCACGCGTGGATTGCCCACCGTGGCAACGGTCGTGGACTGGATGGAACGTCACGTTCCTAATAGGCGGTTAGGAGGGGTGAGATGCCTGCGCCCATCTCCTTGTCGGCGTAGTCGATATATTGGATCGCCTTGCCGCAGCCCATGATGACGCAATCGGCGGCGTACTTGTGCACGCGCACGCGCAGCTTGGTCGCGTTGCTGACCAAGCGGGCAAAGCCGTCAAGCTTGGCAAGACCGCCCGTGAGGATGATGCCGTCGTTGTAGATGTCGCTGACCAGCTCGGGCGGCGTTTTTTCAAGCACGTCGCGGATGGCGATCACGATGTTGTCGGCGATCTCGCGGATGACGCCCATGATCTCCTCGCCCG
>CACZWQ010000020.1 GCA_902784855.1 uncultured Ruminococcus sp. | reverse complement strand
CGGTTCCTCGGTCTCGGGCTCGGTGACCTCCGTCGGCTCCTCGGTTGTGGGTGCTTCGGTGGTCGGCTCCTCCTTGACGGTGTAGGACAGGACATAGGTATCATCTTCACCGGGGCTGAGCTTGAAGGTCACTTCCACGTTGCCTGGGACAAAGAGCTTGTTCGCGTCTTCGCCCAGCGCGGTGGTATTATAAAGGGTTGCCTCGGTCACATCGGTGCCCAGCCATCCCTTAGTCATGGCGCGCCGTTCACGAATTTGTATTCGCCCATATTCTCTGCGTCTTCCTCGCAGGCGTAGTTGGCGCCGTTGATGTAGCCGAAGAGATAGAAGTCAACGGGTGTCGGCTCGGTGGGTTCTTGGGTCGGCTCGGTCGGAGCTTCGGTGACTTTTGTCGGTTCCTCGGTCTCGGGCTCGGTGACCTCGGTCGGCGCCTCGGTTGCGGGCGCTTCGGTGGGCTTGCGATACCACTCGCCCAGATATTTGCCTTCCTCGTCTTTTTGGTTCAACAGGGTCAGCTCGTTGGTGTCCTCCACATCGAAATCTACCGTCTGCGCGACTTGCTTGCCCCACGCGGGCGGCAAATCCTGGGAATCAAAGAACGCGAACAGGACTTTGTCGCTGACCGACACATATGCAAACTTTTCAATCGGACGCCATTCGCCCGTATTGTTCTCGCCCCATGTCCACGCATACGCGCAGTTCGCGTCGTCGAGCGCGTCCAGAACGGCGCCGACAAAGACCTTCATCGAATAGGGTCTTTCGTGCGGTTCGGTGGGCGCTTCGGTGACCTCGGTGGGCGCTTCGGTGACCTCGGTCGGGGCTTCAGTGACCTCGGTGGGCGCTTCGGAAGGTTCTTCCGTGGGCGCTTCCGTCACGGGCTCAGAAGAAACCTCATAGAGCGCCTTGTCGCCGTCGTAGTTGAACACGTAGGCGGTGCACTTGTCGGCTGTTCCGTCTCCGCCGAACCATCTGTCGCCGTTGTGCACCTTGTAACCCGTGAAATCAGCGGGCACGGCAACGGTAAACATGGTGAATGTCTGCTCGGCGCCGCTCCAATATTCGGAGCCGACCGATTTTTTCTCGGTCGCGCCGGTCGCGGTCAGGTCTGCATCCTTGGCGCCGTCTTTGCCGCCCCAGTAATGTACCTGCCAGCCTGTTTTCAGCTCATTCATCAGATAGCTGATAACGCCGACCGTGATGGTCTTGGTGTCGCCGTCAGCTCCTGCGGCGCCTGCCGCTTCGGCTGCGCCGACGCTGACTGCTCCGACGGTCACCATGGACAAGAGCATGCAGACCGCAAGCAGTAATGATAATAGCTTTTTCATTTTTTCCTCCTTTTTATTTAAAAAGCTCAATAAAATATTATTAATTATATACTAGCATAATTATTGTTACAAATCAATATTTTTCTTCCACTTTGCGGATATTTTTCCAACTTTTTGATAAGTGCATCTTCGGGCGCCTTCACCCGCCTATCCTTACCGTGAAACTGTGTTCAGAGGCAAGCAGTTACCCGAAAACAAAAAGGCTGCCGCACGAAGCGACAGCCGGAATTCACGATTCACTTGTCATAGATCTCGCCTTACGCGAAGAAGAAGATGTCCTGCGGAACGATCGCGTGGAACAGCATGACGGAAGCGGTTCCGCATGCCATGCCGAGGAGCATGCCGACCACCACGTCGGTCAGGTAATGCACCCGCAGATAGACCCGCGAGAAACCGATCGCCAGCGCAGTGAGCAAGATCGGTGCCACCACATAGATCGGGCAGCGGCTGAGTATGATGACCATCGCCACGGCAAAGGACGACGCGGTATGCCCCGACGGGAAGGAGTAGAACGTGCGCGGGTTGTTGAGCAACTTGTCCTCCTCGTCCATATTGTGGCAGGGACGCACGCGCTTGACGGTGTGCTTGATGATACCCTCGCCCATCAACGACGTCAAACCGATGGAGAAGATGATGACCAGACCCGTGTAGCGCCATTTCGGCAGGATCAAAAACATCAGGCAGACGAACCACCACACGATGCCCGCGTTGCCCATCTTGGACGCGACGATCATGATGCGGTTGAAAACAGGTCTGTGGATGCGCGGGATATTGTCAAATATCCTGTTATCGAGATTCTTGAGTCTTGCGAACATATCATCCCTCCTTACGTTTAGTTTGTTGTTATTATTGTAGCATATTCATCTGCGTTTTTCAATAGACGAGGGGACCAACAGAAGATTATTTTTTTCGGAATTTTTGGAAAAAATGCAGCCGGCGGGACGCCCTGCTTCGAGCGCTCCGCCGGCATATACCGTCAGGTCTATCGTATGGTTTCGAGAATGGTGCGGGTGATCTTTGCGGCGCTGACGCCGACACAGTCGCGCAGATAATCCTGCGTGCCGACCTCTGTGCAATAGAAGTCGCCGATTCCCAAGCGGTGCAGCTTGGCGCGCCCGCCGGTCTCGGAGAGCGCCTCGGCGACCGCCGAGCCGAAGCCGCCGACGATGTTGTGCTCCTCCACGGTAAAAATGTGATCAAACCGTGCGGCGCAGTCCGCGACGGTCCTGCTGTCGATGGGCTTGACCGTGGGAAAGCTGTACTGCTCCACACCCACGCCCTGCCGCTCCAGCGCGTCGCAGGCGTTGGTGACCTCCTCGAGGATCGCGCCGGTGGAAAACACGGCGACCTGTGCGCCGGACGCCTTCGCGTCGCGCAGTCTGTACGCCTTGCCGATCTCAAAATCGGTCAGGTCGGTGTGGATCAGCTTTTCGCCGCCCCTTCCCAAGCGCAGATAGCAGGTGCCCTTCATCTTTGCGATCGCGCGCAGCGCGTATTTCGCTTCCACGGCGTCCGCGGGACAGATGACCGTCACATTGGGCAGCGCGCGCATACAGGCGATGTCCTCGGTGGCGTGATGGCTCATGCCGAGCGCACCGTAAACATAGCCGCCGCCGACGCAGATGATCTTGACGTCGGCATCGTGATAGGCGCAGTCGTTGCGGATCTGCTCCAGACAGTGCAGGGTCGGGAAATTGGCGATGGAATAGGTGAACACCTTCTTGCCCTCCAGCGCCATGCCTGCGGCGACACCGGTGAGGTTCTGTTCGGTGATGCCCGCGTTGATGAAACGGTCGGGCAGGGCTTCCCAGAACGGCTTCAACACGCCGAAGCCCAAGTCGCCCGTGATCAGGTTGACGGTTTGGTCTTCACGCGCGAGCGCGATCAGCTCGCGCACTACGGTATCTCTCATTGCTGCTCCACCTCCCTGTGATAAAAGGTGGGATGGTAGGTCTCCGAGGCAACATGCTTGCCGGGCTCGGGCTGCGGCACCATTTCGGGGCAGCCGTCGGGCGTATAGGGGTCGGTGACGCCTGCGGGCATCGCCGCGTGCAGCTCGTTGACCGTGCAGTTATATTCCCAGCCGTCGTGCGGGAAACGGTAGTGCCAGAGCACGTCGTTCTCCATAAAGGAGACGCCCTTGCCCTTGACCGTATGCGCGACGATGACCGTGGGCTTATGTTCGGGGTTATCGGTATGGGTCAGCGCCTCGCGCAGCGCGCGGTGGTCGTGTCCGTCGACTTCCATGACATGCCAGCCGAAGCCCGCCCAGCGGCGCGCCATCTCTACCTCCAAGGTGTTGTTGCAGAAGTCGAGGCTTTGCAGGTGGTTGTAGTCGATCACGGCGATCAGGTTGTCCAAGCGGAAGTGATTGGCGAACTCCGCCGACTCCCACACCTCGCCCTCGTTGCACTCGCCGTCGCCCAGCACCGCGAAGGAGCGGAAGCTTTTGCCGTCCTGCTTTGCCGCCAGCGCCCTGCCCGCCGCCACGGCAAGACCGTGACCCAGCGAGCCGGTGGAGAAATCCACCCCCGGCACCAGATGGGACACATGCCCCGACAGGCGGCTGCCGTTGCAGTAGTGTGTTTTCAGTTCTTCTCTGTCGATAAAGCCGCACTCGGCAAGCGCCGCGTACAGCGCCGCGCCCGCGTGACCCTTGCTGAGAATAAAGCGGTCTCTGCCGTCCCAAGCGGGGTCGCGCGCGTCATAGCGCAGAATATCCGCATACAGCACACCCATGATATCCGCCACGGAAAAGATCGCGCCGATGTGGCTGCCGTGCGAGAGATGCGTCATCTCGACACCGTGGCGGCGTATGAGCCATGCCAGTTGTTCACTATTCATGCTAAACTCCTCAAAGGCTCTCAAAGAGCCGAAAAAACTTCCCGGTCACGCCGAGACCGCTGCCAGCCGCTCGACATCCTCGCGCCGCAGCGTCCAGTCGCAGCCCTGCACATTGTCCAGCATCTGAGCCGGACGCTTGACGCCGCAGAGCACGACCGATTCGGGCAGATAGTCGAGGATAAAACGGATCGCCACCGCGGAGACCGGCTTTTGATACTGCTGCGCCAGCTCCTTGAGCACCTCGACGATCTTCAGATTCTTCAACAGCTTTTCGCCGTGGAAGTTGACATATATCTCGCGCGAGCGCCTGTCGCCCGCCTTAAAATTTACATTTCCCCTGTGGTACTTGCCCGTCAGGATCCCCTGACCGAGGCTGCCCCACGTCATGGGGGTCACCTGCAGCTCGCGGGAGAGCTGCAAAATATCCGCTTCGTTTTTGCGCTGGGCCAAGCTGTATTCGTCCTGAAGGCTGACGAAACGACCCTTGTAGGCGGCAAGCTCGTCGCGGTCGCCGATATGGAGATTGGAAAGCCCGTAATAGCGGATCTTGCCCTCCCGTTTCAGCTCCTCCAGCGTGTCGACCATCTCACTCAGCGGGGTCTTGCCGTCGCGGTAGTGCATCTGATACAGGTCGAGGTAGTCGGTGCCGAGCCGCCGCAGCGTGCCGTCGATGGATCGCCGGATCCACGCGGGCGAGTTGTCATAGAAGGTGGGCGTGCCGCGCTTGGCATGGACGCCGAACTTAGAGGCGAGCACGACCTTGTCGCGTCTGCCCCTGACCGCCTTGCCGAGCGTCTCCTCGGACTGACCCAAGCCGTAGGTATCGGCGGTATCAAAAAAATTCACGCCGCAGTCGATCGCGCAGTGAACGGCATCGATCAGCTCGTTCTCCACAACGTCCGAGCCCCAGTCATACCGCCCCATCGGGCAGCCGCCCATGCACAGGCGCGACACCAGCAGGTCTGAATTTTTAAGACGAATGTACTCCATGCTTTTCTTCCTTCACAAACAACGCTTTCAGCGTCTTGGTGATGACGCTTCCCACGGTCTTGAAAAACAGGGAAACGTCGGTGCCGAACGATACAGACTCCGCATAGCGGATCCGCATTTGGTTCTTCGGCTTCAACACATACTGTTCATAGTATTCGTCGGCGTCCTCTTCGCCCACGATCTCATCGAGATTGATGTATTCCAGCGAGCTGAAATCGGTGATGCCCGGGCGCACCTGAAAAATCACCTGCTCCTGCTCGTCGTAGTTGTCGGTGTAGCACAGCAGCTCGGGGCGCGGCCCGACAAAGCTCATGTCGCCCTTGACGATGCTCAGCAGGTTCGCCACCTCGTCGAGCTTGGTCTTGCGCAGGAATCTGCCGACCCTCGTGATGCGCGCATCGTTGAGCGCAGTGGTGCCGCCGCCGATTTGGTCGGCGTTTTTCACCATCGTGCGGAATTTAAAAATGCGGAACGGTTTGCCGCGATAGCCGCCGCGCGGAGCGCGGTAAAACACGGGAAACCCCGAATCGACGGCGACCGCGAGCGCGATGATGCATATGACAGGCAATAATACCACCAGCAGGATCAGCGACAGCACAAAGCCGATGATCCGTTTGATGACCCTGTTGTAAACACTGTTGTACTTCCCCATAAATATCGATCATCCCGCGTTGAGACGGCGGGGTCTTTCTCTGCCCTTCAAAACGCCGAAAACGGCGCAAAAATCCATCGTATCATTTACATACCCATTTATTTTACTATACTTTCAATCAGAAATCAAGAGAAAATCACAAAAAGCACACAGCACTCGCATAGTTTTTTCACGTTCAACGGACACAGGCGAAAATTCCTTTGTTTTATTGACGCGCGGACAAAAAGGTGCTATAATACGTCTGTATTTTTGGAAAATGAAAGGAAGTAATCATCATGGTTGTCACTTGCTTAGATCTCGAGGGCGTTCTTGTCCCCGAAATTTGGATCGCATTCGCGGAGGCTTCGGGCATTCCCGAGCTGAAAAAGACCACCCGCGACGAGCCTGACTATAACAAGCTGATGAACTACCGCCTGAGCATCCTCAAGGAGCACGGCCTCGGCTTGAAGGAGATTCAGGACGTCATCGCCACCATCGACCCCATGGAGGGTGCCAAGGAATTCTTGGACGAGCTACGCTCGCTGTGTCAGGTCATCATTATCAGCGACACCTTCTCCCAGTTTGCCGCTCCGCTGATGAAAAAGCTGGGCATGCCCACCATCTTCTGCAACGAACTGGTCGTCGCGGAGGACGGTGAGATCACGGGCTTTAAAATGCGCTGCGAGAAGTCCAAATACACCACCGTCAGGGCGCTGCAGTCCTGCGGCTTCGAGACCGTTGCCGCCGGCGACAGCTACAACGACCTCGGCATGATCCGCGCCGGCAAGGCGGGATTCCTGTTCAAGAGCACCGACAAGATCAAGGCGGACAATCCGGATCTGCCTGCCTTTGAGACCTATGACGAGCTGCTGAACGCCGTCAAGGCTGCACTCTAAATATGAAAGCCGCCGTTTTCGGCGGCTTTATTATTAATAGGATAATCCGAAGAGGGGTCGCTTGTCAGCGACCCCTCTTCGGATTTAGAAGTTTTGAAATTAACGTGAAAAACGTGGATCAGTGAATTTAGGTGACGAAAGCGTTTTCATATACCTTCCACAGTATGATCGCTTATCCGACCTGTGTGCCTTCGGCTTTGCCGAAGAAGTTGAATCGAAACAGCTTGCTTTCGTCGTTCGTATTGTCACAGAAAATACTCGCTTCGGCGATCTTGCCGCCTTCGATCAGCTTGGTCAAGCCGACGAGTCGGCACAGGTTGGATTTGAGGTTAAGCCTGTCGCCTTCGCATGTGACAAGGTACACGTTGCCTTCGCAGGTATCCAGCACATCGAGAAACTCCGCCACATCAATATCGTGTAAATTCATGATCGGTGACATACCGTTCCCTCCTTGGTGCGCTGTTTTGTTGCCGGTGGTTGACCGACTGTTTACCTGACACTCCTTATTATACTCAGGTTTCCAAAAAAGTCAACAATTATTTTGGCTTGGATTTGTGCACCATGCTATTTTTACGTCGAATTTCGCCAATTATCAGCCGCACGATTTGTACAGTTTGTATGTAATATTTCTATTTCAGAATTATATCAACGAGCTTCTGCCGCGATTTTTGAGCATTTTATCCAAGTTCGCCGGGCTTCGGAAAAAAACTGCGTGCTGTTTCGCTAAACTTGAAAAACTCCCGCAACGTGAAAACCCGCGATCCCGGCACAAGGCGCCGTGAGACGGAGCGCGCACGGTCTGCCGCTTGACGGGGGCGCCGTTTCGGGCTATAATAAAGGCAGCACCGCACGATCTGCGGTTAATTAACGGATAGGAGTTTTGGTATGTTGAACGAACGATTCAGACAATTCAAAAGCGGCACCGATATCCGCGGCGTGGCAACCGAGGGCGTGGCGGGACAGCCCGTCAACCTCACCGACGAGGTGATCGAGCGCATGGCGGACGGCTTTGTGCTGTGGCTCGCAGAAAAGGTCGGCAAAGCGCCCGACGCGCTGAAGATCTCGGTCGGACGGGACAGCCGCGTCTCGGGTCCCCATATCATGGCGCTGACCACCGCGCGCTTTCAGGCGGCGGGCGCTGCGGTACTGCGCTGCGGTCTCGCCTCTACCCCGTCGATGTTTATGACGACCGTGGACTTGGGCTGCGACGGCGCGCTGCAGATCACCGCCAGCCACCACCCTTATAATAGAAACGGACTGAAATTCTTCACCCGCGCGGGCGGCTTGGAGGGCAGCGACATCGAATCCATCCTCACCTACGCCCAAAACGGCGATCGTCCCGCCGAGAAGGACGGCGGCACCGTCACCGATGTCGACTACATGAGCGACTACGCCGCAGGCCTGCGCGAAAAGATCAAGCGCGAGGTGGGTGCGGCCGACTACGAGCATCCGCTCAAGGGCTTCCACATCGTCGTCGATGCAGGCAACGGCGCAGGCGGCTTCTATGCCGACAAAGTGCTGGCGCCGCTGGGTGCCGACACATCGGGCAGCCGCTTTCTCGAACCCGACGGCATGTTCCCGAACCATGTGCCGAATCCCGAGGACGCGACGGCTATGGCTTCCGTCTGCGAGGCGGTGCGCGAGAACAACGCCGACTTGGGCGTGATCTTCGACACCGACGTCGACCGCGGCGGCGCCGTGGACAGCCGCGGCAACGAGATCAACCGCAACCGTCTGGTGGCGGTCGCGGCGGCGATCGCGCTCGAGGGCAACGAGGGCGGCACCATCGTCACCGACTCCATCACCTCCTCGGGCTTAAAAACCTTTATCGAGCAGACCCTCGGCGGCAGGCACTACCGCTACCGCAGGGGCTACAAGAACGTGATCGACAAGGCGCTGGAGCTCAACGCACAGGGCGTCAACTGCCCGCTGGCGATCGAGACCTCGGGGCACGCCGCCATGCGCGAGAACTACTTCCTCGACGACGGCGCCTACCTGTGCACCAAGATCATCATCAAGGCGGCACAGCTTCGCAGCCAAGGCAAGGAGCTGGGCGATCTGACCGCTGACTTAAAGGAGCCGCTGGAAAGCCGCGAGGTGCGGTTCCAAATCTTGGAAAAGGATTTCCGCGCGTGCGGCGAGCGCATCATCGCCGACCTCACCGACTATGCCGCCAAGCAGCCGGGCTGGCAGCTCGCCGACGACAACCGCGAGGGCGTGCGCGTCTCGTTCGATAAGGAGAACGGCGACGGCTGGTTCCTGCTGCGCCTGTCCGTGCATGACCCGATCATGCCGCTCAACATCGAGAGCGACAGCCGCGGCGGCGTGGATGTGATCGAAAAACAGCTCCGCCGATTCTTGGAAACGACGACCGGACTGGCACTGTGATATACAAGCCGAAGGGCTGCCGCGCATCATCTGCGCGGCAGCCCATATTTTATTCACCCGGAGCGCGGGTGATCGTTCATTGTTTGGCGTCGTTCTGTCCGCTCAGGCTGCGGTAAAAGTCATCAAAGCTGCCGTGCGGATAGCGGGAGATGTCTTTTCCGCTGCGGTTGATCAGGCAGTCGGTGATCAGATAGGTATCAAACCCGAGCTGTGACGCGCACATGTCCTCGTCTACATCGTTGCCCACCATCAGGCTCTCCTCGGGCGAAATGCCGCAGACGTCGCAGATCTCGCGGTAGTAGCGGAGATCGGGCTTGCTGAACGTGCAATTGTCATAGAGCGTGACGCGGTCAAAATCCTTCGGGTCCAGCCCCGCCCAGCGCAGGCGCGCAAAGGTCGCCGCCTCGGGGAACAGCGGATTGGTCGCGACGATCAGGCGGCAGCCCCGCTCCTTGAGAAGCCTGACCGTTGCGGCGGCACAGGGATTGACCCACGTCGCGCGCTTCGCCTCGACGAACTCCTTGCGGTAGAAACCGTCGAACGCCTCCTCATACTGCCGCATGTCCCTGCCGCAGCGCAGGCTCATCGCCTGCCAGAACAGCTCGCGGTTCAGGCAGGAGCCGTCGTTTTTCGCCATCGCGTCGGCGCCGTCCCATATGCCCTTGACGAGCGTGTGCGGATCAAGCTGCAATTCCTGGGCGAACCGGCGGCAAAACGCCTGCAAGTATAATTCGATAAACTGCTGCAGATCCATCGGCAGCAGCGTGCCGTCCAAATCAAATAACACATTTTTTTGCATACGCATAACCTCCGGTTTATTTTATCACAGCTTTCCCCCTGAATCAAGTTGAATTTCAAAAGATTTTATGCTACAATACGGGTGGAGTGATTGCTATGAAAATTGTCTTGACCGACGCACAGACCGTCATTGATGATCTTGTGAACGCCGACCCGCTGCGTGAGCTGGGCGAGGTCGTCGAATACGGGCTGCTGCCCTATGAGGAGATCGCCGAGCATATCGCCGACGCGGATGTGGTCATCTGCAACAAGACGCTGCTCGACCCCTATACCCTGCGGCTGGCGAAAAAGCTGCGGTACATCGGGCTGTTTGCCACGGGGTACAACAACATCGACATCGACTATTGCCGCGCGCACGGAATCGCCGTGTGCAACGCCGGCTCCTACTCGACCACCGCGGTGGCACAGCATACCTTCGCGCTGATCTTGGAGGCATACAACAAGACCGCGCGCTACGACCGCTATGTGCACGACGGCATGTGGAAGTGCAGCCCGACGTTCTCGCCGTTCGTCTATCCGCTCAACGAGCTGGCGGGCAAGACGCTGGGCATCGTCGGCTTGGGCGCCATCGGCACCGCCGTCGCGAAAATCGCCAACGCCTTTGAGATGAAGGTCATCGGCTGCAACCGCAGCCCCAAGCAGGTCGCGGGCGTGGAGACCGTGGGCTTTGACGAGCTGCTGCGCCGCAGCGACATCGTCAGCGTGCACTGCCCGCTGAACGCCGATTCGCAGGACATGTTCAACCGCGAGACCTTCGCGAAGATGAAGCGCGGCGCGCTGTTTGTCAACACTGCAAGGGGCGGCGTCGTGGTTGAGCATGATCTCTACGACGCGCTCGAAAGCGGTCAGATCGGCATGGCGGCGGTGGACGCGCTGCGCGTCGAGCCGATGGAGGAGGACTGTATCCTCATGAACGCGAAAAACTGCATCATGACCCCGCACATCGCATGGGCGCCCGTCGAGACCAGAGAGCGGCTGATGGGCATTGTGGTGAACAACATTAAGAACTATTTCGCGGGACACCCGACGAACCAAGTCAATTAACCGAAAAGGGATGGCATTATTGCCACCCCTTTTTTATTTGCGGAAAAGTGTGCCTACCGGCAGCTCTTTTTATTTTATGGGAAAACGCTTGACCCCGCCGTTGCACACGGTCACCGCGACCGCAGCAGCTTGAATAGGCGGGAGAACGCATCCACCGATGCTATATTAGCGAGCAGACTAAATCGGTATATGCGGAGGGATTCTCCAGCGGCAGACCCGCGATCAGCAGCGCCTGACAGTAGAGCACCTCGGCGTACTTTCTCGCCTTGTCGATGTCGGTTTGGATCAGCGTCTCCATCGTTTTGACGGCGCTGTGGCTGAGATTCAGCTCGAGCACGCGCTGGGCTTTCATGCCCGAGTCGGGCTGGACGGAGTTGAAATACTTCTCCATCTCGAACGAGATGCCGCCCTTTGCGGTCAGGCAGACCGGATGGGACACCAGCTTCTTGGAGGCGGTGACCTCCGCCACCTTGTCGCCGAGGGTCTCCTTGACGAAGGTCAGCAGGGCGGTGTTGTCCTTCTGCTCCTCGTCCTTCGTCTCGTCGTTCTCGATGCCGAGATCGTCGTTGGTCGCGGAACAGAAGCGCTTCTCCTTGTACATCATCAGGCTCTGGAGGGTGAATTCATCCACATCCTCGGTGCAGTAGAGGATCTCGAAGCCCTTGGAGCGCAGCAGCTCGGTCTGGGGCAGAGCGTCGATGGCTGCGGCGTTCTCGCCCGTCGCGAAGTAGATGAACTTCTGCTCCTCTTTCATGCGGCCGACGTATTCGGCGAGGGTGGTCATCTTCTTCTCGGTGGAGGAGTAGAACAGCAGCAGATCCTGCAATTCGTCCTTGTGCATGCCGTAGTCGGCGACAACGCCGTATTTGAGCTGTCTGCCGAACGCCTTGAAGAACTTCTCGTAGTTCTCGCGGTCGGATTCGAGCATGGAGGTCAGCTCGCGGCGGATCTTCTTCTCAATATTCTGCGCGATCGTCAGCAGGTGGCGGTCATGCTGGAGCATTTCACGGGAGATGTTCAGCGACAGGTCGGCAGTGTCGACGATGCCCTTGACGAAGCGGAAGTGCTCGGGCACCAGTTCCTCGCAGCTGTCGGTGATCAGCACGCCGCTTGAATAGAGCTGCAAGCCCTTCTTGTATTCCTTGGTGTAGTAGTCATAGGGCGTGGAGGACGGGATGAACAGCAGCGCCTTGTAAGTGACGACGCCCTCGACCGAGGTGACGATGGTTTTGAGGGGCTTGTCCATCGACATGAATTTTTCGGAATAGAACGCATCGTACTCCTCCTGCTTGACGTCCTTTTTGGGGCGCTGCCAGATGGGCACCATGCTGTTGAGGGTCTCGACCTCATAATAATCCTCATATTCGGGCTTGTCGCTGTCCTTGGTCTCCTCCTTGACGCGGCTTTTTTTCATCTCCATCACGATCGGATAGCGGATGTAGTCGGAATAGCGCTTCACAAGCCCTTGGATGCGGTACTGCTCGAGGAATTCGTCATAGGTCTCGTCCTCGGTGTTCTCTTTGAGGGTGATGATGATCTCGGTGCCGACGCCGTCCTTGTCGCATTCGGTGATCTCATAGCCGTCCGCGCCGGCGGAATACCAGCGGTAGGCGGTGTCGCTGCCGTACTTTTTGGTGATCACGGTGATCTCCTTCGCCACCATGAAGGCGGAATAAAAGCCGACGCCGAACTGACCGATGATGTCGATATCGTCCTGCTTGTTCTCTCCCTCGCTCAGCTCCTGCTTGAACTTGTAGGAGCCGGAGGAGGCGATGGTGCCGAGGTTGTTCTCCAAATCGTCCTTGTCCATGCCGATGCCGTTGTCGGTGACGGTCAGGGTGCGCGCATCCTTGTCCGCCTTGATCTCGATCTTGAAGTCCGAGCGGGTCATGCCCAGCTTGTCGTCGGTGAGGGCAATGAAGCAGAGCTTGTCGATCGCGTCGCTGGCGTTGGAGATGATCTCACGCAGAAAGATCTCCTTGTGCGTGTAGATGGAGTTGATCATCAGATCCAGCAGTCGCTTGGATTCGGATTTGAATTGCATTTTTGCCATGGTGAATTACTTCCTTTTTATGTGATATTTTGATTGATAGGTTGTTTCAAGTTTCTTCCGCCTGACGGAACTCCCGATAGATCGCGAGCGCCTTGGCGCCGTTTTGAAGGATCTCCTCCTTGAGCGCGTCAAGGCTGCCGAAGCGGCGCTCCTCGCGGATGAAATCGAGCAGGCGCACATCGGCTGTCTCGCCGTAGATCTCGCCGCCCGCATAGCGCGGCATCCATGTCTCCCACAGCGGGGTGGTGCCGCCGACGGTCGGCTTGATGCCGATATTGGTCACGCCGCAACAGCGTGCGCCGTTCTCCAAGGTGACCTCCGAGACATAGACCCCGAACCTCGGCACCACCAAGCCCGCCGTCAGCGGCTGGTTGATGGTCGGCGCGCCCAGCGAGTGACCGAGCCGCCTGCCGTGGCGGATGACCTCGGTGACGCCGAAGCGGCTGCCGAGCAGGGCGTTGGCGCGGCGGATGTTCCCCTCGGCGATCAGGCGCTTGATGAGGGTGGAGCACACGACCTCGCCGTTGTCCGTCTCGGGCGGCACGACGGTCAGCGACACACCGCTCTCGTCGCAGAGCTTCTCCAGCATGGCGGTATCGCCCTCGGCGTTTTTGCCGAAGCGGTAGTTGAAGCCGCAGTACAGCGCCTTGGCGTGCAGGGCATCCAGCAGCACCCGCCGAAAAAACTCCCGCGCGCTCAAATGCATGACGGCGCGGAAATCCGCGAAGATGACGCGGTCGATGCCGATGTCCTCCATCGCCCGCAGCTTGTCGGTGCGGGTCATCAGCGACGGCGACGGCACGCCCGCGATCACGCTCTTGGGGCTTTCGGCAAAGGTCAGACAGACGGGCAGCAAGCCGTTTTGCCGCTGTGCCGCCGCACTTCCCAACACCCGCCGATGCCCGCGGTGCACGCCGTCAAAAAAGCCGAGCGCCACGGCGGCAGGCTCCTGCCCGGAATAATGTGATTGAAAAGTCTGCATATGATACGGTTCCTTTTTCGTCATAAAACGCCGCTGTCAGATTTTTCCGCTTTGGAGCAGGGCGGCAACTTTGAGCACGGCGATCTGGGTTTTGGCGTCGAACACGCGGTTGTTGAGCACCATCTCCGCCGCTTGGATGACGGGGATGCGCTCTACGTGGAGGAACTCACCCTCATCGGGGCAGCTTTCGCCGACCGCCTTGACGCGGCAGGCATAGAGGTGAATGATCTCGTCGGTGTAGCCCGGCGAGGGATAGACCTGACCGAGCGTGATGTAGTTGTAGCCGACGGCGCCTGTCTCCTCCAACAGCTCGCGCTTGCCGTTCTCCAAGGGGGTGGTTCCCTTTTCCAGCTTGCCGGCGGGCAGCTCCAGCACGACCTCGGCATAGGGGTAGCGGAACTGGCGGACAAAGAGGAGATTGTTTTCGTCGTCGATCGCCGCCACGCACACGCCGCCCGGATGGCGCACCAGCTCGCGCATGGCGTGGGTGCCGTCCTCCAAGATGACCTCGTCGTGGAAGGCGTGGAGGATCTTGCCGTTGAATATCTCTTTGCTGTTGATCGTTGTTTCAGTTAAACTCATGGTGACCTCCGTCTCTTGTGTTTTGCCGCTGCGCAGATGAAAGGCGCACACGGGGGTGCGCCTTTCGCGGTTTTGCGGTTAATCTTCGTCGTCGAAGAATTTGATTTTGCCGATCGCCTCGTCTGACATGACGTTTGGCTCGGATAAGTGCTTGGAGCGCTGTCTGATCTTTTCGATTGCCGCTGCCATCGGGTCGACCGGCGCTGCGGGCGCCTGCGGCTCCTCCTCCGGCTGCGGTTCTTCCTCATATTCCTGCGGCGCTTCCTCGTAGTACTCCTGTGTTTCTTCTTCGTAGTACTCCTGCGGCTGTTCCTCATATTCCTGCGGTTCTTCCTCGGTGTACTCCTGCGGTGCTTCTTCGTAGTACTCCTGAGGTTCTTCCGCGTACTCCTGCGGTTCTTCCTCCGCGTACTCCTGCGGCGCTTCCTCGTAATATTCCTGCGCTTCTTCTTCGTATTCCTGAGGTGCTTCCTCGTAGTACTCCTGCGGTTCTTCTTCGTATTCCTGAGGTGCTTCCTCATACTCCTGCGGCGCTTCTTCGTACGTCTGCGGCTCCTCATATGCCTGCTGTTCTGCGACGGGTGCGGTCTCCTCGGGGGTCATGACCGCCTCGGGTGCGGTAGCTTCCTCGGCGACGGGCTGCGCTTCGACCGGCGTCTTCGGCTCCTCCTCGTCCGTCATGGGCTTGATGCGCTTGGGACGCTTGGGCGTTTTCTTTTGAAGCTCCTCCAGCTTTTGCGCGCGAAGCGACTTGGGCTTTTCGGGCTTCTCCACATCGGCGGCGCGACGAGCCTTGGACGGCTTCTGCGGCTTCTGGGCTTTAAAGAAGTCGCGGAACCATGACTTGCCCTGCTGCTTGGCGGGCTTGGCGGGCGCCTGTGTGCGTCCCTTGGTGGCGAAGGTGGAGATGTCGATGTAGCCCTTCAGATCCTCCTCTTCCTCGGGCTCCGCAGCGGGTGCTTCCGCTTCCTGCGGCTCTTCCGCCGCCGGTTCTTCGGATACCTCGTCAGTTTCCTCGTATTCCTCTACAGGCTCCTCGTAGGTTTCTTCATATTCCTCTGCGGGCTCCTCGTAGGCTTCTTCGTATGCCTCGTAAGCTTCTTCGTATGCTTCTTCGGGCTCCTCGTAAGCTTCTTCGTATTCCTCTGCGGGCTCCTCGTAAGCTTCTTCGTATGCTTCTTCGGGCTCCTCGTAGGCTTCTTCGTATGCTTCTTCGGGCTCCTCGTAGGCTTCTTCGTATTCCTCTGCGGGTTCCTCGTAGGCTTCTTCGTATTCCTCGTAGGCTTCGTCGTAGGCATCCAGCTCGGACTCGAGATCGGGCATCGCGTAGGCTTCGACCTCTCCGTCCGGCTCAGGCTCCCCTTCGGGTTCATCGTAGGCTTCCGCTTCCTCGTAAGCTTCGGCTTCCTCATAAGCACCCTCGAAATCATCGAGCTCCGGCTCTGCGGCGACTTCTTCCTCGGGAACGAAGGCTTCTTCGTAAATCGCTTCTTCTTCAACGGGGATCGCGTCGGCGTAGAATTCCTCGTCGGGTGCATCCGCTTCTTCCGCTTCCGGCTCGGCGGGCGCTTCTTCGGCTGCTTCCTCAGCAGCTTCCCCGACAGCCTCGTCCGTTACTTCCCCGGCAGCTTCTTCTGTCGCTTCCTCGGCTGTTTGTTCCGCTGCTTCTTCCGTTGCTTCCTCGGCGGTTTCCTCCGTTACTTCTTCGGCGGTTTCCTCGGCTTCACCCTTGGCTGCTTCTGCCACCGGGATGACCGCAGCAGCAACCGCTTCTGCTGCCTGCTCCGGCTCCTTCGCGGCTTCTTCCGATGCCATTGCCGCTTCTTCGGCTGCCTGCTGTGCTGCCTTCGCAGCTTCTTCCGCCGCCTTCGCCGCTTCCTCCGCAGCCTTGCGCTGCTGCTCGCGCTTTTCTTCCGCGAGCGCCTTCAATTCGTCGAGATGGTTCTCGGGCTTCTCGACCGTTTCCGTCTCCTCGTTGAAATAGATGTCGTACCAGACGAGGAACACATAGATCGTCCAGACGCGGCGGCTGTTGTCCTCGGCGCCGCTGAAATGCTCGTCCAGCCACGCGACCAGCTTGTCGGTGTTGAAGAACTTCTCGGCGGTCTCGCTTTGGAACTTCTCCTTGACGATGTTGTAGTATTTTTCATCCCTCAGCCATACGCGGGTCGGCACGGGGAAGCCGAGCTTCTCTTTCTCGGCAGTCGCCTCGGGCATATGGCGCGCCGCTGCCTTGCGCAGGGCGTATTTGGTGTTTTGTTTGTTGACGCGCAGCTCGGTGGGCAGCTTGGACGCGACCCCGAACACCTCTTTATCGAGGAAGGGCACACGCAGCTCCAAGGAGTTCGCCATGCTCATGCGGTCGGCTTTCAACAGGATGTCGCCCGTCATCCACATGTTGATGTCGAGATACTGCATCTTGGTCACGTCGTCCAGACGGCGCGTGCGGTAGTAGAACCGGCGGGTGTAGCGCTGCGGCGGCGTGGCGATGGAGGGATCCTTGAGCAGCTCCTGCTTCTGCTTGAGGTCGTACATGAAGGCGTTGCCGATGTAGCGATTCTCCAGCTCGTCGCAGGCGCGGATGACATAGTCCCTGCCCTTGATATCGGGCAGCCTGAGCGCGATGGCGCGCAGCGCCTTGCGCAGGAAGTGCGGGACGATCTTCTGATAGAGTCGGAACACGCGCGGGTCGTTGTAGCAGGTGTAGCCGCCGAACAGCTCGTCGGCGCCCTCGCCCGAGAGCACGACCTTGACATATTTGGACGCGAGACGCGACACGAAGTAGAGCGCCACGCAGGACGGATCCGCCAGCGGCTGATCCATGTAATACTGCACGGTGGGCACCGCGTCCCAGAATTCCTCGGAGGAAATCAGGTGGGTGTGGTGCTCGACGCCGATGTGGCGGCTCAATTCCTCCGCCCAGCTGATCTCATTATATTTCTCGCCGAAGTCAAAGCCGACGGTGAAGGTCTTTTGATCGGCAAAATAGGTGGACACATAGCTGGAATCCACGCCCGACGACAGGAAGCAACCGACCTCGACGTCGGCGATCTTGTGGGCGTTGACGGAATCCTCAAAGACCTTTTCGATCTGATCGACCGCTTCGTCCTCGGTCATGTTCTCGTCGGGACGGAAGCGCGGCTCAAAGTAGCGGTCGGTCTCCAGCACGCCGTTTTGATACCACAGGTAGTGGCCCGGCAGCAGGCAATAGACGTCCTCGAAAAAGGTTTCGGGAGGCACGGCATACTGATAGGAAAGATAGGTATCGAGCGCATGCTTGTTGAAGCGCTTGACAAAGCCCGGGTATTCCAGAATGCTCTTGATCTCCGAGGCATAGACCAGCTCGCCGTCGATCTCGGTGTAGTGCATGGGCTTGATACCGAAGAAGTCGCGCGCGATGAACAGCGAGCGGTCGACGGTGTTGTAGATGGCAAAGGCGAACATACCGCGCAGACGGGTGAGCAGATCCTCCTGCCATTCCTCAAAGCCGTGCACCAGCACCTCGCTGTCGGACTCGGTGGCGAAGCGGTGACCACAGGCGATCAGCTCCTCGCGCAGCTGCTTGTAGTTGTAGATCTCGCCGTTGAAGGTGAGGACCAAGGTCTTGTCCTCGTTGTAGATGGGCTGATGTCCCGCCTCGAGGTCGATGATCGACAGGCGGCGAAAGCCCATGGTGATGGTTTCGTCGCTGTAATAGCCGTCGGAATCGGGACCGCGATGGGTGATGACGTCCGTCATGCGCTTGATGACGCCGTCACGGTTGTCAAGCGTGCCTGTAAAGCCGCAGATACCACACATATGATGAACCCCTTTCAAGGATAGAGTCTTATATACTGTTTTAGTATACCATATTTGCGGATTGAATTCAACAGTTGGGCACAGAATTTTATCAGATTATTTCGTCATTTTTTGTTGATTGTCCGTTCAAAATCCAGTATACTGGGTGTAGATGAATCTACATGGGGTGATTTCTATGATAATCCGCTACTCACACGGCGATCCGATCGACACCGGAGCGCTTGTTACGGCTTTTGACAAGCACGACCTGAGCGAATTTCCCTTCAAAGGGCAGTGGGAAAACGGCGGCTTCCGCTTTTCCTTTCCGATGGCGCCGCAGGATATCCTCTACGGCTTGGGCGAATCGCCGCGCGGCATCAACAAGCGCGGTTGGGTCTATGAGAGCTATTGCAGCGACGACCCGTTCCACACCGAGACCAAGCAGTCGCTTTACGCGGCGCACAACTTTATCCTGCTCAGCGGCAGCCAAACCTTCGGGCTGTTCATCGATTTTCCCGCGCGCATCCGCTGGGATTTGGGCTATACCCGTCAGGACGTCGCCGAGATCACAATCGACGGCGCGGACTTCGACATCTATCTGATACAGGGCGATGACCCGCGCGCCGTGATCCGCGCCTTCCGCGCAGCCATCGGCAAAAGCTATGTGCCGCCGCGCTGGGCGTTCGGCTATCAGCAGAGCCGCTGGAGCTATCACAACGCCGCGGCAGTGGACGAGGTGATCGCCCGGTACGACAGGGCGGGCATCCCGCTCGACTGCGTCTACCTCGATATCGACTACATGGAGCGCTACAAGGACTTCACGGTCGACGAGAACGCCTTCCCTGACTTTGCCCGCTATGTCCGCGAAAAGCGCGCGCAGGGCATCCACCTGATCCCGATCATCGACGCGGGCGTCAAAAAGGAGGAAGGCTACGACGTCTACGAGGAGGGCAGAGAGAACGGCTATTTCTGCAAAAAAGCGGACGGCAGCGACTTTGAGGGCGGCGTGTGGCCGGGCATCTGCGGCTTTCCCGACTTCCTTGATCCCGCCGTCAGGGAGTGGTTCGGCGCGAAGTATCAAAGGCTCCTCGATCTCGGGATCGACGGCTTCTGGAACGACATGAACGAGCCGGCGATCTTCTACTCCGCCGACGGCATCGAGGCGGCGCTGGAAGAGGCGGCGGCATTAAAGGGCAAGAACCTTGATCTGAGCGGGTTCTTCCACCTCAAGGACACCTTTGCGGGGCTGTCCAACGCGCAGTCGGACTATTCAAGCATCTACCACAACATCGGCGGAAAGCCCGTCAACCACCAGCGCGTGCACAACCTCTACGGCGCGAGCATGACCAAAGCGGCGGGCGAGTACTTTGAAAAGACCTGCGGCAAGGGAAAGATATTGATGTTCTCGCGCGCCTCCTATATCGGCGCACACCGCTCGGCGGGCATTTGGTTCGGCGACAACCATTCGTGGTGGTCGCACATCCTGCTCAACCTGAAAATGCTGCCCGGCGCGAATATGTGCGGCTTCCTCTACTGCGGTGCGGACTTGGGCGGCTTCAATGAGAACGCCACCCGCGACTTGGTGCTGCGCTTTCTGGCGCTGGGCGTATTCACGCCGCTCATGCGCAACCACTCGGCGCTGGGCACCCGCGATCAGGAGGGCTACCGCTTTGAGCATCCGGAGGATTTCCGCGACGTCATCCAAGTGCGCTACCGCCTGATCCCCTACCTGTACGCGTCCTTCATCAAGGCGAGCGAAAATGACGACCTGCTGTTCCGCCCGCTCTCGCTCGACTATCCCGACGATCCGATCGCCCGCGAATGCGAGACTCAGCTCATGCTCGGCGACGAATGCATGATCGCGCCCGTATATGAGCAAAACGTCAGCGGCAGAACGGTCTATCTGCCCGAGGACATGACCTTTGTCAAGCTCAGCGGCGAGCGGACGGAAACGCAGGCGCTGACAAAGGGACTGCACTATATCAAGGTCGCCCTCAACGAGGTACCGCTGTTCATCCGGAAGGGAAAGACGATCCCGCTGTGCAAGCCCGCCATGCGGACAAGCGAGCTCAAATGGGATGATACGGTCCCGCTAATCTAAATGCACAAAAAGCAGCGTGACGCTGCACCCAATCACGCCTTTTGAACAGTTGAATGGTCAGGAAAACGTCATCAACGGCGTGGTCGTAACAGAGCGATTTCCTATAAAGTTAAAAACGGTTAAGGTCACGTTGCCGTTGCCTTAACCGTTTTTGATTTGTTTCACGCGCCGTTGCAGAAACGTCGCCGTCCGCACTGCTTTTCCAAAGGCGCATTGGATGCAACGTCACGTTGCCGTTGCCGTTGCCGTTGCCGTTTTTTGATTTGCTTCATATAGAGGCTTTTTTTCCTTTTGCATATAACAGCTTCAGGATAATGGGCGTCAGGATACTCGACACGATAATCAGCAGGATCACCGAGGTGAAATACTCCGAGCCGATCATGCCCTCGGTCAAGCCCCGCTGCGCCACGATCAGCGCCACCTCACCGCGGGTCATCATGCCCACGCCGACCTTGAGCGTATCCGTGCCCCTGAAGCCGCAGAGCCGCGACATCGCGCCGCAGCCGACGATCTTGCTGACGAGCGCCACCGCGACGAATGCCGCCGAAAAGAGTACCAGCTCCCATGTGATGCCGCTGATCTTCGTCTTTAAGCCGATACTCGCGAAGAAGATGGGTCCGAAGATCATATAGGAATTGATGTCCATCTTCTGCTCGATGTAGTCGGAGTCGTGCAGCTTGGAGAGGATAATGCCCGCCACATAGGCGCCCGTGATGTCCGCGATGCCGAAGAACTTTTCGGCGGCGTAGCTCAGCCCGAAGCAGAGCGCCAGCGCCAAGATCGGAATGCGGCGGGTGTGCGGCCAGCGCCTGTCGATGAGCTTGAACGCCTTGTAGATCACAAAGCCTAAAACGATCGAAAGCGCGAAGAATGCCGCCGTGCTCAGCGCCACGAAGCCCGGATTGCTTTCGGGGTTCTTGAAGCCGATCACGAAGGTCAGCACCAGAATGCCGATCACGTCGTCGATGATCGCCGCGCTGAGGATGGTCGTTCCCAGCTCGGTTTTCAGCTTGCCCAGCTCCTTGAGGGTCTCCACGGTGATGGAGACGCTGGTGGCGGTCATGATAACGCCGATGAACACCGCCGTAAAGAACTTGGGAGAGCCGATCTCCGCCGCGCCGTAAAAGCCCAGATAGAGCAGCGTGCCGCCGATCAGGGGCACCAGCACGCCCGCGCAGGCGATCAGCAGCGCCTTGACGCCCGTGTGCAAAAGCTGTTTGAGGTTGGTGCCGAGTCCCGCGGAGAACATCAGCAGCACCACGCCGATTCCCGCACAGATGTCGAGAAAGTCGTTGAGCTTGACGATGCCGAGCACGCTCGGACCCACGATCAGTCCCGCGACGGCGCTTTCAGCTTGCGCGCCAGCAGCCCGAATGCCTTGGCAAATACCACGATGATTGCCAAATCCTTTAGTACCGACAGAATATCCACTTGTCATCATGCTCCATTGTAAGATTTCCGTCTCCTATCCTACACCCAAACCCCAAAAAAGTCAACTCCCCCGCGTGTCGCGGGAGCCGGTCCGCGCGTGAAGGGTCGGCAAGGAAGGCAACCGTCTAAGCCCGCGTCCGAACGCGGGCATTATTCTTAACCGTTAAAGCAAACGTCGCTTGCGCGGACTGCTGCTACAGCCGTAGCGGATTGCTGCTACAGCAGTAGCCCGCGCTATAACGCGGGTTTTATACCTTACCGTCTTTGCAAACGTCGCTTGCGCGGATTGCTGCTACAGCCGTAGCTACAGCCGTAGAGACCGGCTCAAAAGAAAATGAGCCGGTCTCACTGTTTCTAATACTATTTGAAGTACGCGACGCCGCTTTCAAAGATCTTCTGATCCTTGGCGAACGGCACGTTTTGATAGAGGTTTTCGCCCTTACGCTCGCTGTGACCCATCTTGCCCAGCACCCTGCCGTCGGGAGAGGTGATGCCCTCGATCGCGCAGACAGAGCCGTTGAGATTGAAGG
>CACZWQ010000019.1 GCA_902784855.1 uncultured Ruminococcus sp. | reverse complement strand
GCGACGTACTTCTCACGGTGGAACGCCACCGCGCCGTCGCCGCCGTCGCCCGCCTTGATGCGGATATTGGCTTTATCTACAAACATGGACATTGTGGTTCACCTCGATGACATGCCTGCGGCATGGGAATCTCAAAATAGCAAAAAGGGTGAGCATACACCCACCCTTGCAATCGCATTATTACTGCTCAACAGGATAAACGCTGGCGCGCTTTCTGTCCTTGCCGACGCGCTCAAAGCGGAGAACGCCGTCGATCTTCGCAAACAGGGTATCGTCGGAGCCCCTGCCTACGTTTGCGCCGGGATGAATGTGCGTTCCTCTCTGCTTGACGAGAATGTTGCCCGCGAGCACCTTCTGACCGTCAGCGCGCTTCACGCCGAGACGCTTGGACTCACTGTCACGGCCGTTCTTGGTGGAACCCATACCTTTTTTATGAGCGAATAACTGGATGTTAACTTGAAGCATACCTTACACCTCCGAAATTTTTAAGTTAATAAATGCCGGATACTCCTTGCAAAGAGCGTCCAGATGAAGCAGCAGACCGTTCAGTATCACCTGCGCCTGTTCTGCTTCCTGCTTTGACAGATGCATTTCCATGTACCCGTCGTCTGCGGTGACGGAGCACGGCAGATTTTGCACATCCGTGACGGTGTTCGCCGCCATATACGCCGCCGAGCTGACTGCCGCGCACACGATGTCGCTGCCCTGCTCGGCAAAATCGGCGTGACCGCTGAGCGAAAAGCCCGTGATGATGCCGTCCTCTACCGTCAATACCGCCCGGATCATCAAGCCTCGATGGAAGTGATCTTCACCTGCGTATAGGGCTGTCTGTGACCCATCACGCGCTTCTCACCCTTTTTGGGCTTATAAGTCGCGACTCTGATCTTCTTGCCCTTGCCGTTTTTGACGACCTCTGCGGTAACCTTGGCTCCCTCTACAAAGGGGGTGCCGACCTTGATGCCGTCCTCGCTGCCGAGGGCAACGACGTCAAAGGTCACGGTGTCGTTTGCTTCCGCGTCAAGCTTCTCGATGAAGATGACTTCATCGTTCTGTACTCTGTACTGCTTGCCGCCTGTCTGAATCACTGCGTACATAATGTCATTCCTTTTCATGGTCTCGCTATCGACGGGTGAGGGGAAAACCCTGCTTTTGGGCGCAGTTACGCCATTACCCGCCATATGCGGCTTTTATACTATAGCATGGGTTTGCCGGTTTGTCAAGGGGATGATCGCACAAAAAACGCTTTTTTATCTCAGTCGTCGATCCCGTTCTGCATCCGGCACGCCTTTAGGGTGTTCTTCATCAGGGTGGCGATGGTCATGGGTCCGACGCCGCCGGGGACGGGCGTGATGAAGGAGCATTTCTCCTTGACGTTCTCAAAGTCGACGTCGCCGCAGAGCTTGCCGTTTTCGTCTCTGTCCATGCCGACGTCGATGACGACCGCGCCGTCCTTGACCATGTCCGCCTTGACAAACTTCGGGATACCCACCGCTGCCACCAAGATATCCGCGCGGCGGCATACCTCCGCGAGGTTTTTGGTGCGGCTGTGGCAGATCGTGACGGTGCCGTTCTCGTGGAGCAGCAGCATGCCCATGGGCTTGCCGACGATGTTGCTCCTGCCGATGACGACGCATTCCTTTCCCTCGACCGGTATCTCATAGGCGTGCAGCATCTCCATCACGCCCGCCGGGGTGCAGGGCAGAAAATCGTATTCGCCCAGCATGATCTTGCCGACGTTGACGGCGTGGAAGGCGTCGACGTCCTTCTTCGGATCAATGGCAGCGATGACCGCCTTGTCGTCGAGGTGCTTCGGCAGCGGCAGCTGCACCAGAATGCCGTTGATGTCCGCCTTGTTGTTGAGGGTCTCCACCAGCGAAAGCAGCTCCTCCTGCGTGGTGGAGGCGGGCAGGGCGTATTCCTCGGAGATAAAGCCGACCGCCTCGCACGCCTTCTTTTTATTGTTGACATACACGCGCGAGGCGGGATCGTCGCCTACGATGACGACCGCGAGCCCCGGGGTGATATTGTGTTTTGCTTTCAGTTCGTCAGTGAGCCTTTTGACGTTTGCCTTGACTTCTGCCGATACCTTTTTTCCGTCGATAATCTGCATAGAAAGGATCCTCCTTTTTGATATTGACAAGCAGCAGCACCAAGCCGACGATCACCAGAACCGCCGACAGCGCCTGTGAAACACGGATCTCCGCGCCGAACACCCGGAAGGGCAGATAGAGGCTGTCCATCCGCAGGCCCTCGACGATGGTGCGCTCGAAGCCGTACCAGACCAGATACAGGTAAAAGATCTGTCCCGCGTAGCGCTGGCGGTATTTGCCGAAGAAGTGGAGCACCGCAAAGCCCAGCAGGCACCAGATGCTCTCATACAGGAAGCAGGGGTGCACCGCGGTGACCGCGCCGTTGATGACGGTGTTCTCGCTGAGCATGCGCCACGGCAGGTCGGTGGCGCTGCCGAACGCCTCCTGATTCATAAAATTGCCCCAGCGCCCGATGCCCTGACCGATGAGGAAGCCCATCATGGTCACGTCGAGGATGGGCAAAAATCTCATTTTCTGGATCTTTGCCATCACATAGCCGCCCAGCAGCGCGCCGATGATGCCGCCGTAGATCGCCAGACCGCCCTCGTGGATGTAGAGAATGGAGATGGGGTTGGCGGCGTATTCGTCCCATTTGAAGGCGCAGAAGTAGAGCCGTGCGCCGATGATGCCCGTCACCAAGCCGACCAGCACGCAGTTGAACAGCTTGGAGGTGTTGACGTTGTAGCGCGGCGCGGTGCGCCACGCGTAGATGAGCGCGAGCATCAAGCCCGCAGTGATGATCAATCCGTACCAGTAGACATGGTAGGAGCCGATGGAAAAGGCGACGTTGCTGATATCAAACGTCCAGCCCAGTCCCGGAAATTGAACGTGGTAAGTTTCCAAAATGACCTTCCCTCCCTGTTTATCCGTTATTTCTGATGACGGACAGCGTGCAGTTGTCCGTGTCGAGCATTTCCGTCAGACGGCGGTCGACGTCCGCCTTCCGGGCTTCGGCGACGGCGTCGATCGCGGCGAACAGCTCGTTGCCGTTAAAGTGGTAGTCGGCGATCATGTTCGCGATATTGCTGACCGAGTTGAGCGAGGAGATGCCGTCGCCGTACACCGCCCGCTTCGCGATCTCAAACTCCTCCGGGGAAAGCCCCTCCCGCTTGACGCGGTCGATCGTCTCCCTGATCTTTGCCGCCGCCTGCTCGGGCGCACGGCTCTCGCCGCCGAAGATGACCGCGCAGTAGCCGGGACCCTCGAACAGCTCGTAGGAGAAGGTGTTGTTGATGAGGTTGCTGTCCATCAGCTCGCGGTAGAGGGCGCTTGTGGGAGAGGCGAGCGCCGAGAGCAAAATCTCCGTCTCGGCAAGGCGGCGCTCGTCCATCAGCGCGTCCGCGCGCTCCTTGAAGCCGAGGTTGAACAGCGGCATGGAGACGGGAAAGGACTGCTCGACAAAGGGCTTGACGATCTCATACGGCTCGTCCTCAAAGTAATTCTCGATGGTGTGCGGCTCACTCGGCTTGAGCATGCGGTCGCAGGTCTTGAGCACCTGCTCCACGGTGACGTTGCCCGAGACGCAGAGCACCATGTTGTTGAGATTATAAAAGGTGTTGTAGCAGTCGTAGAGCTTCTCGGCGGTGATCTCGGCGATCGTCTCCACCGTGCCCGCGATGTCGATCTTCACGGGATGGTTGTGATACATGCCCTCGAGCATGTTGAACATCACGCGCCAGTCGGGCGAGTCGTCGTACATCTTGATCTCCTGCCCGATGATGCCCTGCTCCTTCTGCACGGTCTGCGCGGTGAAATAGGGGTCCTGCACAAAGTCGAGCAGGATCTCAAAGCTCTCGTCAAAGTGATCGGTGCAGGAGAACAGATAGCAGGTCTTTTCAAAGCTCGTATAGGCGTTGGCGGATGCGCCCGTCTCGGCGTAGCGGGTGAAGGCGTCGCCCTCGGCGCTCTCGAAGAGCTTGTGCTCGAGATAGTGCGCGATGCCGTCGGGCACGGTGATCTTTTCGCCGCCGTCGCGGGAGAAGCAGGTGTTGATGCTGCCGTAGCGCGCGCCGATGATCGCGTATGCCGAGCGGTAGCCCTCCTTGGGATAGACATAGATATGCAGTCCCGAGCTGTGCTTGATTTGATAGTAGCTGTCGCCCGCGCGGGACGACTTTACTTCCTTGATCGTGGTTTTCATCCAATCCCCCCTCAGCGGTTTTTCAGTACATAGACCGTGTCGAGCGTCAGCCTGTTCGCTGCCGCGACGATCTCTTCCCTGGTGACGCCGTTGATGAGCGCCGCCATCTCCTCGATCGACTTCCAGCTGTCGTCGAACAGCTGCGCGGCATACCAGCTCTCGATGCCGCTGACGGTATCGTCGGAGGTGTGATAGGCGTTGATCACCGCCATCTTGGTCGCTTCGATCTCAAAATCGGTGATCACGCCGTTTTTCATGTCCTCGATCTCGTGCAGCACGCCCGCTTCCAGCTTTTCGATGTTCTCGCCCTCGACGCCGCTGTCGATGAACACGATGCCCTTCATCTTGTCATAGCGCGAGCCGCAGTAGTAGCAAAGGCTCTGCTTTTCCCTGACGTTGCAGAACAGCTTGGAATTCGCCGTTCCGCCGAGGATGGCGCACATCAGCATGGTCGCGTAGATCTCACGGTCGGGCAGCGCCGTGCCCGCGCGAAAGCCCATGACGAGCTTGGACTGGACGACGTCCATCTCCTCGGTGAAATGCTGCGGCTGCGCCGCGGCGCGGATGACCTCGGTCTGTGCGGTGACGGGCGCGCGGTCAATTCCCTCGAACGCCTGACGGAACACCTCGACCGCCCGGTCGGGGGCGCTGTCGCCGATATACATGATCTCGAACACCGCCGTTTTCAACAGCTGCCGCCACGCGGCATACAGCGACTGCGGAGTCGCCGCGCGGATGGTCTCGGCGGTGCCGTAGCGCTTCATGCCGAACACCTCGCCGGCGCACATGCGGCTGACCAGCTGCGCGTTGGCGTAGATGCGCTTGTCGTTGCACTCGGAGTCGATCAGATCGAGCAGCTGGCGGCGCTCCTGCTCCACCTCTCCGGGCACGAACGCCTCCCCCTGCAGGTTCGGCTCAAAGATCACGCCGCAGAGCAGCAGGGACAGCTCGCGCGCCACGCTCTCGCCGTCGAGGGTGTAGCGGTCGTCGAGCCCCGACGCCGACAGGGTCAGCACCTGATTGTCGCCCGCCTTGCGGACGGAGGCGTTCAGCTCGGCGCCGTAAAGGAAGCTGAGCTTCTTGCTCAGGGCGGTGAAGTCGGGATATGCCTTGCACGAGCGCGACAGCACCCCGCAGATCAGCGCGTTCGCCGCGGCGTTCTCCGCGCTGAGCGGCACGATCAGGTTCGCGGAAATCTTCATGGTTTTGAAACGGCTGTCGCGCACGTCGCTGAACCAAACGCCGTCGCCGAGCCGTATCCGTTGGATGTTACTCATAGCTTCATCTCCGTTAATTGCATTCTTTCCGAATTAGTATATCATAAAACGATCGCAAATAAAAGAGGGATTTTTATTTTTGCCTCCCCTTCCCCTGCGCCGTCACCGCTCGCAGCGCCGGATCCGCTCTCTGACGGTATTGATCACGCGCTTCTTGTCTCCGCTCCACAGCGGGGCGACAAGGAGCTTTTTGTCGCCGTCGCCCGTCAGGCGGTGCACCACCACATCGGGCGGCAGCGCTCTCAGGCAGTCGCAGAGCAGGTCGGCGTATGCATCCAAGGTCATGACCTCAAACAGCCCGCGCTCGTAATCGACAAGCAGGTCCGTCCCCTTCAGCACATGCAGCAGCTGCAGCTTGACGCCGTCGCTGCGCGCGCCCGCGTAGCGCACCGTCGCCAGCATGTCCTCCCGGCTCTCGCCCGGCAGCCCGAGGATGATGTGCGTGATCACCTGGATGCCGCTGCCGCGCAGCCTTTGCACCGCGTCGTCGTACACCGACAAGGGGTAGCCGCGGCGGATGTAAGCCGCCGTGCGCGGGTGGATGGTCTGCAAGCCCAGCTCCACCCACACGGGCTTTTTTTGATTCAGCTCCCGCAGCAGCGCCAGCACATCCTCGCCCAGACAGTCGGGTCTGGTCGCGATCGAGAGCGCGACGATCTCCTCGGGCGCCATCGCCTCCTCAAAGAGCTGCCGCAGGTGCTCCACGGGCGCGTAGGTGTTGGTGAAGGGCTGAAAGTAGGCGATGAAGCGGCGGCAGCCGGTCTTGGCGGCGATGCGCCGCTTTGCCTGCTCGAGCTGCCGGGCGACGGGCAGGCCCCGCTGCGCCGCAAACTCGCCCGAACCGCCCGCGCTGCAAAAAATGCAGCCCCGCGTGCCGCACGTCCCGTCGCGGTTGGGGCAGGTCATCCCGCCGTCGAGCGACAGCTTATACACCTTCTCGCCGAAGGTTTTTTGCAAATATTCGTTTAAAGAATAATAATACATCGTTCTCTCCGCTGCTGCCATGAATAAAGGCCCGCCTTGCGGCGAGCCTTTATCATTAGGAACATCTATGAAAAATCTTTTAAAAAGGAGGAAGAAAGCATGTCCTTGTTGACTGTGACACTAGTCTACCGCCGCTATGTGACAGCCGTATGAAGATTTTCCCAAATCTGCGTGAATTGTGTGTTAAAATTTCTTCACATAGTCCGTGAACATCTCGTGGATCTCGTCCTCAAAGTCCTCCATCTCTTCGTCGATGCCGCCGTTGAAAAACAGCCGCATGTGCTTTCTCAGCGACAGATATGCCCCGACCATGTTCTTCCTGACTTCATTTTGCAGCTCGTCGCTCAGCTCCCTGCCGCAGGACAGCCCCAGAAACACGTTTTTGTTGTGGAGCTGGGAGGAGACGGCGGGGGTTTTGAGCGCGAAGGTATTGAACGCGTGGAGGGCGTTATAAAATTCTTTTACAGAAAATTGTTCCTCCGCGTCCGAATATTCCCGATTGTTTCGCGCTTCCTCTCTCGCGCGCTCCGACTCCTCCACCGAGAAGTCGGGAGAGGTGATATAGGCATGCATGTCCGCGGGGTCGAGCACCAGCGCCTCATAGACGCGCATGGCATAGAGCGCATTCTCCAGACAGGCGAACGCCGCGTACTGCATGTGGCTCTCATTGAGGTGCAGGAAGCTGTATAGATTCTGATAGACCGACTTGTTGACGGAGATCAAAATCAGGCGCTCGTTGTCGCGGTAGTCGCAGACGACGGGGCTTGCGAGAAAGCGCATGGTGTATTGATAGGATTTGTTGACATAGGCGCGGATCTTCTCCTTGAATTCATTGAGAAACGCCGCCTCATGAATGGTAAATTCAAACATCGTCTCACCTCACCGGAACGGTTCCATTTCCGCGTTATAAAGCTCGTTGCGGGTGATATCCGCTTCATAGGTCTCGCCCGTTCGCTGCTCCAGCGCGGCGACCAGAAGATTCGGGTTCACATTGTCGCTGCTGCCCGCCGAGAGGATGATCGCAAGCTCGGCGAAGTCAAACCGCTCGGTGACGGAAAAGTCGCGGACGGCGGGCTTGATGTCGACGGTCTTTCTGCCCTTTTTGGATTTCTTTTCGATCTCGATATGCTCGCATGCCAGCAGCTCCTCGAGCTGACGGCAGACAAGCCCCGACGGCTTGCCCGGCAGGGACAGGCAGACGGTGAAGGACGCATAGGCGACCTTGCCCGCCTTCATCACCGCCTCGGTCACCTTGAACACGCGGATGCCGCGCGGCAGGCAGGCGTTGAGACGGGTGATGATCTCCTCAAAGGGAAAGTCGTCGTCCTCCAATTTGACGTCCATGCACTCGTTGACGCCGCGAAACCCCAGCGACAGCGGCAGCGGGAAGGTCGCGAACGGATGGGGATTGAAGCCCTCGGTGTGCCAGATGGGGAGCTTGCTCTTGTGCAGCGCGCGCAGCATGGTGCGGTTGAGATCAAGATGGGAGATATAGCGGCACGCGTCGTCCTTTTTAAACCAGATCCTGACGTTTTTCAAAGCACACACCCTTTCCGTATTTCGCCGCGCCGCAGTGCGAACAGGCAAGGCGGCAGTGCGGGGTCGTCGTATTCTCATATGCCTTGCGGCATTCGCTGATGAAAAAGCTCTTTTTCACGCCGTAGTCGATGTGATCCCACGGCAAAATCTCGTCGAAGCTGCGGCGGCGGTTGGCGTAGAACGCGGGGTCGATGCCGCATTCCTCAAACAGCGCCAGCCAGTTCTCCAAGCGAAAGCAGTCGTTCCAGCCGTCGAAGTGGAACCCTCTTTCACACGCGAGCGCCATCACGCGGCAGAGCTTGCGGTCGCCGCGGGCGAATACCGCCTCCAGAAAGCTGGTGTCGGCGTCGTGGTAGTTGAAGGTGATCTTCTTGGACCGGATGCTGTTTTTGATGTGCTGCTGCTTCTCGTGCAGCATGTCGATCGTGTCCTGCGGCTCCCACTGGAAGGGTGTGAAGGGCTTGGGCACGAACGAGGACGCCGAGACCGTCACGCGCGGGCTTTTGCCCTTTGGGCGGTTCGGAGTCTGATAGAAGGTCTCGACCACGTCCTGCCCGAGGTCGGCGATCGCCGCCACGTCGTCCATGGTCTCGGTCGGCAGCCCGATCATAAAATAGAGCTTCACGGTCGTCCAGCCGCCCGCAAAGGCGGTGGCACAGGTCTGCATCAGCTCGTCGTGCTGCACGTTTTTATTGATCACGTCGCGCATGCGCTGGCTGCCCGCCTCGGGGGCGAAGGTCAAGCCGCTCTTGCGCACGGTTTTGATCTTGTTCATGATCTCGTCGGTGAAGCCGTCGACGCGCAGCGACGGCAGCGACAGGCTCACCTTTTCCTCGCCCGACCACGCGGTCAGCTTTTCGAGCAGCGGGACGATTTGACTGTAATCGCTCGAGCTCAGCGACGACAGGCTGACCTCGTCGTAGCCCGTGTTGGTGCAGAGGGCGCGGCACTGGGCGTTGATGGTCTCGGGCGACTTTTCGCGCACGGGACGGTAGAGAAAGCCCGCCTGACAGAAACGGCAGCCGCGGATGCAGCCGCGGAAGATCTCCTGCACGGCGCGGTCGTGGACGATCTCGACCAGCGGCACGACGAAGTTGTCGGGATAGTAGGACTTGTCCATGTCGAGCATCAGGCGCTTGTGAATCACCGCGGGCGCGCCGTCCTTGGGCGCAAAGCGGGCGATGGTGCCGTCCTCGTGGTAGGACACCTCGTAGAGCGAGGGCACATACACACCCTCGATGTCGGCGCAGCGGCGCAAAAATGCTTGCTTGCCGACACCCTCGCGCTTGCACTGACGGAACAGCTCGATCACCTCGAGATCGACCTCCTCGCCCTCGCCGATGAAGAACAAATCGACAAAGTCGGCGATCGGCTCGGGGTTGCAGGCGCAGGGCCCGCCCGCCACGACGATGTGTTTCAGCTCGTCGCCGCGCGCCTCGGTCGTGATGGGGATGCCGCCGAGACGGAGCATGTTGAGCATGTTGGAGTAGCTCAGCTCATATTGCAGGGTGAAGCCGATGAAATCGAACGCTGTCAGCGGGTCGCCGCTTTCGAGCGCATAGAGCGGGATGCCGTGGCGGCGCATCTCCTCCTCCATATCGACCCACGGCGCGAACACGCGCTCGCACCAGATATCGGGCACGCTGTTAAACTGACTGTAGAGGATCTTCATGCCCAGATGGGACATGCCGACCTCGTAGGTGTCGGGAAAGCAGAACGCGAAGCGCACCGCGACGTCCTTTTTGTCCTTGATCACCTCGTTGAGCTCGCCGCCGACATACCGTCCCGGCTTCTGCACCTTCAGCAGCAGTCTTTCTACATCCTTGCTGACCATATTATCCTCCTACATCTTGGTTAATGATTCAAAAGCGCCAAAATCAAATACCCGCTGACGAACAGCAGCGAGACATTCCCGCTGCGCAGCAGGGTCAGAAAGCCCAGCGCGGCGAGCGGCACGATGCACACCACCGTGCACACGTTGACGACCCGCTCGGCAGTCGCGGGCGCATGCCTGCGGCACAGCAGCAGAAACAGCAGCTGACCGCCGTCGAGCGACATCACCGGCAGGCTGTTGAACAGCCCCACCGAGAGATTCGCCGCCGCAAAGGGCAGGAGCCCGCCGATACCCTTTAAGTATAACAGATAACTCGCCGAAAAACAAACGAAATTTACAAAAGGTCCGAAAAAAATGATCCGGGCGTTTTCCCGCGTGCGCCGCTGCTCCCGTTTGCCGTCGATGATGTCGATGGTAAAGAGCGCGATTTTGATTCTTTCAGGGAAATATCCGTACCGCACCATCATCAAAAGATGCCCGCCCTCGTGCAGCGCGATCGCGGCGGCGCACCACAGAAAGCCCCGGAATATCCCGAGCAGCAGGCAGCACGCCGCCAGACACAGCAGCGTGTAGGACAGCTCCACCTGCGTGCCGCCGAGCCTAAGCCTCATCCGGCGTCGCCGCGCCCCACAGCTGCTCCATGCCGCGCGCACCCTCGAAGATCGCCGAGTCGTTTATCTGCTCGACGTACCAGCTGCGCACGGTCTCCCACACCTCGCCCCCGATGCTCTTCAAGGCAAACGCCGCCACGCCCAGCAGCACACACGCCGCCAGCTGCACGGTCAGCAGCAGATGGCGCGGCGGGGCGCTTTGTCTGCGCGGGGGCGTTTCTTCCTCCCCGCAAGCGTCTGCCGCGATCACGGGCGTCTCGGGCGTGTCGACGGGCTGCCAGTCTGTTTCCATGTCGATGCGCTCGCGGTCATCCTCCATAAAAATCACCTCAGCACATCCTATGCGCCGAGGTGACCAAACATTAATGCAATTTTTTGAAATCTCCCTTGACCAGATTCAGGAAGAACACCGTCGCCAGCAGCAGCGCGCCCGCCTCCGCGATCGGGAATGCGTACCACGCGTTGCCCACGCCCGTCGTGACCGACAGCAGCAGCGCCGTCGGCAGCAGGATGATCAGCTGGCGGCAGAACGACATGATCAGGCTGCGAAAGCCCTTGCCCACCGCCTGAAACAGCGTGGTGAACACAATGCCCACCGCCGCGGGGACAAAGCACAGGCTGATGATGCGGAACGCCCGCTCACCCTCGCGCATCAGCGTGGCGGCGTCGACGTCGGTGAAGCTCGACTCGTTGCCGAACATCGAGAGCAGCACGTCGGGGATCGTCCACATCAGGATGGTGCCCGTCAGCATGATGGCTGCCGCGATGATCACGCCGCGCACCAGCGCCGAATAGAGCCGCGCCTTGTTGCGCGCGCCGTAGTTGTAGCCGAAGATCGGCATCAAGCCCTGATTCAGCCCGAAGCAGGGCATGAACACAAAGCTCTGCAATTTGAAGTAGATGCCGAACACGTCGACCGAGACGATCGAGCGGTGCGCCTGAAAGATCGCGTTGAGCCCGAGCATCATAATCGCGCCGATGCTCTGCATAATAATGGAGGGAAAGCCCACCGCGTAGATATTCTTGACCGTGATGGGGTCGAAGCGGAAGCCCTTGAGCCGGATCTGCACCTTGTGGCGCTTGCGGAAGAGGATGATCAAAGCGAACACCATGCCGCAGAACTGACCGAATACCGTCGCCACTGCGGCGCCCAGCACGCCCATCTCGGGGAAGATGCCGATGCCGAAGATCAAAAGCGGGTCAAAGATGATGTTGACCACCGCGCCCAAAAGCTGGAACAGCATGGGATAGATCATGTTGCCCGTCGCCTGCAGGGTCTTTTCGATCATCACCTGGATGATGGAGAACAGCGACAGACAGAGCACACAGGTGAAATACTGCACGCCCGCCTCGACGACACGCTGATTGCCGCCGCTGAACGCGTCCATGAACGGGCGCACGCCGAACAGTCCGAGCAGCAGAAAGAAAGCGTAGGTGAACAGGCACAGCACCAAGCCGTGGGTCGCCGTGGCGTTCGCCTGCTCGAAGTTCTGCTCGCCGAGCTTGCGCGAGACGAGCGAGTTGACGCCGATCGCCGTGCCGACCGACGCCGCGATCAGCAGCAGCTGCAGCGGAAAGGCGAGCGACACCGCCGTGAAGCCGTCCATGTCGTAATGGCTGATGAAGATGCTGTCCACGACGTTGTACATCGCCAAAATCGTCATCGAGAAGATGGCGGGCAGCGACATCGTCAGGATCAGCCTTGTCATGGGCATGGTGCCCATCTTGTTTTCTTTTAACGATTCCTTTTCCATAAGCTCCCTCATTGATGGTTTTTCCGTTTGCGCCTGACATGCAGCGCCGTGAGTCCCAGCGTGATCAGCGCGCCGCAGAGCACGCCGCCGAAGTCGATCCACACGTCGGCGATCATGCCCGCGCGGCCCTCGGAGAAAAGCTGGACGGTCTCGTCGATGACCGCCGTCATCAGCCCCGCAAAGAGCACGGGCACCGCATAGCGCCACGGCTTGAAGCGGTCGCGGCTGTAGGCACAGCTCAGCAGCAGGCAGCCGAAGGCTGCATATTCCGAAAAGTGCGCCAGCTTGCGGATCAGTTGGTGGACCGCTGTTTTCTCCATGCCGAACTGACGGAAGAAGCCGTAGAGCAGCTCCGTCAAGCCCGCGCTCTCCTGCGAGGACAGGTCGGCGGGCATCAGCGAATGCACCCAGATGAACGCCGTCATCAGCGCGGTGAGCGTGAAAACGATCGCAGTAAAGCGCTTGGATGCGCGATTTTCTCTCATTTCATCACCCCGACTTTTATCTATTGTACATCATTTTCGGTCAAAGTCAATGAAAAAGAAATCGAAAACGGCAACTCTGTTGGATTTTTACGGAAACATGTTCCCGCCATATTGAAATTTATGGTTTTTTCTGCTATACTGAATTGAATTTTGAAACGGAGTAAGGAGCGTATTGTTTTTATGTTGTATCTGGTTTGTTTTTTGATTTCCATGGTGCCGCTCATCGAGCTGAGAGGCGCGATCCCCTTCGGCATCGCCAATGACCTCAACGTGTTCTGGCTCTTCCCCATCTGCATCATCGGCAACATGCTTCCCGTCCCGCTGATCTACTTCTTCGCGAGAAAGGTGCTGATCTGGGGCAAGGACAAGAAATTCATCGGCAAATTCTTCACCTTCTGTCTCAAAAAGGGAGAGAAGGCGGGTCAAAAGCTGCAAAAAAGAGGCAGCGCGGGCTTATTTATCGCGCTGATGCTGTTCGTCGGCATCCCGCTGCCGGGCACCGGCGCATGGACGGGCACGCTGGGCGCGAGCTTTTTGAACATGGGCTTCAAGAAAAGCGTCCTCGCGGTCATCTGCGGCGTGCTGATCGCGGGCATCATCATGGGCGTCGGCACCTACGCCGTCAAAATGGGCATGGGCGGCATCTTCTCGCTCATGGCAAATGCATGATTTCAGGGCAGCTTCACGCTGCCTTGATTTTTAGGTGATGATATGAAGCATTTTTATCACGTGATCATACTCGGCGGCGGCGCCTCCGGCATGCTGTGCGCCATCGCCGCCAAGAAAAAAAATCCCGCCCTGACCGTCGCGGTCATCGAGAAGAACGACCGCGTGGGCAAAAAGCTCCTCGCGACGGGCAGCGGCAGGTGCAACCTCACCCACGACCGCATCACCGCGGACCATTACGTCGGCAGCTTCCGCGACCGGAGTGCAGCGGTGCTCTCTCAGATCGACACAACCGCTTTGCTCGGGTATTTTCGAAGCCTCGGGCTGCTGTGCGCCCCCGACGGCGAGGGTCGGTATTATCCCCTCAGCCGTCAGGCTTCGTCCGTGCTCGACGTACTGCGCTTCAACTGCGAGGCGGCGGGCGTGTCCTTCTTTTGCGGCGAGACCGTCGGCAGCGTCCGCCGACAGGGCAGATTCATCGTTCAGACCGCACAAAACACCTTTGAAGCGGAAAAGCTCGTGATCGCGGCGGGCTCCAAGGCGGCGCCCAAGCTGGGCTCAAGCGGCAGCGCAGCCGACCTCTTGCGCAGTCTCGGTCACCGCGTCGTCCCCTTTGCCCCGGCGCTCTGCCCCGTGCGGGTGCAGTCGCCGCTGCTCAAGCCGCTCAAGGGGCTGCGCGCCGCCGCCGCTGTCACCCTGCTGCGCGGCGGAAGGACCGTCGCCGCCGCACGCGGCGAGGTGCAGTTCAACGACGACAGCCTTTCGGGCATCTGCGTCTTTGACCTCTCGCTCTACAGCCGGGAGAAGGACGAGATCGCCGTCGACCTGCTGCCGGATATTTCCGAAAACGAATTATTCAATATTCTGAAAAAGAATCAAAAGCGATTTGCCGCTCAGCCCGCCGACTGCCTGATGACGGGCATCCTGCTCAAGCGCGTGGCGCTGGCGGTCTTGAAGGCGGCGCAGCTCAGTGACCTGACCCGCCCGTGCGGGGCGCTCTCCGCCAAGGAGCTGCGCGCCGTTTCTGCCGCCGCCAAGGCGCTGCGCTTTCCCGTCCTCGGCAACGCAGGCTTTGACCGCGCACAGGCGTGCACGGGCGGCGTGCACGGCAGCGAGATCGACCCGCACACCATGCGCAGCAAGCGCTGCGAAAACCTCTTCGTCTGCGGCGAAGCGATCGACCTCTGCGGCGCGTGCGGCGGCTATAACCTCCACTTTGCTTTTGCGAGCGGCATCATCGCGGGAGAACACCTATGATCCGACTGAACAACATCAAAATCCCCCTCGACTACGACGACCAAACGCTCCGTCAGGCAGCGGCGAAGGCGCTGCGCCTCGACAGCCGGGCGCTGCAAACCGTCAGCCTGTACCGCCGCGCGGTAGACGCGCGCAAGAAGGAACAGCTGCATTTCACCTGCACCCTCGACGTGACGGTCGCCGTCAACGAAAATAATCTTCTGAAAAGGAATAAAAACGCCGTCAAGGTCACGCCCTACCGCTTCACGCCGCCGAAATGGCGCGGCGGCGCGTCTCCCGTCGTCGTCGGCTTCGGACCTGCGGGGATGTTCGCGTCTCTCGTGCTCGCCGAAAGCGGCGCGCGCCCCATCGTCATCGAGCGCGGCAGGGACGTCGACCGCCGCACCGCCGATGTGCACCGCTTCTGGACGGACGGCATACTGGATGAAGGCTCGAACGTCCAGTTCGGCGAGGGCGGCGCGGGCGCCTTTTCGGACGGCAAGCTCAACACGGGCACCAAGGACGTCCGCCAGCGCTGGGTGCTGGAGCAGTTCGTCGCCCACGGCGCGCCCGAGGAGATCCTATGGAACGCCAAGCCGCACATCGGCACCGACCGGCTGCGCCCGACCGTCAAAAATATCCGCGAGCACATCATCCGCCTCGGCGGCAGGGTGCTGTTCGAAACCAAGCTCGTCGGGCTGCGTACCAAGGACGGCAGGGTCTGCGCGGCGGTGACGGAGCGCGGCGGCAAGACGGAGGTCATCGAGACCGACGTGGTGCTCCTCGCCATCGGTCACAGCGCCCGCGACACCTTTGAAATGCTCAATGATCTGCACCTGCCGATGGAGCCGAAGCCCTTTTCGGTCGGCGCGCGCATCGAGCACCCGCGCGAGATGATCGACCGCGCCCAGTACGGCGCAGCGGCGGGTCACAAGGCGCTCGGCGCGGCGCCCTATAAGATGAACGTGCAGACGAAAAACGGCAGGGGCGCCTATACCTTCTGCATGTGCCCGGGCGGCAGGGTGGTCAACGCGTCCAGCGAGCGCGGCAGGCTGTGCACCAACGGCATGAGCGAATTCGCCCGCGACGCGCAGAATTCCAACGCGGCGCTGCTGGTCGGCGTCAGCCCTGAAGATTATCCGAACGACAGCCCGCTGGGCGGCATGTATTACCAGCGCCGACTGGAGGAAGCCGCCTTTTCGGCGGGCGGCGGCAGCTTCTCCTCTCCCGTGCAGCGCGTGGCGGACTTTTTGGAGAACCGCCCGAGCACCCGCCTCGGCGCGGTGCTGCCGAGCATCTCCCCCGCCTATACACCGGGCAGCCTGCGGGTCTGCCTGCCCGGCGAGATCTGCGACAGCATGGCGGAGGCGATCGTCGCCATGGGCAAAAAGCTTGTCGGCTTCGACGACGGCGACGCGGTGCTGACCGGCGTCGAGACCCGCTCCTCCTCGCCCGTGCGCATCATGCGCGACCCCGAGACCCTGCAGTCGGTCGGACTATGCGGGCTGTACCCCTGCGGCGAGGGCGCCGGCTACGCGGGCGGCATCATCTCCGCCGCGACCGACGGCATCCGCACGGCATGCCGCTGCTGTGAGGCGGGCGCGTGATTTTATTACGAAAAAAAAGAGGATTGTTTCTGTTTTCTTGTCAATAATATGTATTTACTTTTCCATCCTTTTTTGCTACAATAGTTTTGCAAAAAACACTTATTCTTCCTCTCTCTGAACTGTCACGAGGGAGTACAAAGGTAAAGGAGATTATCTATGAAATTCTGTAAGAACTGCGGACAACAACTCAACGACGACGCCGGCTTCTGCCCCTCCTGCGGCACCCCCGCCAACAATGACGCGGCATCTGCGGCTGCTCCCGAAGCGGCTCCCGTTCAGCCCGTTGTGATGGACGAAGCTGCCGATGTACAGGCGAACAGAGGTATCGCATGGCTTGCCTACTGCGGTCTGCTGCTGCTCGTCCCGCTCTTTGCGAGAAAGACTTCCGCGTACTGCAAGTTCCACGTCAAGCAGGGCGCGACCCTCTGCGCGGTCATGATCGCCTATCAGATCCTTCAGGCGATCTTTTTGGCGATCATCAGGGCGATCTTCCCCGGTGAGCTGAGCTACAGCCTGCTCCGCGGTTATTACTACGAGAACAGCGTTGCCACCAATATCTTCACCTTCATCTTCTCCGCCGGCACCATCTTCCTCTGCGTGCTCGCGATCATCGGTATCGTGAACGCCGCTACCGGCAAGAAGAACAAGCTGCTTTTGATCGGTCAGATTCCGTGGGTCGAGATGCTGATGGATAAAATCTACGCGGCGCTGAATAAATAATTCCTGCTTACAATGGCAAACGAGGAAATGACCGAAATCATTTCCTCGTTTTTTCGCGACTGCGTCTGTAAGCCGGGTTCTGTCTTGAACAGCCATCTATCTTGGCGGCAGGTTGCCCCGACCGCTCGATGCCACCTCCTCGGGACGCGCCGAGCAAGCGCTTTTTGTCCCTCCACGGTGTTGCTTCAAATAGGGTTTACACGGCAGAGCGGTCTCCCGCCCTCCGGTGAGCTCTTACCTCGCCTTTCCATCCTTACCAAGGTGCATCGGCACCCGGGCGGTTATTTTCTGTTGCACTTTCCCTGGGGTCGCCCCCGGCGGCCGTTAGCCGTTATTTTCGCTCTGTGAAGCCCGGACTTTCCTCGCACAGACCCTTTCGGACGCTGCTCGCGGCTGTTCGGCGCACTCGCATTATTATATTAAATCATATCGCGGAAAATGTCAAATCATTCTTTGCGATTTTTATCATGATATCACCGCTTGATCAGAAGGAGTAAACTGTATGGACATCAGAAAAGAATCATTAAAGCTGCACTACGACTGGAACGGCAAGATCGAGGTCATCTCGCGCGTTCCCATCCATTCCTCCGAGGACTTGGCGCTCGCCTACACCCCCGGCGTCGCGGAGCCCTGCCTCGAGGTGCAGAAGGACATCAACAAAAGCTACGAGCTGACCAGACGCAGCAACCTCGTCGCGGTCATCACCGACGGCACCGCCGTGCTGGGCTTGGGCGACATCGGACCCGAGGCGGGCATGCCCGTCATGGAGGGCAAATGCGCGCTGTTCAAGGCGTTCGGCGACGTGGACGCGTTCCCGCTCTGCGTCAAGAGCAAGGATGTGGACGAGATCGTCAACACCGTCTATCTCATCAGCGGCTCCTTCGGCGGCATCAATCTGGAGGATATCTCCGCGCCGCGCTGCTTTGAGATCGAGCGCAAGCTCAAGGAAAAATGCGATATCCCGATCTTCCACGACGACCAGCACGGCACCGCCATCATCGTCGCGGCGGGACTGCTGAACGCGCTCAAGATCACCCGCAAGGAGATCGGCGAGATCAAGGTCGTGATGAACGGCGCGGGCGCCGCGGGCATCGCGATCGCGAAGCACCTGATGCACATGGGCGTGAAGCATATCACGATGTGCGACAGCAAGGGCATCATTTGCCAAGGAGATGAACGCCTCAACGCGGTCAAGCGCGAAATGGCGGAGATCACCAACCTCGAGCACCTCACCGGCACGCTTGCCGACGCGATGGTCGGCGCCGATGTGTTCCTCGGCATTTCCGCCGCAGGCTGTGTCAGCGAGGAGATGGTGCGCTCCATGAACCGCGACGCGATCATCTTCGCCATGGCGAATCCCACGCCCGAGATCATGCCCGACCTCGCCAAGAAGGCGGGCGCCGCCGTGGTGGGCACGGGCAGAAGCGACTTCCCGAACCAGATCAACAACGTCCTCGCGTTCCCGGGCATCTTCCGCGGCGCGCTGGACTGCCGCGCAAGCGACATCAACGAGGAAATGAAGATCGCCGCATCCTATGCCCTCGCGTCCATCATCGACGAGAGCGAGCTGAACGCCGACTACATCCTCCCCCATGCCTTCGACCCCCGCGTGGGCAAGGCGGTGGCGGAAGCCGTCAGAAAGGCTGCTGTCGAATCAGGCGTTGCGCGTCTGTAAAACATATTTTGCCCGCACTATAACGCGTGATAAAAACCTAACCTTTTTATCAAACGTTGCACGCGCGGATTGACTCCCGCGGCACGCGGGCGTTGCGCGTCTGTAAATTATAACATAACACTGTACCGAAAAGGGCTGCCGCTTTCCCGCGGCAGCCCTTCTGTTTATTTCGTCTGCAAGAAATGCAGCAGGCTCTCTCTTGTGTTTTCGACCCGCTCGTCGATGACCGCGTCCAGCAGTGTTCGGAGCGTGTCGCCGATGATCCTGCCGTCGGGATAGCCCAGCTGTTTCAGGTCGCTGCCGTTGACGGCGAGGTCTTTGAGCGACAGGCATGGATGTTCGGCGAGAATCTCTTCCGTCTGCTGCTGCGCCAGCGCCACCGACGCCAGCTTTTCCGCGCGGCGGTAATCCGACTGGGCGGCGATATCCGCGCGCTGCACCTGAAACAGGCGGCGCATCTGCACTTCGCCGAGCTGTTGCAGCACGCGCTTGACCTGACGGGTGCTGCCGTCAAAGCGGAAATCGTGCCACAGGATCAATTGCAGGCAATCCTCGGTGAACCGGTTCGGGCAGCGCAGCCGCCGCAAAATCGGCTCCGCCAGCGCGGCGCTGATCTGCTGGTGTCCCTTGAAGTGGTTGACGCCGTCGGCATCCGTCGTGCGCGCACGCGGCTTGCCGATGTCGTGCAGCAGCATCGTCATCCGCAGCAGCGGCTCCGCTTCGACCGCGCCGACCGAGCGGATGATATGCCCCCAGACGTCGCAGCAGTGGTGTTTGTTGACTTGCCTGACGCCGAAGGTCTCGGCAAGCTCGGGGATGACCGCCGCGATCACGTCGCGGAATTCATCGAGCGCCTGCGTCACCTGCGCGCCGCAGAGCATGCCCAGCAGCTCCTCGCGCACGCGCTCGCGGGCGATCCGGTCGAGCAGGCGCGCGTTGCGGTGCAGTGCCTGCGCCGTCTCCCGCTCCGCCTGAAAGCCGTAAACGGCGGCAAAACGCACGCCGCGCAGAATGCGCAGGGCGTCCTCGCGGAAGCGGTCATCGGGAACGCCGACGCAGCGCAGCACGCCGCGCCGCAGATCCTCAGCACCACCGAAGGGGTCCTGCAAACCCCTCTCGTCGTTGTACGCCATGGCGTTGACCGTGAAGTCGCGGCGCGACAGGTCGCGCGTGAGATCGTCGGTGAAGGTCACGCTCTCGGGGCGGCGGCTGTCGGCATAGACCCCGTCGATGCGGTAGGTGGTCACCTCAAACGGCTCGCCGTCCACCATCACCACCAGCGTGCCGTGCTTCAGCCCGTAGTCGTGGGTCTCATAGCCGCCGAACACCGCGCGCAGCGCATCGGGCTTCGCGTCGGTGCAGACGTCCCAGTCGTGCGGCTCCAGCCCCATCAGGGCGTTGCGCACACAGCCGCCGACGGCATACGCCGCAAAGCCGTGCTGCTGCAGGAGATGGATGATTTGGTTGGCTTTCGGTTCGATTTGTATATTCAAAGTATCACTTTTTCCTCTTGAATGTCTCGATATAGCGGTCGGCGATGTTGTAGAGCACGTTGAACAGCAGCGCCGCCAGCGACGCGCACACCGCCAGCATGATCACCGCGCCGAAATGCAGCGGGGCGAGCATGAAGAATTTGTGAAAGAAGATCACGGCGATCGCGATACCGCCGACGCTGACGCCGAGCATGGCGCCGCGCAGGGCGTTGAACGGGACGGACAGCCTGACGATCAGCATCAGGCAGATCAGGGCGGTCACGCCGACCGCGATGGTCGACAGCTCCTGCTGCGAAATGCCGAACAGATTGCTCAGTGCCGCCGTGAGCACCACGTTGAGCACGACGCAGATCGCCGCGGGCGCGGCGCGCGCGATGATATTGAAGGTGAAGTTGCCGCGCACGATGTTCTTGTTCGGCTGCAGCGCCAGCACGAAGGACGGGAACGCCACGGTCAGCGAACTGATGAGCGTGAGCTGGATGGGCTGGAACGGATAGCGCAGGTGCGAGAAGATGAAGAATACCGCCAGCAAAATAGAGTAGATCGTTTTGACCAGATACAGCGACGAGCTGCGCTCGATGTTGTTGATGGTGCGCCTGCCCTCCGCGACGACGTGCGGCATCGCGGCAAAGTCGTTGTTGACGAGCACGATCTGCGACACGTTGCGCGCCGCCTCGCTGCCCGAAGCCATCGCCACCGAGCGCCGGCGTGACCCTGCCGAACACGTTGCAGCGCTCGGCGACCTCCTCGAGCTGTTCGTCGGTCTTGACGGTCGTCATGTCCACCGCGTGCTCCGCGCCCGCGATGCCCGTATCCAGCGCGATGTTCTTGACGGTCTTGACGCTGTCGCCCGAAATCACCTTGAGCGTCACGCCCTGCTCCTTGAAGTAATCGACCGTCTCGCAGACGTTGTCGCGCAGCTGATCCTTGATCAAAATCAGCGCCATCGGGTGCAGATCGGCAGGGATCCCGCTGCCGACGGGCAGGTCGGACGAGCCGAGCACGAGGATGCGCACGGTCTCGGTGATGCGGTTGATGTTCTCGTATATCTCGGGATATTTTTCTTTATCGGAAAAAACGAATTCCGCCGCGCCCATGATGTAGGTCTTGCCGTTGGCAAAGCTGCCGCCCGACCACTTGGTCTCGGACGAAAACGGCACAAAGTGCGTGCACTCGACCGGCGTGATACCCTGCGTGTAGTCGCTGACCGCCTGCAGCGTGGCGTTGATCTCGTCGGAGGCGGCGACGACGGAAGCGAGCGCCGTCTTGATCTTGTCGTCGTTGGTGTTGAGGTTGATGACCTGATGGACGTTCATCTTGTCCGCCGTCAGCGTGCCCGTCTTGTCAAGGCAGATGACGTCGACGCGGGCGAGGGTCTCGATGCAGTACATCTCGTTGACGAGCACCTTCTTGCGCGACAGGCGGATGACCGACACCGCCAGCACCGAGCCGGTCAGCAGGATCATGCCCGCCGGGATCATGCCCACCAGCGCACCCACGGTGGAGACGACGCTGTCCTGCATGGTGTTGCCGCGGAAGAAATAGCTGCTGCAAAAGAGCAGCGCGCCCACGGGGACGATGATCGCCGTGCAGATATTGATGATGAATTTGAAGGATTTCAAAATTTGCGAGTTGTTCTTTTTGATGTAGCGCGCCTCGTTGTTGATCTTGGCGGCGTAGCTGTCGGCGCCGACGCGGTTGACGCGGCAGTAGCAGGTGCCGGCGGCGATGAAGCTGCCCGACAGCAGCTCGTCGCCCGCGCGCTTTTCGATCAGATTGGACTCGCCCGTCAAAAGGCTCTCATTCGCCTTGCAGGCGCCCTGCACCAGCACGCAGTCGGCGGGCACCTGATTGCCGCGCGAGAGGACGATCACATCGTCGAGCACCAGCTCGTCCTTCGAGAGATGCACGGTCTTGCCGTCGCGCAGCACGTCGAGCTTGCTCTCGGTGAGGATGGTCAGCGTGTCGACGCTCTTTTTGGAGCGGATCTCCTGCACGATGCCGATGATGCTGTTGAGCACCACCACGCCGATGAACAGCATGTTCTTGTAGGAGCCGACGAGCAGCAGCGCGACGAACAGGAGGACGTTGATCAAATTGAACACCGTACAGATGTTGTCGTAGAAAATGCGCCTGACGGATTTGGTTTTGACAGTCGAGGCGGTGTTGACCTTGCCCGCCTCGACGCGCGCCCTGACCTCTTCGGAGGAAAGTCCGCGCAATTCGGTTTGGTTTTCCTGCATAATGACCTCAATAGTGCCGGCGAAAGAGCCGGCGTGATCTCGAAAATTTGATAAAAAAATGTCAGACGATGAAAATACTCACAGATTTCGCCGAATGGCGGGCAAAACGGCGGTTGTGTTTCCAACAGTTTTCGTAATAAAAAAAATCGCCTTATTTCTTATTATAAACGGAAACAATAAGAAAGGCAACAGAAAGGAAGTGATTTTTTTGTGAAAAAGTGTCGGTGGACACTCTCGCCCGCCTATTCAAACGATAGTGAGATAGGAAAATGTCTGCAACGGCGGGGTCATACGTTTGTTAGAACAACGCACTCGTGTCGGTGGACACTTCCGCCCGCCTGTTCAAACGGCAGTAAGATCGTAAAATCAAAAAAACGGTGTAGACAAACGGCTTTGCGTTTCCGAGTCAAGGCAGCGACTGTTGCCGTCGCGCTGATGACTGCGCTCGCCGTCTCCCCTGCGCCTGCCGCGGCGCGGACGCACGCCAAAAAGGTTGTGATGGGCGGCGAGCCCTTCGGCGTCAGATTCTTCTCCGACGGCGTCATGGTGGTGGAGCTGGAGGACTTTTTCAGCGACGGGCGCTATGTCAACCCCGCGCGGGACGGCGGCTTGAAGGAAGGCGACGTGATCAAGAAGGTCAACGGCGAAGCGGTCAGCACCAACGAAGCGCTGCAGCAGAAAACCTTCGGATGCGGCGGACAGCCCATCCGCTTCACGATCGAACGAAACGGCAAAGAGCTGGTCAAGACCGTGACGCCGCGCAAAAACACCGTCGGCGTCTATCTGCTGGGCGCATGGGTGCGCGACAGCTGCGCGGGGATCGGCACCGTGACCTACTACGACCCCGAGCAGCAGGTATTCGCGGCGCTGGGTCACGGCATCTGTGACAAGGACACCGCCGCCCTGATGCCGCTGGGCAGTGCCGAGGTGGTGCGCGCGGGCGTGCGCTCCGTCAGCAAGAGCAGCGCGGGCGTCGCGGGCAGCCTGAACGGCTATCTGACCGGTCAGACCCTCGGAAAACTGACAAAAAACACCCATTGCGGCATTTATGGGACAACAAACGACAAAAATCTCCAAAGCGGCGTCACACTGGAGATCGCGGAAAACGACGCGCTCCATGTGGGAGAAGCGCAGATCTATACGACCGTTGCGGGCGATGAATGTGCCTGTTTTTCGGCGGAGATCACAAATATCTGCAACACGGACGCGCAATCAAATGAAAATTTTGTCATAAAGGTTACAGATCGGAGACTGCTGTCGGAATGCGGCGGTATCGTGCAGGGCATGAGCGGCAGCCCCGTGGTACAGGACGGCAAGCTGGCAGGTGCGGTGACCCATGTGTTCGTCAACAGCCCCCATGAGGGGTATGGGATAACAGCGCAAAATATGGTGTCGAATTATCAGAGATAACACAATATATGGCGTTTTATTGTCATTTCAGTCATTTGCAGTAAAAAAAGTTCAAGATTTTTTCAAAAATTTTCTTGGAAACTATTGCCAAGATTACCATTTTATGGTAAGATTATCTCACAATAAAAATTTGATGGGAGACTGAACATGGACACTAGCATTAAACTGATGATAACCGAGGACGCTGCCGAATTTGACAGAGAGGCACTTGAAAAGTTTCAAAATTTTAATATTTCCGTCGCATTCTGCTCCAAGGACGGCGAGGAGCTTTGCAGCCGCATCATGCAGGAGCAGCCCGATGTGGTGCTGATGGAGTCCTTTATGACGCGGCTTGACGCGATCGGCGTCATGCGCAGCATAAAACGACAAAATTGCAGGCTGCCTCTCTTTATCGTTTTCTCCGCCTTTCACAGTGCGGTGCTCGAGCGCGAGATCATGAACAGCGGCGCGAGCTACTTTGTGCTCAAGCCCTACGACGTGGGACAGCTCTGCGAGAACATCCGCCTGATGATGAAGAAGAGCGAACGGCTGCTGCGTATGCCTATCAGCGTCGACGCCTTCGGGATGGAGGTCAAGGTGACGGAGATTTTGCACGAGATCGGCGTGCCCGCGCACATCAAGGGCTATCACTACCTGCGCGACTCGATCATCATGTCGGTGGAGCACCCCGAGATGATCAACGCCGTCACCAAGCAGCTCTACCCCGCCGTGGCGAAGAAGTACGAGACGACCAGCAGCCGTGTGGAGCGCGCCATCCGCCACGCCATCGAGGTGGCATGGGACCGCGGCGACATCGACGTGCTGAATTCGTACTTCGGCTACACGATCCACAATGACCGCGGCAAGCCGACCAACAGCGAATTCATCGCCATGATCTCTGACCGACTCCGCTTGCAGATCAAAAACGCATCGTAACCAAAAGGGAGAAACCGCTTTCGGCTTCTCCCTTATTGCGCTGTATTATTTGGTTCTTCCGATGTCGGTGCGGTAGTGCGCGCCCTCAAAGGAGATCTTTTTCACCGCGGCATAGGCTTTTTCGAGCGCCTCGTCCAGCGTGGGGGCTTTCGCCGTTACGCCGAGCACTCTGCCGCCGTTGGTGTAGAACCTGCCGTTCTCGTACTTGGTGCCCGCGTGATAGACGACAGCGCCGTCGACCTGACCGTTTTCGTCCAAGCCGAACATCTCGATGCCCTTCTTGTAGGACACGGGATAGCCGCCGCTCGCCATCACGACGCACGCCGCTGCGCCGTCGTCCCACTCGATCTCGAGGTCGCTCAGGCTGCCGTCGATGACCGCTTCACAGATATCGACCAGATCGGTTTTCAGTCTGGGCAGCACCACCTGCGCCTCGGGATCGCCGAAGCGGGCGTTGTACTCGATGACCTTGGGACCCTTTGGGGTCATCATCAGTCCGAAGTACAGACAGCCCTTGAAGGGTCTGCCCTCCTTGGCCATCGCTTCTATGGTGGGCTCAAAGATGGTGCGCATGCACTCTTTTGCGAGGGCGTCGGTGTAGTAAGGATTGGGGCTGATCGTTCCCATGCCGCCCGTGTTCAAGCCCTCGTCGTTGTCATAGGCGCGCTTGTGGTCCTTGGAGCTGACCATCGGCTTGACGCACTTGCCGTCGGTAAAGGCGAGCACCGATACCTCGGGACCCGTGAGAAATTCCTCGATGACGATCTGATTGCCGCTGTCGCCGAACTGCTTATCCTCCATGATGGATTTGATCGCGGCGACGGCTTCGTCGATGGTCTGCGCGATGATGACGCCCTTGCCGAGCGCCAGACCGTCCGCCTTGACGACGACGGGCGTGGTATTCTCCGCCTTGACATAGGCAATCGCCTGCGCGGGGTCGGTGAACACTTCGTACTTCGCGGTGGGGATGCCGTATTTTTTCATCATATTTTTGGAAAAGACCTTGGAAGCCTCGATGATCGCCGCCTTGGCGTTGGGACCGAAGGCGCGGATGCCCGCCGCCTCCATGGCGTCGACCATGCCGTCGGCGAGCGGGTCGTCGGGCGCGACAAAGACGAGGTCGATGGCGTTGTCCTTCGCGAACCGCACCATGCCCTCCTTGTCCATCACCGAGATGTTGACGACCTCGGCGTCGCGGGAGATGCCGCCGTTGCCGGGGGCGCAGTAGAGCTTTTCACATTTGGGGCTCTCGAGCAGCTTTTTGATGAGCGCGTGCTCTCTGCCGCCTGAGCCGATCATTAATATTTTCATCTTTACCTCTCAGTTGGTTGGCGAAGCCAATCAATCCATGGCGCAGCCAATTCATGCCGAAGGCAATTCATGGTGCAGCCAATTCATGACCGTAGGTCAATTCATTCCCGCCGCAAATGTCCGAAATGAGCGAAATTTGTTCTCCTTTATGAAAACGTAACGGGAATGAAAGGAACCTGACGGTTCATGAATGGTTCTGTCGAACATGAATTACGCTTTCGCGCATGAATTGACAGCTTCGCTGTCATTAATGGTGGAACAGACGGATGCCGGTGAAGGACATGGTCATGTTGTACTTATCGCAGGTCTCGATGACGTTGTCGTCGCGGATAGAGCCGCCGGGCTGCGCGACGTACTGCACGCCGCTGCGCTTGGCGCGCTCGATGTTGTCGCCGAACGGGAAGAACGCGTCGCTGCCGAGAGACACGCCGCTGAACGTGGCAAGCCACGCCTTCTTTTCCTCCTTGGTGAGGGGCTCGGGCTTGGTCTTGAAGAACTGCTCCCAAACGCCGTCGGCGAGCACGTCCTCATAGTCGTCGGAGATATAGACGTCGATGGTGTTGTCGCGGTCGGGGCGGCGGATATCGTCGACGAAGGGAAGGTTCATTACCTTCGGATGCTGGCGCAGATACCAGATATCGGCTTTGTTGCCCGCGAGACGGGTGCAGTGGATGCGGGACTGCTGACCCGCGCCGACGCCGATCGCCTGACCGCCCTTGGCGTAGCAGACGGAGTTGGACTGGGTGTATTTGAGCGTGATCAGAGCGATGAGCAGGTCGCGCTTGGCTTCCTCGGTCAGCTCCTTGTTCTTGGTGACGATGTTCTGCATGAGCATGGCTTCGTCGATCTTCAGCTCGTTTCTGCCCTGCTCAAAGGTGATGCCGAACACATCCTTGTGCTCGATGGGCGCGGGAACATAGTCGGGGTCGATCTTCACGACGTTATAGGTGCCGCGTCTCTTGGTTTTGAGCACCTCGAGCGCCTCGGGCGTGTAGCCGGGCGCGATGATGCCGTCGGAGACCTCTCTTTGCAGCAGCTTGGCAGTCTGCACATCGCAGGTGTCGGACAGCGCGACCCAGTCGCCGTAGGAGGACATTCTGTCCGCGCCGCGCGCCATGGCGTATGCCGAGGCGATGGGCGACAGCTCGAGGTCGTCGACGAAATAGATCTTTTTCAGGGTGTCGGAAAGCTCGGTGGCGACTGCGGCGCCCGCGGGGCTGACGTGCTTGAAGGAGGCTGCGGCGGGAAGTCCGGTCGCGGCTTTCAGCTCGCGCACGAGCTGCCACGAGTTGAAGGCGTCAAGGAAGTTGATATAGCCCGGCTTGCCGTTGAGCACCTCGACGGGCAGGTCCTTGCCGTCCTGCATGAAGATGCGCGAGGGCTTCTGATTGGGGTTGCATCCGTATTTGAGTGAAAGTTCATTCATCGGTATCGTCCCTTTCTGTTTATACTGTATTATTGATTCTTGTTGATGATACGGGATTCCGCTTCGCCCGTGGCGATGTCGATATAGCGCACGAACAGGGAGACCTTGTTGTCCTCGTTGAGCGCGTCCCAAACCTTTTCGGCAAAGGCGTCGATGCTGTCGTCGCCGATCTCGACCAAGGTCGGCTCGCCCTCAAAGCTCGGCAGCGGATCGCCGTCGCTCATATAGGTGTGGATGAATCTGCCCAGACCGGCCAAGGGCGCGTCGTAGGAGAAGGTGTAGCGCTGGCAGCACGCGGGGTCGCCGTTGGCGCTTTTGAGGATGGAGAGGGCGTAGTTCATGCTGCCGTCGGAGCACTTGACGATGCCCGAGATGCGCGGGGTGTAGTTGGGCGCGTCCGGCTCGAATTCGCGGGTGCGCAGCGCCTGCTCAAAGGTGAGCTGCTGATTCATCAGGTCATAGATGGTGTCGGTCTGATCGCCGTTGGTGACGATGGTCTTGTTGCCGAGCACGCGCACGGGCGCATAGATGATCAGCGAGGGGTCGGTCAGCTTAGAGGGGTCGAACGCCTCTGTCCTGATGCCGTCCGCCGTCTGTGCAAAAATGCGGTTGCGGCTGTTTTCGCTTCTGCCCATGATAAAGTAGGCGATGACGGCCTTGGTGCCGTCCGCCGTTCTGCCGAGTACGATGCCCCTGCCGGGATAGGTGGTAGAGGCGATCTCTTTGGTGAGTGATACCGCTTTCATATATTTCCTCCTAGTCGAGTATTTCGGTGATACCGTCTGTTACTTTGATTTTATCTTCGCAGAAAAGGGCGACAGCCTTGGGCAGAATCTGCCACTCCGCCTGTTCCATGACCCTTTTCTGTAATATCGCGGGGGTGTCGCCGCTGCGGACCTCCACCGCCTTCTGGATGATGATGGGACCGCCGTCGCAGATCTCGTTGACGAAATGCGCGGTGGCGCCCGTGACCTTCACACCCTTTTTCAGCGCTTCCTCGTGCACGCGCAGACCGTAATAGCCCTCGCCGCAGAACGACGGGATAAGCGCGGGATGGATGTTGATAATGCGGTTTTCAAAGGCGCGGATGACGCGGCTGCCGAGGATGGTCATAAAGCCCGCCAGCACGATCAGATCGGCGTTTTTTTGCTGCAAAAGCGCCGTGAGCGCCGCGTCATAGTCGTCGAACGCCGCAAAATCGCGTCGGCGGATGACTTCCGTCTCAACGCCGTGGTTCGCGGCGCGGGTCAGGGCATAGGCGTTGGGGTTGGAGGAGATGACGCAGGTGATTTTGCCGTTTTTGATCTCTCCCCTGTCCTGTGCGTCGAGCAGTGCCTGTAAATTCGTGCCGCCGCCCGATACCAATACGATGATGTTTTTCATTATGCGAACACGACTCCTTCGCTGCCCTCGATGACGTCGCCCAGCACGACCGCGTCCTCGCCGTTTTGACGCAGCACGTCGAGCGCCTGCTCGGCGTCCTCCTTCGCGACGGCGACGACCATGCCGACACCCATGTTGAAGGTGTTGAACATGTCGTGCTCGCTGATATTGCCGACGCGCTGCATGAGGGTGAAGATGGGCAGCACGGGGATCGCAGACTTGTCGATGCGCGCGGACAGCCCGTCTCTGAGCATGCGGGGGATGTTTTCATAGAAGCCGCCGCCCGTAATATGGGACACCGCCTTGACCGTCACCTGCTCCATCAGCGCGAGGATGGGCTTGACATAGATCTTGGTCGGGGTGAGCAGCGCTTCTCCGAGGGGCTTATCCAGCTCGGGATAGGTGTTGTATACGGTCTCCTCGTTGATATCGAAGATCTTTCTGACGAGCGAGAAGCCGTTGGAATGCACGCCCGAGGAGCGCAGTCCGATCAGCACATCGCCCGGCAGCAGCTTGGAGCCGTCGATCATCTTGGGCTTGTCGGCGAGTCCGACGCAGAAGCCCGCCACGTCATATTCGTCCTCGGGCATGAGACCCGGGTGCTCGGCGGTCTCGCCGCCGATCAGGGCGCAGCCGGACTGCACGCAGCCCTCCGCGACGCCCTCGACGATGGACGCGACCTTTTCGGGGATATTCTTGCCGATGGCGATATAGTCGAGGAAAAACAGGGGCTTTGCGCCGCAGCAGATGACGTCGTTGACGCACATCGCGACAGAGTCGATGCCGATGGTGTTGTGTTTGTCGAGCAGGAAGGCGAGCTTGATCTTGGTGCCGACGCCGTCGGTGCCGCTGATCAGCACCGGCTCCTCCATGCCCTTGAAATCGGGCGCGAACAGGCCGCCGAAGCCGCCGATGCCCGAAACCACGCCGGGGATGTTGGTGCGCGCGACGTGCTTTTTCATCAGCTCTACGCTTTTGTAGCCCGCGGTGATGTCGACGCCCGCCGCCTTGTAACTTTCAGAAAAGCTTTCCATGGTGATTCCTCCGTAAATGATGATTTCCGGTATTTATGATGAATGATGCTTGATTTTGCTTGCGTATTTATCGACAAAGAAGGTCGTCGGCACCTCGGCGCTGAACTGCTTGGTGAAGCAGCCGTCGCACAGGTCGATGCCGCAGCCGCGCACGGTCTCGTGCAGGCTCTCCACGCTGAGGTAGCCCAGGGTATCGGCGCCGATCTCGCGGCGGATCTCCTCGATACTCATGCGGTTCGCGATCAGGTTTTCCCTGTCGCTGATGTCGATGCCGAAGTGGCAGGGATAAACGAACGGCGGCGAGCTGATGAGCATGTGAATCTCCTTGGCGCCGGCGCTGCGCAGCAGGTTGACGATGTGCTGCGAGGTCTGTCCGCGCACGATGGAGTCGTCGATGACGACGATGCGCTTGCCCGCGACGTTCGATTTGAGCGCGGTGAGCTTGGTGTGAAGCAGGCGCTTCTTCTTGTCCATGCCCGTTCCCGCGTTTCTGCCGAGAAATTTATTTTTCATAAAGCCCATGCCGTAGGGAATGCCCGATGCGCGGGCGTAGCCCTCGGCGGCGATGATGCCCGAATCGGGCACGCCGCAGACCATATCCGCCTCGATGGGATATTCCTTGAAGAGCAGCTCGCCGGCGCGGACGCGCGCGTTATAGACGCTCACGCCGTCGATGACGCTGTCGGGGCGGGCGACGTAGACATACTCAAAGACGCACAGCGAGGTCTTTGCCGCCGTTTCGTCGACCATGTAGCTGTGAAAGCCGTCCTCGTCCGCCACGACCATCTCGCCCGGCTTGACGTCGCGCACCAGCTCGCCGCCGAGGGTCTCGATGACGCAGCTCTCGGAGGTGAAGATGTAGCTGTCGCGCAGCTTGCCGATGCACAGCGGGCGAAAGCCGTAGATGTCGCGGAACGCGATCAGGCGCGTCGGCGCGCAGATGACCGTGGAATAGGCGCCCTTTAAGCGCTTCATCGCAGACAGCACCGCGTCCTCGAGGTTTTCGGTGCGGATGCGCTCGGTGGCGATGACATACGCCATCAGCTCCGCGTTGGAGTTGGACTGGAAAATAGAGCCGCCGCGCTCCAGCTCCCGGCGGATCTCGGGAAAGTTCGAGATCGAGCCGTTGCTGGCGATGGCGATCGAGCCCTCCTTATAGCGCAGCACGAGCGGCTGGTTGGCGGCGCGGTCGAGCGCCGCGTTCATCGTGTAGCGCACATGGCCGACGGCGATCTTGCCGTTGGGAAGCTTTTGGAGGGTCTTGTCGTGAAACACCTCGCTCACCATGCCCAGCTCCTTGACGGTGGTGAACTGACGGTCGAGGTTGACGGTGATGCCCGCGCTGACATGTCCCCGGTGCTGGAGGCTGTAGAGCGCGTCATGGGTGACGGAGACGACGTTGAGGTCGTCGTTGTTTTTATAGATACCGAACACGCCGCACTCGTCCATCACCTTGTCGCGTGCGGGTGTGATCTCCACATAGTTGTTGATCATTAAAGCGATTCCACCTTAACCTGCATGGCGGCGTCCTTGAGGGCGACGCCCTGTTCCATATCCGCCTTCATCTTTTCGAGCTTCTCGGCGAGCTTGTCGTCGGAGAGCGCGAGGATCTCCGCCGCGAGGATCGCGGCGTTGGCGGCGCCGTCCACCGCGACGGTGGCGACGGGGATGCCGGTGGGCATCATGACGGTGGCGAGCAGCGCGTCCATGCCGTCGAGCTGTGCGGATTTGCAGGGGATGCCGATAACGGGCAGGGTCGTCTTGGCGGCGAGCACGCCGGCAAGATGTGCCGCCATGCCGGCGGCGGCGATGATGACGCCGAAGCCGTTTTGCTTGGCGTTCGCGGAGAAATTGATGGCGGCGTCGGGTGTGCGGTGCGCGCTCATCACATGGACCTCATAGGGGATGTTGAATTCCTTCAGCTTCAAAACCGCCTTGGACACGACGGGAAAGTCGCTGTCGGAACCCATGATAATGGCTACTTTTTTCATGATCGGCTCAGATCCTTTTCTTTGATTATAGTTTAACTCATATATTATACAGAAAACGGGCGGCGGTTTCAATATGTTTAAAGAATTAAAAGAAGAATAATCGGCGGCAGCCGTGGGGGCTGCCGCCGGATGATTCATGATTTTGCCGTGTCGTTCCAGAGCTCCTTGACCGCGGTGACGGAGCTTGCCAAGCCTTGGATGTCCGAGGGGATGATGATCTTGGTCGCCTTGCCGTCGGCAGCCTTGCCGAACGCCTCCAAGCTCTTGAGGCGAATGACCCTGTCGTTGGGCGCCGCTTCGTTGAGCATGCGCAGCGCGTCGGCATTGGCGCGCTGAACGGTGAGGATCGCTTCCGCTTCTCCCTGCGCCTCGCGGATCTTCTGCTCCTTGACCGCGTCCGCTTTCAGGATGGCGGATTCCTTCAAGCCCTCCGCCACGAGGATCTGGCTGCGCTTTTCGCCCTCGGCGTCGAGGATCCTGGCGCGGCGCTCGCGCTCCGCCTTCATCTGCTTCTCCATCGCGTCCTGAATCTCGCGCGGCGGCAGGATGTTTTTCAGCTCGACGCGGATGACCTTGATGCCCCACGCGTCGGTGGCTTCATCGAGGATGAAGCGGATCTTGTCGTTGATGGTGTCGCGCGAGGTGAGCGTGTTGTCCAGCTCAAGGTCGCCGATGATGTTGCGCAGCGTGGTCGCGGTGAGGTTTTCGATCGCGCTGAGCGGGCGCTCCACGCCGTAGGTATAGAGCTTGGGATCGGTGATCTCAAAATACACGACGGTGTCGATCTGCATGGTGACGTTATCGCGGGTGATAACGGGCTGCGGCGGGAAGTCCACAACCTGCTCCTTGAGCGAGACCTTGCGCGAGATGCGGTCGATGAACGGCACCTTGAGGTGCAGTCCCGTCTCCCATGTGGCGTAATAGGCGCCGAGGCGCTCGATCACGAAGGCGTGCGCCTGCGGGACGATCTTGATGTTGCGCACCACGAGGATGAGCACCAACAGAATGATGATACTGATAATGATAATGCCTGCTGTCATAATACTTCTCCTTACTGTACTTTTCTGACGATCAGCTTGACGCCCTCGACCGCGAGCACCCGCACGGTGTCTCCCTTTTTGAGCGGCATCACATCGGATTTGACGCTCCACACCTTGCCCAGCACCTTAGCCTGTCCCACAGCCTGCGGGTCGGTCAAATCGCTGAGCATCACGCCCGTCTGATCGATCAGGCGGTCGACGTTCGTGTTGAGCTTCTTGCGGTTGGTTTTAAATTTTTTGACCAGCGGACGCGTGATCACCAGCGCCGCCAGCGAGACGGATACAAAGACAACGATCTGAATGACCAGCGAATCGGTGAAGATGCTCGTGACCGCGGCGCACACCGCGCCCAGCACGAACCACACCGAGACGAGCTGCACACTGGCGACCTCCACCAGAACCAGCACGACCGCCAGGGCGATCCAGAAATATGCCATCATATACGGCTGCATATGCATCACCTCTTTATCAACGTTATACCACATTTTGCAAAAAATTTCAACTGCTTTGGCTTCAATTTTTATTTGCCTCTACACTTTTTGAATATTATATGCTATAATGGGAGTAATAACCAAAACAGAGGGTGTAAATTATGGCATTCGATACCTTTGATGCGGGCGTCGCGCCCGGCGGGCTGCGCAGCAAGAATGAAATCAAGATCCTGATCTGCTATTTATTCGATTCCGTCGGAGAGAGCATGAGCCGAAGCCTGACGGTCGAGGCGATCCGCTCCGACGAGCTGGCGAACTTCTTCGAGATCGTCGTCGCCTTTGACGAGCTGGTGCAGGGCGGCAGCCTGATCCCCGACTCAGAGATCGACGGCGAACAGACCTATCTGCTTTCCGCAAACGGCAGGATCATCGCCCAACAGCTCGAAACCACGCTGGCGCACAGCGTCAAGCGGAAGGCATACAACTGCGCCCTGCGGCTGCTCGGCGAACGGCGCACCGCGCGCGAGAACTTTGTGGACATCGTCAAGACCGAAAGCGGCTTCGAGGTCAACTGCCGCGTCTCGGGCGGCGATATCACCCTGCTGTCCTTTACGCTCTACGCGCCGGACTATGAGCAGGCGGAGATCATCAAGGAGAATTTCCTCGGCTATCCGCGCACGGTATACAAGACGATGCTCGGTCTGATGACCAAGAACACCGAGAGCGTCGGCGAGGCGCTGGAGGAGGTATACGGGACCATCGTCAACCCGTGATCACACGATCAAATTGAGAAACAGCAGCAGCGTCACGCCCGGCACGCCCCCGAGCGCCGAGGTAAGCACGCTCAGCAGGCTGACCGGGACGGACACATGCGTCAGACCCGACGACAGGTTCACCGCCGTCAGCGTCAGCAGCCCGACACACATCGATAAAAGCGCCCTTTTGAAAGGGTGCTTATTTTTTCCCGCCGCATGAAGAAAAGCAAAGCCCAAAAACGCCGACAGAAAGATAATGACGATCCCCCACCAAGGCATGTCAGTCAACTCCATAGAAAAAAATAGACCGCCGATAGCTCGACGGTCTATTATATGCCGGTTTGACTGCAACTATTACAGTACCTTGAAGAAGGACAGCGCGTTCAGCGCGATAACGAATACGACGAACACCGCCGCGAACACCTTTGTCCAGCGGGAAAGAAACGCGTCGATCGAGCGAGCCTTGTTCTTGGAGAAGTAGGAGTCCGCCGCGCCCGTGACGACGCCGAGACCCTGCTGGTTGCCTTCCTGAAGAATGATGACCACAATGATGGCGATCGAAACGATCGCGAGTACGATTCCCAGCACAATACCTAATACGTTCATATTATCGTCCTTTCATTGAGCGGAACCGCTGCACGATCCGCCTTTTTTCCGATTCACTTATTTATATTACCACAACAACAGCAAGTTTGCAAGTGGTTTTTCCGAATTTTTCAGACGAATTTTTCAGACTAAAGCAGCGAGAGCTGTTCCTCGCCCTTGTCCTCGTTCGAGGGCAGCGCGCCGAGCGCCGGCAGCGACTTGGCGCGGTAGCGCTGCGGTTTTTCAAACGTGCCCTCCCGATAGGCGGCGACGGCAAACAGGCGGTGTCCCTTTTTGAGCTTCATCACCGCCACGCCCTGTGTGCTGCGGGTGGTTTTGAGCGAGAGCACTTTGGTATGGACGAGCAGCACCCTGCCCGAGGAAGCGGTGAAGAGCACCTCTTTGTCAGCGTCGAGCCACAGCATGCCCGTCAGAACCGATTTGTCGGAATACGCCGCCGTCAGCTTCTTGCGGTTGGTCTTGGTGGCATATGCCTCCAGCGGCACCTTCGCCGCCTTGCCGTTCTCGAAGCCGAACAGCAGCATGCCGCCGTAGTCCTTGGTGGCGACCAGATAAACGGCGTTCTCGCCCTCGTCCATGCCGAGCTTCGCCGCGACGTACTCGCCCAGCACGCTCGCCTTGGTGTCGGCAAAGTCGCTCGCCTTCGCCTTGTACACCTGCGCCCGGTCGGAGAAGAACAGCAGGTCGCAGTCGTTGGAGAACTCGATCTCCTGTGTGATCTCGTCGCCCTCCTTGAGCTTGTGGACGCTGCTCATGCGCAGCGACTGCGGCGTGATCTTCTTGAAATAGCCCTCCTTGGTAAAGAAGAAGGTGCAGGGATAGTCGGGCACCGCGGCGATCTCCTCGTGATACTGCTGCGCGGTGTCCTCGTAGATGATCGTGCTGCGGCGCGGCTCGCCGTACTTTTCCGCGACGGCTTTCAGCTCGCGCACGATGATCGTCTTGATGCGCGCCTTGCTTTTGAGGATGTCGTCGAGCTCGGCGATCTCCTTTTCGAGCTGCTCGATGTCCTGTGTGCGTTTGAGGATGTATTCGCGGTTGAGGTGGCGCAGCTTGATCTCGGCGACATATTCCGCCTGTATTTTGTCGATGCCGAAGCCGATCATCAGGTTGGGAACGACCTCGACCTCCTCGTCGGTCTCGCGGATGATCTTGATCGCCTTGTCGATGTCGAGCAAAATCTTTGCCAAGCCCTGCAATAAATGCAGCCGCTCCGCCTTTTTCTGCCGGTCAAAGAAGGTGCGGCGGCGCACGCACTCCATGCGGAAGGCGATCCACTCCTCCAGCAGCGCCCGGACGCCCAGCACCATCGGCACCCCGCCGATGAGGACGTTGAAGTTGCAGGCGTAGCTGTCCTCGAGGGTGGTCAGCTTGAAGAGCTTCGCCATGAGCTGGTCGGGATTCACCCCGCGCTTGAGGTCGATGGTGATCTTCAGGCCGTCCAGACCCGTTTCGTCGCGGACGTCGGCGATCTCCTTGATCTTGCCCTGCTTGACCAGATCGATGATGCGCTCGATGATGACCTCGCTCGTGGTGGTGGCGGGGATCGCCGTCACGTCGATGCAGTTCTGGCTCTTGTCGTATTGGTAGCGGGCGCGCAGGCGGATGCTGCCGCGTCCCGTTTCGTAGACCTGCTCCAGCGCCTTTTCGTCGTAGAGCACCTGGCAGCCGCCGATGAAGTCGGGCGCGGGCAGCGTGGCTCTGACGTCGTGGTGCGGGTCGCGGATCAGCGCCGCGGCGGTCTCGCAGATCTCTTTGAGGTTGAAGGAGCAGATATTGCTCGCCATGCCGACGGCGATGCCCGTGTTGGTGTTGACGAGCACCGACGGGAAGGTGGCGGGCAGCAGCGTCGGCTCCTTCATGGTGTTGTCGTAGTTGTCGACAAAATCGACGGTCTCCCTGTCGATGTCGCAGAACAGCTCGTTGCAGATGGGCGCGAGCTTCGCCTCGGTGTAACGGGAGGCAGCCCACGCCATGTCGCGGCTGTAGAATTTGCCGAAGTTGCCCTTGGAGTCGATATAGGGGTGCAGCAGCGCCTCATAGCCGCGCGACAGGCGCACCATCGTGTCGTAGATCGCGGCGTCGCCGTGCGGGTTGAGCTTCATGGTCGCGCCGACGATGTTCGCGGACTTGGTGCGGTTTCCCTTGAGCAGTCCCATCTTGTACATCGTGAACAGCAGCTTGCGGTGCGAGGGCTTGAAGCCGTCGATCTCGGGGATGGCGCGCGAGAGGATGACGCTCATCGCATAGGGCATGAAGTTCTCGCGGATGGTGGAGACGATCGGCTGCTCCACCACCTCGCCCGCGCCGTTGATGACGCCGTGTATCTTGGAGGACGGCGCCTTGGTGGTTTTCTTTTTTCTCGGTGCCAACGCGGTGCCTCCTTAGCTGACGTCGAGCCGGTCGATATACTCGCTGCCGTGCTCGACGATGTAGTCTTTTCTCGCCTGTAGATTGTTGCCGACCAGCACGTCGAAGATCTCCGCCGTCTGCGCCGCGTCGTCGGGCATGACCTTGATCAGGCGGCGGGTCTTGGGATTCATGGTGGTCAGGTTCATCATGTCCGGCTCGTTTTCGCCCAGACCCTTGCTGCGCTGGATGGTGTATTTCTCGTCTCCGAGCTGCAAAAGGAAGCGCTCCTTCTCCGCCTCGTCGTAGGCGAAGTACACCTCGTTTTTGGAGGTGATCTCATACAGCGGCGACTCGGCGATGAACACCTTTCCCTCGCGGATGAGCGTCGGGGTCAGGCGGTAGAGCATCGTCAGCAGCATGGTGCGGATGTGGAAGCCGTCGACGTCGGCGTCGGTGCAGATGATGACCTTGTTCCAGCGCAGGGCGTCCATGTCAAAGACGGCGAGGTTTTTGTTCGCCTTGCTCTTGACCTCGACCCCGCAGCCGAGGACGCGCAGCAGGTCGGTGATGATGTCGCTTTTGAAGATGCGGTCGTAGTCGACCTTGAGACAGTTGAGGATCTTGCCGCGGATGGGCATAATCGCCTGAAAATCGGGGTCGCGCGCCTGCACGCAGGCGCCCTTTGCCGAATCGCCCTCCACGATAAATAATTCTCTTGCAGAAATATCCTTGCTGCGGCAGTCGACAAACTTCTCCACGCGGTTGGTCATGTCGAGGTTGCCCGAGAGCTTCTTTTTGATGTTCAGGCGGGTCTTTTCGGCGTTCTCGCGGCTGCGCTTGTTGATGAGCACCTGCTCGGCGATCTTTTCCGCTTCAAGGGGGTTCTCGATGAAGTAGATCTCCAGCCTTTGGCGCAGGAATGCCGTCATCGCGTCCTGAATGCCCTTGTTGTTGACCGCCTTTTTGGTCTGGTTCTCGTAGGAGGTCACGTTGGAGAAGGAGGAGATGACGCAGACAAGGCAGTCCGCGACGTCGTCAAAGTTGATTTTCTTCTCGGTCTTGTTGTATTTGTTGTTCGCCTTGAGGTAGTTGTCGAGCTGCCAGACGAAGGCGTTGCGCACCGCCTTGTCGGGGGCGCCGCCGTATTCCAGCCAGCTGGAGTTGTGGTAGTATTCGGTGGTGCTGACCTTGTTGGAAAAGGCGACAGCGACGTCCATCTTGCACTTGTATTCGGGCTTGTCCTCGCGGTCGCGGGTCTTGACCTCGGTGACCCAGTGCTGCACGCCCGTCATGCCGTCCGTACCGATCAGCTCCGCGACGTGGTCGACCACGCCGTTTTGATAAGTAAAGGAGGTGGTGTCAAAGCTTCTGCCGTTCTGGTTGCGGAAGATGAATTCCACGCCCGCGTTGACGATCGCCTGCCGCTTCATCACGTCGAGGAAGTAGTCGGGCGCGATGTCGATGTCGGTGAACACCTCCAGATCGGGCTTCCATGTGATCTTGGTGCCCGTGTCCTTCTTGGCGTAGGGCTCCTTTTTCAGTCCGCCGATGTTCTCGCCCTTCTCAAAGTGAAGGGTATAGCGGAAGCCGTCGCGGCGGATGTCGACGTCCATGTATTCCGAGCTGTACTGGGTGGAGCAGAGGCCGAGGCCGTTCATGCCAAGGGAGAATTCATAGCTCTCGCCCTCGTTGTTGTTGTACTTGCCGCCCGCGTACATCTCACAGAAAACCAGCTCCCAGTTGTAGCGCTGTTCCTTTTCGTTGTAGTCGACGGGGATGCCGCGGCCGTGATCCTCGACCTCGATGGAGCCATCCGCAAAACGGGTCACGGTGATTTTTCTGCCGTGACCTTCGCGCGCTTCATCGATGGAATTGGAGAGGATCTCAAAGACCGAGTGCTGGCAGCCGTCGATGCCGTCGGAGCCGAAGATGACCGCGGGGCGTTTGCGCACGCGGTCGGCGCCTTTGAGCGTGGTGATGCTGTCGTTGCCGTATTCCTGTTGTTTTTTTCTTGGCATGCTGTTCTTCCTTTATCGAGAGATTGCCGCTCAGCCCTCTCTCAGCTTTTTGATTTTATCCCGTAAATACGCCGCGTGCTCGAATTCCAGCAGGCGGGCTGCCGCCTTCATTTCCTTGGTGAGGCTTTCGATCAGCTGCTGCTTCTGGGCGCGGGTGAGCTTTTTGGCGTTCTTGAACTCGCTTTCGGAGTGGGTGGAGATCTCGAGGATCTCGCTGACCTTCTTGACGATGGTCTTGGGCACGATGCCGTGCGCTTCGTTGTACGCCTGCTGGAGCGCGCGGCGGCGATTGGGCTCGACGAGGGTCTTTTGCATGGAATCGGTCACGCTGTCGGCATACATGATGACCTTGCCCTCGCTGTTGCGCGCGGCTCTGCCGACGATCTGGATCAGCGAACGGGCGCTGCGCAGAAAGCCCTCCTTGTCCGCGTCGAGCACGGCGACGAGCGAGACCTCGGGGATGTCCAAGCCCTCGCGCAGCAGGTTGATGCCGACCAGCACGTCGAATTCGCCGAGGCGCAGGTCGCGCACGATCTCCATGCGCTCCACCGTGTCGATGTCGTGGTGCATGTAGCGCACGCGGATACCCATGGTTTCGAGGTAGGCGGTCAGATCCTCCGCCATCTTCTTGGTCAGCGTCGTGACGAGCACGCGCTGCTGCTTTGCGACGCGCAGGTTGATTTCCGACACCAAGTCGTCCAGCTGCCCCTCGGTGGGGCGCACCGAGATCTCGGGGTCGAGCAAGCCGGTCGGGCGGATGATCTGCTCGGCGACGACCTGACTCTTTTCCAGCTCAAAGTCGCCCGGCGTGGCGCTGACGAACACCGCCTGACGGATGTGCGCATAGAACTCGTCGAAGTTGAGCGGGCGGTTGTCATATGCCGACGGCAGGCGGAAGCCGTAGTCGACCAAGCTCTTTTTGCGCGCGCGGTCGCCCGCGTACATGCCCCGCACCTGCGGGAGCGTCACATGGCTCTCGTCGACAAACAGCAGAAAGTCGTCGGGGAAATAGTCGAGCAGCGTGTAGGGCGACGAGCCCGGCGCCCTGCCCGATAGGATGCGCGAGTAGTTTTCGATGCCCGAGCAAAAGCCGATCTCCTGCAGCATCTCCATGTCGTAGCGGGTGCGCTGTTCGATGCGCTGGGCTTCGAGCAGCTTGCCGTTCTCGCGGAAATACGCGAGCCGCTCGTCAAGCTCCCGCTCGATCTCGCCGAGGGCGACCTGCATTTTCTCGCGCGAGACAATGTAGTGCGACGCGGGATAGACCGCCGCGTGGCGCAGCACCGCTTTCAGCTCGCCCGTGAGCGGGTTGATCTCAGAGATGCGGTCGATCTCGTCGCCGAAGAACTCCACACGGATGACCGAATCGCCCGAGGCGGCGGGAAAGATCTCGACCACGTCGCCGCGGACGCGGAACTTGTTGCGGATAAAGTTGACGTCGTTGCGCTCGTATTGCAGCTCGACGAGCTTTTTGACGAGGTCGTCGCGGGATTTTTCCATGCCCGGGCGCAGCGAGATCACCATGTTGCGGTAGTCGATCGGGTCGCCCAAGCTGTAGATGCAGGACACCGAGGCGACGATGATCACGTCGCGCCGCTCGGACAGCGCCAGCGTCGCGCTGTGGCGCAGCTTGTCGATCTCGTCGTTGATGGAGCTGTCCTTTTCGATATAGGTATCGGTCTGCGCGACATACGCCTCGGGCTGGTAGTAGTCGTAGTAGGAGACGAAATACTCCACCGCGTTGTCGGGAAAGATCTCCTTGAACTCGCTGCACAGCTGCGCGGCGAGCGTCTTGTTGTGTGCGAGCACCAGCGTCGGGCGCTGGGTGCGCTCGATGACGTTCGCCATGGTAAAGGTCTTGCCCGAGCCGGTCACGCCCAGCAGGGTGGTCTCCTTGTTGCCCGCGTTGATGCTGTCGACGATCCTGTCGATCGCCTGCGGCTGATCGCCCGTGGGCTTGTATTTGGAACGGATCTTAAATCTCATATCTTCTGTTGACAAATAGCTTGCTGAAATGCTTGTAGGAGCGGATGGAAAAATGCTCGTTGGAGGTAAAGATATAGTGGTCGACCAGCACGACGCCGATGCCGTCGAGCGTCTCGGAAATGGTGCGGGTCGCCTCCAGATCCTGACGCGAGGGCACGCACAGCTCGCTGGGGTGATTGTGCGCGAGATAGACATACTTCGCGTTGTGGCGCAGCGCCAGATCGACGATCTTGCGGATGGGTGATTCCGTGGCAGAAAGGGAACCTTCAAAGATCACGTCACAGAGGATCAGCTTGTCCTTCGCGTCGCTCAGCGCGACGACCGTGCGCTCCACGGTGGCGCCGATAAACTTCGGGCGCAATACCTCTATCACCGTTTCCGTGTTGATGAACTTGCGGTCGACCTTGGAATCGATGTAGACCTGTGCCAGCGCCGGCACCATTTTCAACAGCACCGCGGCGGACTCGCTCAGCCCGAAATCGCGCTCCAGCACATCGACGGGCGTGTCGCACACCTTGCCGAGTACGCCGTAACGGTCGAGCAGGCGGTGCGCGAGCTGATTCGTATCCTTGCGCGGGATGGCGTAGTAGAGCACCATCTCCAAAATCTCGTGCTGCTCCATGCCCTGAAAGCCGTGCTCAATAAATCGTTTTTTCATGCGCGCGCGGTGACCCGCGTGGATGTTGTCCTTGTTCTCTGCCATGGTATTACTCCAAAATCATTTTACGCCGTATTGCGCGTAGTATGCATCGATCGCTTCCTTGAGCTTATCGTCGATGATGACTTTTCCCTTGTATTCACGGTTGTAGAGGTGCTCCACCACCTCCGCCATGGTGACGATGGCGGTGGTCTTTAAGCCGTATCGCTCTTCGATCTCGGCGAGGGCGCTCTTTTCTCCCTTGCCGCGCTCCATGCGGTCGACAGAGACGACCAGGCCGACGGGCTCAACGTCTCCCTGCGCCTTGATGATGGGAAGCGTCTCTTCGATGGAGGTGCCGGCGGTGGTGACGTCCTCGATGATGACGACCCGATCGCCGTCGGTGATGGGGCTGCCGAGGAGGATGCCCTTGTCGCCGTGATCCTTGACCTCCTTGCGGTTGGAGCAGTAGCGGATATCCGCGCCGTATTTCTCGCTGATGGCGATGGTGGCGGCGACGGTCAGCGGAATGCCCTTATAGGCGGGTCCGAAGAGCACGTCGAAATCGAGACCGAACTTTTCGTTGATCGCCTCGGCGTAGTACGCGCCGAGCCGTCTGAGCTGGGCGCCCGTGCGGTAGAAGCCCGTGTTGACAAAGAAGGGCGTCTTTCTGCCGCTTTTGGTGACGAAATCGCCGAATTTCAGCACGTTGCAGTCGACCATAAATTCAATGAATTCCTGTTTATACGCTTCCATAACTGATTCCTCCGTGATATCAAATATTTGTTTGCATACTTTATCAAATAACATTTTACCACAAGAAACATCGTTTGTAAACCCCCCGCGCGAGCGTGACGCTCGACCCAGTCCGCGCACCCGACGTTTGTACGGGCGGTCACCGTCAAAGCCCGCGTTATGATGCGGGCGTAATACCTAACCTTTCTCACAGACGTTTGTAAAAAACGTCAAAAAAATGCCCGCATTCGAACGCGGGCATAATTTTTTC
>CACZWQ010000018.1 GCA_902784855.1 uncultured Ruminococcus sp. | reverse complement strand
GCCGCGCGGCAGTCCCCGTTTTCAACTCTTTTTCTATTATCATTTCTTTGCCAGATATTTGCGAAGGTCAAGCGCGACAGCCACGATGATGACAACAAGCATGACAAGCATCATTATGAAGTTTTTAGACAGAAACAGATGCCTGAAAAGGCTTGTTCTCTTCTTCATGGCTTAACCTCTGTAATAATACACACCGATGATCGATTTACCGCTTTTCTGGGACTTGTTGTGATAGACCTGAGTGACGGTGATGCCCGCTTCCTTCTTCAGGAAGCCCGCAAAGTTGCTGACATCGTTCTTTTCCGCCGACTTATAGGTCAGGTACGCGCAGCCTTTGTCCGCCTTGGCAAGCTGCTCCTTCACCAGATCGCGGCACACGTTGAAGTTATCCGCGCCGCGGAAGTGCCTGATGACCTCCAGCTTGTTGTGGACGCCGCTGTACACGCTGACCTTTTTGCCGTCATTCACAAGATACAGACAGGAGATCTTGCTGCTGTTCGGCAGAGCGCCCATGCCCATGCCTCCGGATGCCAGTGCAACTGCCTTCAAGCCCTGAACGCCCAGCGCTCCGACGGTGAAGTCGTATTTGTATAAGCCGTCGATACCGCGGTCGAACTTGAGATCCCGCTTTGCGATCGCGACAGCTTCGCTCGCCTTCTTCTCGGCTGCCTTGACATTCGCCTGCGCCTTGTCGGCATTCGCCTTGATCTCCGCTTTCGCCTTTTTGTCGGCTTCCTTCTGGGCTGCCTTCACGCGGCTGTCGGCGTCGCGCTGAATCTTCGCTTTCTCGGATTCCTTCTGCTTATCGAGCTTCTCGATAGCCGTCTGATGATCCTTTTGAAGCTTCTCGATCTCTTTTTTATGTTTGTTTTCAAGGTACGCTCTCTCGCCGTCAAACAGCTTGTTGAGCTCCTCTTCTTTCGCTTTCGCCGCGGCGTTTGCCGCTTCTACGTCCGCCGCTCTCTCCTGCTTTTCCGTTGCCAGATCGGCGGTGAGCTGCGCGACGTTTTGGTCGAGACGGGCGATATTGTCGGTCTGCTGCGCGATCAGCTTGTCGCGCTCCGACAGAGTGCCCGTCAGGTCGGTGATCTGCGACTTCGCGGACGCGATCTCCTTGTCCAGTCCGGCGATGGTCGCGACATGCGCCGCGATCGTCGCTGTCTGCGTCGCGATGGTCGCCTTTTGCTCGGCGGTCTCTTTTTCCAGCTCCGCGACGCGCGCCTCGAGCTGTGCCTTGGCGGCTTCCAGCTTGGCGACATATGCTTCTAATTCGTTAATGCGGGCACGCATGGAGACGATGATACGCTCCTGCTCCGCGATCTTTTTCTTTTGTTCCTCGATGATCTTCTCGAGCTCGGCGATCTTCGCTTCCAGCTCTGCCTTGATCGTCTCGAGTTCGGCGACACGCGCCGTTAAGGCGGCAACCTCTGCTTCGAGCTCGGCGACACGCGCCTCCAGCTCGGCAACTCTGGCTTCGAGCTCTTCGATGCGCTCCTTCGCCTTGATCAGCTCTGCCTTGAGCTTCTGGACCTCGTTTTCGAGCGCCTTGATGCGTTCATCTTTCGCCTTGATGGTGCTCTTGAGGTTTTCGATCGTCCGATCGCGCTTCTCGATCTCGCGCTTCAACGCGGCGATCTGCGATTTCTGGTCGCGGATGATCTTCTCACGCTCGCGGATCTCCTGGAGACGGATCTTCATCTCTTCCTTGCGGACGTTTTCGATCATTTCCTCGATCTCGCTGTCGCCCGCCTTGCCGCGACCGGTCTTGTTCTCCTGATAGCGCTCCTCGAGCATTTTCCGCAGCGCGGGGTTGGTGGCGATGGTGATCATAAAATGCTGGAAGCCCTGTGAGATATAGACAGCCTCCTGCACGTCCTTGTCCATCTTTCCGGAGAATTCCCTACCGATGATCTCGTAGCCCGGCTTATTGTAGGCGCCGAGGTAGGTGAACAGATCCAAGCTCGCCTTGTAGTTGGGGTTCTTGGTCATCAGGTTGGTGCGGTTGATCGGCGGCTTGACGCGGATGCACTTTTTGAGTGCCAGCATCATGTCCGTGTTGAGGAAGGAATTGAGCTTTTCGCGGATTCGGCGCACACGGTCGAAGTCGGAAAGCTTTTCGTAATCCTTGACGTCGAGCTGAGACGCCTTGGCGTCCTTGACCTCGTTGGAATACTCGGTTTTAAAGGTGATGCGCTGGTTGTTGAGCACCAGATCGCGCTCCATTTCCACCTTATTAAAGGTATCGGTGGGCGCGTCGACCATCTTGTGATACTTATCGGCAACGAACGCCAGCGCCATCTCGATCAGCGTAATCAGGAAACGGTTCTCGTAGGTCTCGAAGCTGTCCTCGCGCTCGATCGTGAGCACCTTGTTGGGCGTCACCTTGCCGCGGTCGTCGATATTGTCAATGAAGTTGGTATGCTGAATGAGGTGTTTGACGGAATCCTTGTTGATGATCTTCGCCTTGTCGATGCGATAGACCTCGTTATTCTCGATAATGAAGCGGCGCTGCTCATCGATCGCCTTCTCGATATAAGGCAGGGTATCCTCGATCGCCGTAACCCATTCCATGTCGATGACCTTTTCATGGAGCTTACCCGAAAGAACATGACCTCGCGGTTGAGCGCCTGCACTTCCTGAACCAGCGAACCGGCGTCCTTGCGGGCGCGTCTGTTTCTGATGAATTTCTTTAAGGAAACAACAATAAGGAAAACGAGGAATCCGATCACCGCAACCAACAGCACAATGGCGATGATCGCAACGACCCATGCAAGACCGCCCAGCGTAGTGGTATAGCGGCTGATGATTTTGATATATTCGGGGATGTTGAATGCGCCGAGCATGGTGACAAATCCGTTGAAAATCGATCCAAAGAACTGTCCTAAGAATTGAAAGAGAAACTTAAACACATTTTCCATAATTTTCTCCTTAAAAAAATCGATCTGATGAATTGAGCGTTATACGTGATGGGAAACGGATGATGATGTCGAATGAGGGAGTAACGTGAGAGCATGCGGCACTGCTGATATACAGCATGCTCTTGGTTACACCATAAAATTTTTGAGAACAGGTGATTCTCAATCGTTTGTTTCTTCGGAAACGGGCTTTCCGGAGGCTTGCGCCTTTTGCTGCGCGAGATACTCCGCGATCGCGCGCTGCTTTTGCTCCTCGGTCAGCTCTGCGTTCTCCACAGCGGCTTTTGCCTGTTCGATTCCCTTCTCCTTGCTGTACGCCATGGCGTTCATCACCACGCGCACCGCCTGATAGAGGAAGAAGAGGATCATGGGGAAGAGGATGATCCAGAAGAAGCCGACGGGGGTCTGCAGCAGGTTGATAAAGGCGCCGACCTTGGGAATGCGGGTGCCGTGATAAACCGCCAGAATATCTATGTCGTTGATATCCGGGAACACCACCGAATTTGCGGGGTCTTGGTCATAGGTGGGGTTGTTGTCGCCCTGTGTCCTGAACGAGCCGTCCTCGTTCACCGCCACGATCCTATGGGTGACCGCGACCTGTTTTCCGTCTCCGCTGATGTCCTGCATAAAGGTGACGACGTCGCCGACCATAAACTCCGTATCGCCGTTATCCACCTTGTCACAGATAATCAGGTCTCCCTCGTCAAAGCTGTCCGGCTTGTCGCCGTGCATGGAGTTGGTGAGGACGCCGATGGGCGCCTTGCCGAAAAGATTGGGGATCCCGCCGGACGCACGTGACGACAGTGCGGCGACCAGAGTGATCACCGAAATGATCAAGACCGCGATGATCAGTACGTCTAACTGTAATCTTTTCAGCGGTAACTTCCTTATTGATGGTGAACCATGCATATGTTGCGGAGCCTAACGCTACGAGAGCAACAAGGAGCATAGCGATGGATGATAATAACATCCTTTTTCTTGATTTTGTCATAGAGAAATCCTCCTTAAAATTTTTGTCCGTTTTTCGGACGAGTTTAAAATTTTTTATCGCAGCCTTCACCCGCGTCCAGCATCCACGAATGAAAGCCAAAGATACTGATTTATCCGCCGAGGCGGGAATCGCCTCAGCCCTTCTTCTCGGGAACCACATCAAACACCATGTTCGACTTGACGTGTCCGCCGCGGATGGCGTCGACACATTCGGGGTCGTTGCCCTCGATCCAGACGACAACGGTGTATTTGTCTGTTGCACCCGCCGCAAGCGGCGTCGACTGCGCGGTATAGATGGTATTGTCATCGACAAACGCCGTGGCGTCCTCCTCCGCCTTGCTGCGGTCGTTGTAGCTCGCCTTGGCGAACACCTGATCCGCACCGTTGCGGTATATCTGAAAACGCACCGCCTCGTCCGCCGACTTCGCCGCGCCCGTCAGCCTGAACGTCGTGTTGTATTCCAAATCCCTGTCGCCCGTGTTCTTCAAATAGAAGGTATAGGCAAGGTAGTTGTCGCCGCTGTGTTCGCCGTCCTTTTCGTCGTCCAGCCCCGCGGGCAGCCAATCCTTGGTGATGTTCGTGACGTCCTTCACCGCGCCGCCGTTGAGCTTGACCGTGACGCCGTCCTCAAAATCCGCGTTCTCGCAGAGCATGATGGTCTTGCCGTCGTACAGGTCGCCCACCGTGATGGTCAGATCGCCCATCTGCGTCATCAGCATGGACACGATGTAGGCGAACACCAGAACGCCGAGCATCGACGCCAGAATGATGGCATAGCGCTTTTTGCGCTTCTTTGCGTCCGCGACCGCCTTGGCGTTCTCCTGTGAATGGAAGTGCTCGTATACGGAGGAATTTTTGTCTTTCGCCGCGCTGACTTCATGCTTAAAGCCAAGATCCGCAACCTCTGCGGGCGTCACCGGATCCGGGGCTTTATTCTTTTTTCCGAATGCCATTTGCTCAACTCCTCCGGGTTTTTTTACGATGAATCACGCTCTCGCTTACGCGATGGGCGTTCCGTTTTCGTCACATGCGACGAAGGAAAGCTGCAGCGTCAGCTGCGCGCCCTGCACGTCGTTGTCGCACTGGGGATCCTCGCCCTCCATCCAGACCGTGACGGTGACCTCCTTCGGGGTCAGCGCGTCGAGGTGGAACAGCTGGTTGTCGTTGCCGTAGACCATCTGTCCGCTCGGGAGGTCGAAGGTCGTGATCGAGGTCACCTGCGCGCCGCGGTTCGGCTCGTACGCCTTGAAGCCGTTGTCGCTGCCGAAGCCCACGCGGATCGCCTCGACGATCTCATTCTGCGGGGCGGGCGAGGTGGTGGAAACCTTGGTTCCGTCGACGCCCTGGTTCTCGTCATTGGCGACGCCCTCGGTGGTGAGGTGGACATACATCTCTCTCGTGCCGATGAACCAGCACTTGAACTGCAAATAGGTGCCGCGCTTATTTTCCTCGGCGACCGTGCCGTTCTGGAAGGTATAGGTACTGCCGTTGCCCGTCGTGACAGGCGCCAGCAGCATATCGTCAAGCTTGGTGTTATAGCGTCCGAGATAGGTGTTGACCATCTCGTTGGTGATGACGTGCGTATACTGCGAAATGTCCGAGCCGTGATTCTCCATGGACACTCTCAGGTCGTCGGCTGTGCTGATGTGCAGCTCAAACACCTTGACGCCCGCGAAGGTATTGACCGTGAACCACGCGACGGTGGAGGTTGTCATGGAGAGCAGCGTGATGATCGCAATAAAAATGATCAGCCTTTTGCGTCTTCTGTGCGGCACCTTTTCACTGACCATGCGGTCGACCGCTTTTTGTATCAGTCCCATCGTCAACACTCCTTTGGCAATATTTGCATAATAACACTTTTACACACATAAAATTTTACTATTATCTGCCAAATAAATTAATTGTTTTCCATTAAAAAGTATATTTTTGTATAAATGGACAAAAGAAATGTGATGGATTTGTGCATATTTCTCGACAGGAATTTGAAAACGGTCCCCAATACCTATTCAACCGCCTGTTTTGGTGATTTTTTGGTTTCTCGGCATACTTTTGCGACCCCTGCAATCATATCAGCGTACAAAAGGGCTGCCGCTTCGCGCGACAGCCCTTGTGTTTTGGTCAGATATATTGATTGATGGGATAGGGAACGTCGAATTCCGCGATCCAGCGCTGCAGCTGCGTCGCGTCGTTGATGGTCACTTCGCCGTCGCCGTCGATATCGGCAGCCTTGAGGCAGTCGCCCGTCAACGCCTCATACTCCGCGGTGTGCCGCTGGATGGCGGTCACGTCGTTGACGTTGACGATGCCGTCGCCCGTCGCGTCGCCGAGCAGGATATTGCCCGCGGGAGCGGTGCCCTCCGCTTTGAGGGTGACGGTGATCTGCCAATCATGGCTGTATTCGCCGCTGATCACCAGATTTTTACGGTAATTGCCGTTTTCGTCCTTCACGCCCTCGAAATTGAAGGTGCGCTGATCCTTGGTTTCGCCCACCATCACCGAGCTTGTGCCGGGGTTTTCTTCCGTTTCGGTGAAGGTCGCGCCGTATTCCCGCGCCCGGGCGATCAGCGCCTGCTTTGCCGATTCGACCGCCTCGTTGCACGCATCGGTGAACGGCTTGCCGTATTCGGCGGGGACGGTCTCGCTGCTGACGTCGGTTGATGTCGTCTCGCCCGTCGCAGGGTCGGTCAGCTCCAGCACAGCCTTGACCGTCGCGGTGCTGGTGTCGGTCGAGATGTCCTTCATCTGCGAGCTTTTGTATGTCCAGATCGCTTTTACCCCCGTATTCTCGGTCACGGTGATCTTGGTGCCCGGAGAAAGCTCCTCGCCGCCGACCGACCATGCCGTGAAATCCGCCTCTTTGTGCGTGAAGGTGCAGCCCGGCAGCTCATACGCCGTGCCGGACGGGAGATACACGGACTGCATGGTGCCCTCGCCCGTGTTGGGGTCAAAGAAGATCTGACAATCGTCGGCGCTCGGCTCGATCACGAAACGGAAGGTGACGAACAGGTTGCCGTACTCTTTTTCATATGCGACAAGCTCGGCGTTTTGCATGCTGATCTCGGTGTAATCCATGTTGAAGGACTTCCCACTGACGGGCTTGAGCGCGACCTCAAAGTAATAGGGTATTCCCGCGTAGAGGGTGAAATCTTCGTTGATCGTCTCGTCCTCCGCGTCGCACCACAGCGCCGTCCAGTAGGAGGAATAGGTGTATTCCGCGCCCTCGGGGAAGGTGATGAAGGTCGACGGGGCAGGCGTCGCGCTGATGCGGTAGGACGAATGGTCAAAGGTCACCGTCGTGCCCGCCTGCGGAAGGGTGAAGATGGGGTCGACGTCGAGCACGACGTTCTCGGGCGTCTCGATGGCAGTCACGGCGATCACACCGTCCGCCCAGCAGCCCTCCGTGCTGTTGCAGGTGCTCAGCACGCCCGCCATCTCGCCGCCGTTGACGGTCACCGGGACCAAAATAGCCTGATTCCACCAGCAATTCTCATCTGTCACCAGCGTGAACGCGATATAATAGGTCTCGCCGGGCGTGAAGGTCACGACCTCGGTCAGCGGCTCGCCCGTGCTGTCGCACCAATGCGCGTCCGACACGGTGTAGCCCTTGTTCTCGGGAGCCGTCACCACGGGGGCGCGCTCTGAGGTGCGCCGTCCGACGACGGGCTTGACGTCGAGGGTCACCGCGTTGATCGCGCCTTGGAATTTCGCTTCGCCCGCTTTGACGGATACCAGATAGGTGATGTACGAGTAGCCGGTGCTGTCGTTGTTGCCGTAGGAGAGGGTCCTTTCCACCTTGCCCTCGCCCTTGAAGCGGACGTCGGCTTGGGTGTTGTAGTAAAAGTCGATCCTCTCGCTGCCCTTGATCTTGACGAGCAGGTAGTAGGTCTCGCCCTCCTCGAAGGTGACGATGCCCTCCGGCTCATAGCCTTCGGCAGTCGACCACCCCGTCCATTCGAGCGAATAGTCGGATTTTTCGCTGACCGTGACGGCGGGCGCTGTCTCGCTCGTCGTGCCCGCCGACGGCGCGGTGACGGTGAAGGATACCTCCGTCTCCACGACCGCCGCCGCGGCGTTCAACGCCGTGAGGGGCAACAGACTGAGCGTCAGCACAAACGCCAGCACAAGGCTGCATAGTTTTTTCATGTTCGGCACTTCCTTTCTGAATGGTATATTTGATGCCATTAACATTATATCACAACAAAAGCAACATTTCAACCACCCGCGTGTCGCGGGAGCCAGCCCGCGTGTCGCGGGAGCCAGTCCGCGCAACCGGTGTTTGCGAAAGAAAAAAACTTCTGTTCCCGCGTCCAACGTTAAGCGCGGGAATAGAAGTATCATCATTATACAGAAACGTATGGTGCGCGGATTGGATGGAACGTCACGTTCCCACGGGACCGTTGCCACGGTGGGCAGTCCGCGCAACCGGTGTTTGCGAAAGAAAAAAACTTCTGGTCCCACGTCCATTTTTTAGCGCGGGAACAGAAGTGCTATAATTATAGAAACGTATCACGCGCGGATTGGATGGAACGTCACGTTCCCGCGCAGGTTACATTTCGGTTACGATTTCGTTTACGGTTTTTCCGGGCGGGATCATGGGAAGCACATTCGCGTCAGGACTGATCTGACAGTCGATCACAACGGTGGTGTTCATCTCCAATGCCTTTTGCAGCGTCGGCATGATCTCGTCACTGCGGGTGATGCGCATGCCCTCGACGCCGAAGGCGTTCGCCAGCTTCACAAAATCCGTCGCGCGGTGCGGGTCGGTCTGGGAGAAGCGGCTGCCGTAGAAGAGCTTCTGCCACTGGCGCACCATGCCGAGCACGGTGTTGTTCATCACCAGCACGATGACGGGCAGGTCATAGGACTTCATCGTCACCAGCTCGTTGAGATTCATATGAAAGCTGCCGTCGCCCGTGAACAGGAATACCCGCTTGTCGGGATGCGATACCTGCGCACCGATGGCGGCGCCCATGCCAAAGCCCATCGTGCCCATGCCGCCCGAGGTCAAAAGCGTCTTTTCCGTCTCGATCTTCGCGTGCTGCGCCACCCACATCTGGTGCTGTCCCACGTCGGTGGCGATAATATCGTCGTCCGCCTTGAGCGAATTGACCGCGCCGATGATCTCGTCGGGCAGCGGATAGTCGCTGTGCGGCTTGGGCGCGTTGTCGAAGAAGTGCTTCCACTCGTCGATCTTCTTGAGCCATGTGGCGTGCTCCTGACGCTCCATGCCCTTGAGCAGCGCCTGTAAGATCACCTTGGCGTCGCCGAGGATATACTCATTCACCTTGACGTTCTTATTGATCTCGCTCTTGTCGATCTCGAGCTGCACGATCTTCGCCTGCTCGCCGAAGCGGTTGCGGTCGCCCGCCACGCGGTCGGAGAAGCGCGCGCCGATGGCGAGAATCAGGTCGCAGCCTGCGGTGATCATGCCCGTTTCATAGCCGCCGTGCATGCCGAGATTGCCAATACACAGGCGGTGCGAGGCGGGCAGACAGCCAAGGCCCATCAGCGAACAGCAGACGGGCGCGTCGATCAGCTCCGCAAACAGGCGGAACTCCTCGCAGGCGTCCGCGCTGAGGATGCCGCCGCCGGCATAGATCATCGGGCGCCTTGAACGGCGGATCAGCTCCTGCACCCGCGCGATGCTGTCGGGATTGGCGATCGGATCGGGCACGGGCCGCTCGGGCTTCACGGAAGTGAACTCCGCTGTCAGCGCGGTGATGTCCTTGGGCACATCCACCACGACGGGACCCTTTCTGCCGTCGTTGGCGAGCTTGAACGCCTTGCGGATGGTGGGCGCAAGCTCGGCGATATCGGTGACCAGATAGCTGCCCTTGGTGACGGGCTTGACGATGTTGACGATATCGACCTCCTGGAAGCTGTCGCGTCCCAGCTGGTCGCGCGTGACGTTCGCCGTGATGGCGACCATCGGAATACTGTCGATATTGGCGGTGGCGAGTCCCGTGACGATATTCGTTGCGCCGGGTCCCGAGGTCGTGATGACCACGCCCGTCTTGCCGGTGGAACGCGCGTAGCCGTCCGCCGCGTGAGAGGCGCCCTGCTCGTGCGCCGTGAGAATATGTGTGATCCTGTCGCTGTATTTGTAGAGCGCGTCGTAGGTGTTGAGCGCCGCGCCGCCCGGATAGCCGAATACGGTGTCGACGCCCTGCTCTAACAAGCATTCGCAAATGATCTCTGCGCCGGTGATCTTCATTTTCATACCCCTTTTTTGTTATTCCAAATCAACGTTAACATTCATTTTACCGCATTAAAGCGTTGTTGTCAATAGTTCGTTTTCGGTTGCCCTTTGAATTTGCCCCATGATTTGATATTTTTCTTGCACTTGGATAAACATTGATGTATAATAGGCAGTGTATCAAAACGGGAGGAAGGAATATGGCATTAATCACCAAGAAAATCAAGGGAACCGAGGACGTGCTGCCCAAGCAGAGCTACCGCTGGCAGTTCGTTGAAAATATCATGCGCGAGGAGAGCCGCGCCTACGGCTTCCGCGAGATCCGCACGCCGGTGTTTGAGCACACCGAGCTGTTCGCGCGCGGCGTCGGTCAGACCACCGACGTCGTACAAAAAGAAATGTACACCTTCGACACCAAGGGCGGCGAAAGCGTCACCCTGCGCCCCGAGGGCACTGCCGGCGCGGCGCGCGCCGTGCTGGAGCACGCGCTCGACAACGAGGGACTGCCCATCAAGGCGAGCTACTTTGTCTCCTGCTACCGCTACGAAAAACCGCAGGCAGGCAGGCTCAGAGAGTTCCATCAGTTCGGCATCGAGGAATACGGCACCCAGTCGCCCGTCGCCGACGCCGAGATCATCTGTCTGGCGCAGTCGGTGCTCGACCGCCTCGGTCTGAGCGACGTCCACCTCGAGCTCAACTCCATCGGCTGCCCCACCTGCCGCGCCAAATACAATCAGGCGCTGCGCGACTACTTCGGTCAGTACAGGGAGCAGCTTTGCGCGACCTGCCTGTCGCGGCTCGAAAAGAACCCCATGCGCCTGCTGGACTGCAAAAGCCCCGAGGATCACAAGCTCGCCGAGGGCGCGCCGCGCATCACCGACTACCTCTGTGAGGAATGCGAGAGCCACTTTGCCGAGGTGAAGCGCTATCTCGACAGCGCGGGCGTTTCCTATATCGTCAATCCCACCATCGTGCGCGGACTGGACTACTACACCAAGACCGTCTTTGAATTCGTCACCGACTGCATCGGCGCACAGGGCACCGTCTGCGGCGGCGGCAGATATGACGGACTGATCGAGGAGCTGGGCGGCAAGCACATGCCCTCGCTCGGCTTTGCGATGGGGCTCGAGCGCATCCTGATGGTCATGGACGCACAGGGGATCGAGATCCCGCAGCCCGAGCCCTGCGCCCTCTATATCGCCGCCATGGGCGACGACGCCAAGGTCAAGGCATTCTCCCTGCTGCGGGCGGTGCGCGAGTGCGGTCTGCCCGCCGAAACAGACGTCGTGGGCAGGGGTCTGCGCGCGCAGATGAAATATGCCGACAAGATCGGCGCGCAGTTTTCCATGGTGCTCGGCGACAACGAGATCGCCGAAGGAAAAGCGAAGGTCAAGAACATGGAGACCGGCGAACAGACCGAGCTGGCACTGGACGAGCGCTTTGCCGAGCAGTTTTCAGACCTGTATCTGTCCGATTTCACGTCACTTGACGGCGCGTCGGAGCTTTCGGGTCTCAATGAGTTTTTGAAGGGCTTCCAAATCAAGGAATAAAACATTTTCATTATATATCAGTATAGGAGTAATCGATATGGCAGAATTTATGACAGGCTTAAAGCGCACGCACTACTGCGGAGAGCTGCGCGCATCCGACGTCGGCAGCGAGGTCACGGTCTGCGGCTGGGTGCAGCGCGCTCGCGACCTCGGACAGCTGATCTTCATCGACCTGCGCGACCGTACGGGCATCGTGCAGCTCGCCTTCAACGACACCACCGACAGAGAGATCTTCAACAAGGCTTTCTCCTGCCGCAGCGAGTTCGTGCTGGCGGCAAAGGGCACCGTCTGCGAGCGCAGCGCCAAGAATCCCGACATCCCCACAGGCGATATCGAGATCGCCGTCACCGACCTGCGGGTGCTCTCCAAGGCGCAGACGCCTCCCTTTGAGATCGTCGACGACTGCAAGACGGGCGAGGACGTCCGCCTGAAATACCGCTATCTCGACCTGCGGCGCCGTCCGCTGCAGCACAACCTCATGCTGCGCAGCAAGATCGCCAAGACCGCCCGCGACTATTTTGCGGAAAACGGCTTCATCGAGATCGAGACCCCGATGATGATCAAATCCACCCCCGAGGGCGCGCGCGACTATCTGGTGCCCTCACGCATCCACAACGGCAAATTCTACGCGCTGCCGCAGTCGCCGCAGATCTACAAGCAGCTGCTCATGCTCGCGGGCTTTGACCGCTATATCCAGCTCGCGCGCTGCTTCCGCGACGAGGACCTGCGCGCCGACCGACAGCCCGAGTTCACCCAGATCGACATGGAGCTGAGCTTCGTCGACGTCGAGGACATCCTCGAGATCAACGAGGGGCTGTTCAAAAGGCTGTTCAAGGACGTCATGGGCGTCGACCTGCCCACGCCCTTTGCCCGCATGAGCTATGCCGACGCGATGAACAACTACGGCTCCGACAAGCCCGACATCCGCTTTGACATGAAGATACAGGACATCTCCGACCTCGTGAAGGACTGCGGCTTCTCCGTGTTCACCTCCGCGATCGAAAACGGCGGCTCCGTGCGCGCCATCGTCGCCAAAAACGCCGCCTCCGTCTATACCCGCAAGGAGATCGACAAGCTGACCGAATACGCCAAGGGCATCGGCGCCAAGGGACTCGCCTATGTCCGCTGGGTCGACGAGCCGAACGCCTCGTTCAAGAAATTCATGACCCCCGACGAGCTGAGCGCCATCTATGCGCGCCTCGGCGCCGAAAAGGGCGACGTGATTTTGATCGTCGCCGACAGCAACAGCACCGTCCTCTCCACCCTCGGCGCTCTCCGCCTGACCGTCGCCAAGCGGCTCGATATCATCCCCGACGAATTCAAGTTCCTCTGGATCGTGGACTTCCCCTTCTTCGAGAAGGACGAGGAGAGCGGCGAATGGGTCGCCATGCACCACCCGTTCACCATGCCCAAGGAGGAATGCATCCAATATCTCGACACCGACCCGTCCAAGGTCATCGCGAAGGCATACGACCTCACGCTCAACGGCGTGGAGCTGTCGAGCGGCTCGATGCGCATCACCGACTACGAGCTGCAGCAGAAGATGTTCCGCGCGCTCAAGCTGACTGACGAGGAGATCGAGGCGAAGTTCGGCTTCTTGGTCGAAGCCTATAAATACGGCGCCCCGCCGCACGGCGGCATGGGCATCGGACTCGACCGCGTGACGATGCTGCTCTGCGGCGCGGACAGCCTGCGCGACGTCACCGCCTTCCCGAAGGTTCAGAACGCCGGCGAGCTGATGTCCTCCTGCCCGTCTCCGGTCGATCAGGAAAGCCTTGACGTGCTGGGTATCTGTCTCAAAAACTGATTGTCGACGAGCCGGTCCCGTTTCAAAGGAGGTTCTCTATGGAAGGCTTCATCATCCCGCTCGCGATCATCGCGGGGCTGCTGCTGACGATCGTCGGCACGGGATTCTTCATCAAACACAAAATCACCAAAATCTCCCGCGAGGCGTTCGGCACCGACAGCTTCATGGAGGGCTACAAGGAGCAAAAGCGCAAGCTCAGCGAAACGCCGCGCTCGGTGCAGTCGATGACGGGCATCTATCTGCCCGAGATCCACAAGGACTTCCCCGACTTTGACTACGATGAATTCAAAACCAAGGCAAAAGCGGTGCTGATGGGCTATTTCAACGCGGTCTCCACCGGCACCACCGAAACGCTGCCCAAGAAGGATATGACGCTCTCGCTCATCAACCACATCCTCGAGATCAACGAGGCGCTCGCCGCCAACGGGCAGAAGCAGTTTTTCATCGAGCCGGTCATCCACGCCTGTGAGATCGGGCGCTATCTCAAGGACGGCGCCACCGTCACCATCCGCTTCAACATCGCGGTGGGACTGTATTCCTATGTGGAGGACGAGAACGGCAAGGTCATCAACGGCGAGAAGGACGAAAAGCTGCAAACGCTCTATGAGGTCGACCTCGTCTATTTGCAGGACGCCGACAAGATGGGCGTCTACGGCGAGGGATTGGGGCTCAACTGTCCCAACTGCGGCGCGCCGATCAAGAACCTCGGTCAGAAGTTCTGCCTGTACTGCGGCACGGGCGTCGTCGAGGTCAACACCCGCGTGTGGAAATTCAACGCCGTCAGGGAACAGACAAAACGCCGCACGGCATATTGATTGTATATTATAAGGAAAGGGACGTGTGAAACGGTCACACGTCCCTTGTTTTTGATTATCGGGGTTCGGCTGCTGCTTTCCCTTTCCTTTTCTTCACACTCTCGAGGGCGATCTCAAACCAGAAGGTGCTGCCCTTGCCGAGGGTGCTGCGCACGCCGTAGCGCGCGTTGTGCGCGTCGAGGATGCTCTTGACGATCGAAAGTCCCAAGCCCGAGCCGATGACGCCGCGCCTGTGCTCCTTGTCGACCTTGTAATACCGCTCCCAGATATAGGGCAGCTTGTCGGCGGGAATGCCCTCGCCGTGGTCGGTCACCTCGATGCACACGCGCCGGTCGCGGACGGTCTGGGTGATGATGACGGTCTTGTCCTCGCCCGCGTGATTGACGGCGTTGTTGACGAGGTTGTAGATCACCTGCGAGATACGCAGCTCGTCGGCGTTGATATAGACCTCCTCCTTGCTTTCAAAGAGGATGTTGAAGCCGTCCTGCTCGATCAGCTTGGCATAGCGGTCGAAGATCGCGCGGATGCTGTCGGTCAGGTTGAACACCTGCTTTTGCGCCTGCAGCGCGCCCGACTGCAATTTTGAGAGGTCGAGCAGGTCGTTGACCAGCGTCGACAGGCGCGTCGCCTCGTCGATGATGATCTGGATGTTCTCGGGGGTGTTCTCGCCCGGCAGGTCGCGCATGACCTCGCCGTAGCCCGTGATCATCGTCAGCGGCGTGCGCAGGTCGTGCGAGATATTCGCGATCAGCTCCTGCTGGAGCTTTTCGGTCGCCGCCAGCTCGGTTTTGGCGTAGTCAAGCGTCTCGTTGAGCTCCTCCACCTCGCGGTAGCCCTTGGCGTCGAAGCGCACCGCGTAATTCTTCTTCGCCAGCTCCTTTGCCGCCGTGTTGGTCATGGCGATGGGCTTGGCGATGCGGCGGCTGGCATAGACCGAGAACACAAGCGACAGCAGCACAAAGACCACCGAAACCAACAGCATCTGGTTCTTGATGACGTCGAGGGTGGTGTTGAGCGGCGTGATCGACGAGGTGATGACCAAAAAGGTCTGCCGCCCGTCGGTGCGGCTGATGATGTTGGTGTATACCAGGCTCTCGTTTTCTGCGACGTTCGAAAGGTGCATTTTGACGCTGTCGGAGCTGGCTGCGGATTCCTGGAGCCGCTGGGTGCGCCTGCGCATCATGTCCTCCGCGTCGTTGGAGTCGGTGAAGCTGCATGAGCCGCCGTTGTCGACGGTCTTTTCGTAGTATTTCAGCGCGTCGCGGTAGTCGACCTGAAGCTGCACCGAGGGGTTCTCATACGAGCAGGCGTGCGACCGCTTCGGAGCGCCGCCGCCGACGTCGTAGAGATAAACCGACAGTGTGTAGGTCAGCGCCACGTTGTCCACCGTCGCCCAGACGTTTTTGTTGTATTTCACCGCGCGCGAAATGCTCTCCGCGCCCTTTTCCAGCTTGAGGGTCTTGGACATGGTGTAGATGGGCTTGATAAAAAACGACTGGAACACCCACAGCACCACAAGGATGATCGCCCCGAACACCAGAAAATAGGCGAGCAGCTTGACGCGCAGCGGCATTTTGTTTTTGTCAAACCGTCTCAAAGCGGTAGCCAACTCCTCTCAGCGTGACGATACATTTGCTGTATTCGCCGAGACTCTTGCGCAGCAGCTTGATGTGGGTATCGAGGGTGCGCTCGTCGCCGAAGAAGTCGTAGCCCCACACCTCGCTGATCAGGCTCTCGCGCGTCAGCGCCAGCCCCTTGTTGCGCACCATATAGAAGAACAGATCGTATTCTTTGGGGGTCATCTCGACGCGCTTGCCGTCGATGGACACCGTTCGCGCGGAAAAATCGACCTCCAAGCCCTTGTAGGTGAACACATCCTTTTTTGCCGCTTCCTCGCTCTTGCCCGCGCGCTTGATGACCGCGCCGACGCGCATCATCAGCTCCTTGGGCGAGAAGGGCTTGACCACATAGTCGTCGCTGCCCAGCTCAAAGCCGTGTATCTTGTCGTATTCCTCGCCGCGCGCCGAGAGCATGATGATCGGCGTATCACAGAACTTGCGGATCTCGCGGCAGGCGGAAAAGCCGTCCAGCTCGGGCATCATCACGTCCATGATGATCAAATCGAATTTCTTTTGACGGCAGACGGAGATCGCCTGCATGCCGTCGACAGCCTCCTCGACCTCATAGCCCTCGAACTCGGCGTATTTGCGGATGATCTGACGGATGCGGAATTCATCGTCAACAACCAGTATTTTACTCACGGTCATCATTCCCTCTCGTTTGTTGATTTTTCTTCATTGTACCACAAAAAGAAAAAGATTGAAATACCCGAAAAAAAATATTATAATAGGATAGCGAAATGATTTTAGCACCGCAACCTGAAAACCGGCTGAAAACAAGATGACAAACACCTGAAAGGAAATGAAGATGGATATTCGTATCATTGACGCCGCCGCTGTCACCGCGGCGGTCAAAAAGCTGTTTATGGACTGCAACTACTTCATCGGCAGCGATATCATGTGCGCGCTGGAAACAGCGCTGCATACGGAAAGCGCCCCTGTCGCCCAAAGCGTGCTCTCACAGATCATCGAGAACGACAGGATCGCCGCAGCCGAGCAGATCCCGCTCTGCCAGGACACGGGCATGGCGGTGCTCTTTGTCGAATACGGCGACAAGACGGCGATCGACGGCTGCTTTGAGGACGCGGTGCAGCAGGGCGTGCGCGAGGCGTACGAGGAGGGCTATCTGCGCAAGAGCGTCGTCAGCGACCCCGTATTCGACCGCGTCAACACCCGCGACAACACCCCCGCCGTCATCCACACCAGGATCGTCCCCGGCGACAAAATCCGCATCACGGCGGGCGGCAAGGGCTTCGGCAGCGAAAATATGTCCGCGATCAAAATGCTCACGCCCGCCTACGGCGAGGAGGGCGTGAAGCGCTTCATCCTCGATACCGTGCGCGCAGCGGGTCCCAATCCCTGCCCGCCGATCGTGGTCGGCGTCGGCATCGGCGGCACCTTTGAGCGCGCGGCGCAGCTCGCCAAAAAAGCGACCTTCCGCCCGATCGACACCGAAAACCCCGACCCGCGCTACGCCGCCATGGAGCGCGAGCTGCTGGAGGAGATCAACCAAATGGGCTTCGGCCCCGCGGGGCTCGGCGGCAAAACCACCGCGCTGGGCGTGAACATCGAGACCTTCCCCACCCATATCGCAGGCATGCCCGTCGCGGTCAACATCTGCTGCCACGCCGCGCGCCACGCGAGCACTGAGATTTAGGAGGCTGCCATGACAAAACGGATCACATTACCGATCACGGACGAGGATATCAAGAGCTTGAAGACGGGCGACAGCGTGCTGCTGACGGGCACCATCATCACGGGACGCGACGCGGCGCACAAGCGGCTGTATGAGCTGCTGCAACAAGGTAAGGAGCTGCCCGTCGACCTGCGCGGCGAGATCATCTATTACGTCGGACCCGCGCCCGCCAAGCCCGGCTATGTCGTCGGACCCGCGGGACCCACCTCCAGCTATCGCATGGACAAGTACACCCCCGCCCTGCTCGATCTCGGCATGAAGGGCATGATCGGCAAGGGCGCGCGCTCACAGGAGGTCATCGACGCCATCGTCCGCAATAAAGCGGTCTATTTTGCCGCTATCGGCGGCGCGGCTGCGCTGATCGCCAAGAGCATCAAGAAGGAAGAGCTGCTCTGCTACGAGGATCTGGGCACCGAGGCGGTGCGCCGCTATACGGTCGAGGACTTCCCCTGCATCGTCGCCGTCGACAGCGAGGGCAACAACGTCTATCGGCGCGGCTGACCGTACTGTTGCGGTGCACCAAAAGAGACGCGAAAAAGCGGTTATTTTCTCTCTGTTTCTCAATTGACAACCACCGCGAATGATATTATAATAAGACACGAATATAATGTAACAGGAGTGCGAGCACGTATGCCGTATATCAATGTAAAAACCAACGTTGCGCTTTCCGACGGAAAGAAAGACATCATCAAGAGAAGACTCTTCGACAACATCAGCATCATTCCCGGAAAAAGCGACCGCTATCTGATGGTCGCGATCGAGGACGGCGTCGATATGGCGTTCCACCGCGACAGCGAATCCGCCATGGCGATGGTGGAGGTCAAGCTCTACGGCGGCTCCACCAAGGACGCCTATCAGAAGCTCACCGCCGCCATTTGCATGATCTTGCAGGACGAAGCGGACATCGCGGGAGACTACTGCTACGTGAAGTATGACGAAGTAAAATACTGGGGCTTCAATAGTTTTATGTTTTAACCGCGGCCACGGTGGGCAAGGCGACCGCGGCCGCGGTGGGCAAGGCGCCTTTTGATAGATCGGTGGTATCGGAAACATCGGACAAACGGCGCGTCAGAACGCGGGAATAAAACTTAACCAATCTTACAAACGTTTCATGCGCGGACTGGCTCCCGCGACACGCGGGGAGCTTATTTTCAGGAAGGGATACATGATATGAGAATTGTTGTTTTGGCAGGCGGCACCAGCACCGAGAGAGATGTTTCCATCTCGTCGGGACTGCTGGTTTCCGCCGCTTTGAGGGAAAAAGGACACCAAGTCGTCCTGCTGGACGTTTTTACCGGCTATGAAAAAGACATCTTCGATGTCGACGAGCTGTTCCAGCAGAACTACAGCTTCACCGACAGTGCGGGCGTCGGCGAAACCATCTCCGACATCGACGAGATCCGCGAGAACCGTCGCGACAAAACCAACCGCTTCATCGGCGAAAACGTCATCGACATCTGCTCCAACGCCGACATCACCTTCTTTGCACTCCACGGCGGCGAGGGTGAGAACGGCAAATTGCAGGCGACCTTCGACCTGCTCGGACTCAAATACACCGGCTCGGGCTATCTCGGCTCGGCGCTCGCGATGAACAAGGGTCTGACCAAGAGCGTCTTGATCCAAAACAAGGTGCTCACCCCGCGCGGCGAGATCTTCTCCTCCCCGGAGGAAGCCGCGGCGTGGAACACCTTCCCCTGCGTCGTCAAGCCCTGCTCGGGCGGCTCCAGCGTCGGCATCACCATCGTCGAGACGCAGCAGGATTTCAAAGAATCCGTCAAAGAGGCATTCTCCTACGGCGAGACCGAGATCGTCGTCGAGCAGTACGTCAAGGGCAGAGAATTCTCCGTCGGCGTCCTCGGCGGCAAGGCGCTCCCGCCCATCGAGATCATTCCCAAGGAAGGCTTCTACGACTATAAAACCAAATATCAGGCGGGCGCCGCGATTGAAGTCTGTCCCGCCGACATCACCCCCGAACAGGACGCTGTCATGCGCGAAGCGGCGGTGAAAACCTATGAGGCGCTGCACCTCGAGAGCTACGCGCGCGTCGACTTCATCCTCGACGGGGACAACAACGCCTACTGCCTGGAAGCGAACACCCTGCCCGGCATGACGCCGACCAGCCTGCTCCCGCAGGAGGCTGCCGTGGAGGGCATCGGCTACGCCGACCTCTGCGAGCGCATCATCGAGAATTCGCTTCAAAAATACAACCGATAAGGAAGCTGTTATGAAACCGTTTACATTAGCAGAGATCGCGGCTGCCTGCCACGGCGTTTACGTCGGCAGCGAGGAGATGAAACACGCGACGATCACCTCGGTGGAGCGTGACAGCCGCCAAATCAAGGACGGCTCGCTGTTCCTCGCCATCAAGGGCGGCAGGGTCGACGGTCACGTTTTTATCCGCCAATGCTACGACAGCGGCGCGATCTGCGCACTCTGTGAAAAAGCGCCCGAGGGCGCCGACAAGCCCTACATCCTCGTGCCGTCCACGCTCGACGCGGTCAAGCAGATCGCCAAGGCGTACCGCGAGAAATTCGACATCCCCGTCGTGGGCGTGTCGGGCAGCGTCGGCAAGACTTCTACCAAGGAAATGCTCTATGCGGTGCTGTCGCAGAAATACAAGACCCACAAAACACAGGGCAACCTCAACAACGAGCTGGGCGTTCCCCTCACGTTGCTGAGCATGCCCGAGGACGCCGAGGCGGCGGTCATCGAAATGGGCATTTCAGGCCTCGGCGAAATGCGCCGTCTGGCTCAGATGGCACAGCCCACCGTCTGTGTGCTGACCGTCATCGGCTGCTGTCACCTTGAGAATCTCGGCGACCGCGACGGCGTGCTGAAAGCCAAGACCGAGATGTTTGAGTTTGCGCGCGAGGGCGCTTCGTTCATCCTCAACGGCGATGACGACAAGCTGTCCACCGTGCGCGAGGTGCAGGGCAAAGCCCCCATCTTCTTCGGACTCGACAAACACAACCGCTATTACGCGGAAAATATCGAAAACAACGGCGAGGGCGGCGTGCGCTGCACGCTCTGCTTCGACGACAAAAAGCTGGACGTCACCGTCCCCGCCATCGGCAGCTATATGGTCGCCAACGCGCTGGCGGCAGTCGCCGTGGGACGCTTGCTCGGACTCAGCGACGAACAGCTCAAAAACGGCGTGGAAGCCTATCAGACCGTCGGACGGCGCGCGCGCGTCGTCAACACCGGCAGCCTGCGCATCATCGACGACTGCTACAACGCCAATCCCACCTCCGTCAAGGCGTCGCTTGACACGCTGATGAACTTTGACGGCAGAAAAGTCGCCATCCTCGGCGACATGAAGGAGCTGGGCGCAAATGAGTCGGCGCTCCACTACGACACGGGCGCCTATGCGAAGGAGCTGGGCGTCGACCGCGTTCTCAGCGTGGGTCCGCTCGCCAAGGAGCTGGCGCGCGGCGCGGAGGACGTCTGGTTTGAGAGCGTCGAGGCGCTCTGCGACGCGCTGCCCCGGATCCTGCGGAAGGGCGACACCGTTTTGGTCAAGGCGTCGCACTCCATGCAGTTTGAACGCATCACCGAATATTTGACCGAACATTTTCAATAATACCAGACAGAAAGGCAGGCAATCATCATGTCAGTATCTTACATGACCCATCCGTTAATCAAACACAAAATCACCCTGCTGCGCAAAACCTCCACCGGCACCAACGAGTTCCGCAAGCTGATCGAGGAGATCGCCATGCTGATGGGCTATGAAGCGCTGGCTGACCTGCCCACGGCGGACATCGAGGTGGAAACGCCCATCGAAAAAACCGTGCAGCCCGTCATCAACGGCAAAAAGCTGGCGGTCGTGCCGATCTTGCGCGCAGGTCTGGGCATGGTCAACGGCATTCTGGCGCTGGTCCCCTCCGCGAAGGTGGGACACATCGGACTCTACCGCGACCCCGAGACCCATCTTCCGCAGGAATACTACTGCAAGCTGCCCGAGGCGATCGACGAAAGACAGGTCGTCCTCGTCGACCCCATGCTGGCGACAGGCGGCTCCGCGATCGCGGCTGTCGATTTCATCAAGGCGCGCGGCGGCAGAAAGATCAAGTTCATGTCCATCATCGCCGCTCCCGAGGGCGTCAGTGCGCTGATGAAGGCGCATCCCGACATCCAGCTTTATGTCGGTTGCCTCGACCGCTGCCTGAACGACAATGACTACATCTGCCCCGGCTTGGGCGACGCCGGCGACAGGATCTTCGGCACCAAATAATGGATATGGTTTACGGCTCGGTTCCCGTCGGAGGGAATCGAGCCGTTGTGATTTGGTATGATAATGTTATGACCAAAGGGGTCGGCTCAAAACGAGTCGACCCCTTTAGGCTGCTGTATGGAAAAGTAGGTATTATCTATTGTATATTTCACGCCGCCCGGTCGGCTGAGCCGCCCGCGTGTCGCGGGAGCCAATCCGCCCGTTGCAACGGGAGGGCAATCCGCGCATGAAACGTTTGTAAGAATGGTTACCGTCACACCCGCGGTCGGCTGAGCCGACAATCTGTCCGCGCTACTAACGTTTGTAAGAATGGTTACCGTCATGCCCGCGTTCTGACGCGCCGTTAGTCCGACGTTTCCGATACCACCGATTGATAAAAAGGCGCACTGCCCACCGCGGCCGCGGTGACGCTCAAACCGCCTGCTTGCGCAGGCGGTTCAACTGAATAAG
>CACZWQ010000017.1 GCA_902784855.1 uncultured Ruminococcus sp. | reverse complement strand
GCGTGAAAGGTTTGCGGGAGCGGAAACTGTTCATTCCCGCGTTATGACGCGCCGTTGATGATGGTTTAGCTTACAGTAAACGTATTAATAGGCGCCATGGGTGCAGCGTCACGCTGCCGTCACGCTGCCTTTTCCTCATAGGGTGTTCGCATTTGTTTTGCCGTTCATTGAAATACACACAATCCCGGCAGTCGGGGTTTGTCAGCCGATAGGCTTCACACCATCCCTGATGCTCCCTGCCGTATTTGGTGTAACAGCACCGGCACGCAAAATGGAGACAGTTACCGTGTATCACGTATTCCGGATCGATGACCTTGTCCCGCATACGAACACCCCCCATGATGATAACATAATTCATATATAGATGATTTTGGCAGGCAAGTCAATAGGTTCGGAACGAGCGGTAGGATACAGGGAATAAGCGGTTGCCGCAAAGAAAAAAGGCAGAGAAAAACAGGGCTTTGGAATGAGGGGAGGGTGAACAAGCGCAAGAAAATCCGCTGACCGTCTTGAAATATTCGCAAAACAGCAGTATAATAATGGTGTATTTCTTTCAAGACCATCCCACTGGCTGTACTTTTGCAGCCTAATAGAAGGAGGAAAACGATGAACACACAACACAGACGACCGATACGGCGCGTTTTTGCGGTGATACACAGCCTTGCGCTGCTGCTGACCTTCACGCTGCTGTCGGGGGCAGTGACGCTCTCGGCGGGCGCGGAGAATGATGCGGTGTGGGAAAGGCAGCCTGTATCATGCTGAGGGGCGCCATGAACAAGGTCATCTCACGGATACCGGAGGTTCGAAATGAGCTGTTCGGCTTTTCCATCATCAGCATTATCATTTTCCACTTTTGCGAGAATGCGGAGACAGCGAATTCCTCCGCCGTGCTGTCTGCGTTCGTCAAGGGCTACGACCTGCTGATTGGCAGCGCGGGGGTGGAGATTTTTCTGTTCCTCTCCGGCATGGGGCTTTTCTACTCCTTCAGCCGGGACCCGCACGTCATGCGGTTTTACCGCAAGCGGCTGGCGCGCATTTTGCCGACATATCTGCTGTTCGGCGGCGCGGGATGGCTGGCGCTGGACGTCGTGATACGCCAAGCCGGCTGGGGGCGGTTCGCTTGGGATCTTTCGATGCTCTCCTTTTGGACGGAGGGCGTGCGGCTGGTCTGGTACATCGCGCTGATTCTGGCGCTGTATCTGCTCTTTCCGCTCCTGTACCGCCTGATCGACGCGTCGGATGTGTTTGCCGTCGCGCTGATCGCCGCTGTCTGCGCGGGGTGCGTGGCGCTGTATTACGGTGCGCCGACGGTCTACCGACACATCGAGATCGCCCTGTGGCGCGTCGTGATGTTCCTGATCGGCGTTTGGTACGGCAAGCGTCAGCGTGAGGGCAGGCGGTTTGTGAAGGAGTGGCTCGTTTTTGCCGCTCTCGGCGCCGTGTTCCTGCTACTCCATTTGCTGTCCAAGTATCAACGGGGTCTGCTGTGGGGCGTGGTTTCGCTGCGGCTCGGGAAGCTGTTTTACCCGATGATCATCATTTTGCTCGCGGCAGCCGTTCTGCTGCGGCTGAAAGAGGGGAGACTCCGCCGCGTGCTGCGGTTCTTCGGCGCGATGTCGCTGGAGCTCTACCTCAGCCACGTCATCCTCCGCCGCATCATGAACACCCTCGGCTTTTCCACCTCGTTTTTGCCGTACTATCTCCTCTGTATCGCCGTGTCATTCCTGCTGTCGCTCGCCGTGCATAAGCTGCTGACAAGGACACCGAAGCACCGATGATAAAAAAGAAAGAGACATCCCTTTGCTTTGCGGGCATTAGGAAGTCTCTGTTTTTTTGTCACGATGCTGTTGTATCAGTTTTGTGCGGGAGCGAATTCGATCGTTTCGGTGATCTCGGCGGTGCCGTCGGAATTTGCGTAGACGGTCACGACAGCGTAGTCGGATTTCGGCTCAGCCGTCACGGTCGTGATCTTGCAGAGCATGGTGTAGTTCATGCCGTTCACCACCTGTGTCGAGAGCAGCGCAACAGGCTCATAGGTCGCGCCGGTGAGAAGCTCGGTCGCCTTGGTCAGCGCTTCCTTGGCTTCCTCGGTCACCTCGGGAGACTCAGATGCCGCATCGGCGCCGTCCATCGGCTCGTCAAAGGAAACAGGCGCCTGCGCGTCGCTGCTGCGGATATCGGTGATCTCTGCGCCGCCGTTGAGGTCCTCATAGAGGGTCACGAGCGCGTAGGTGGTATTGGCGTCGGGAGTGGTCGGGGTCGCCTTGCAGAGGAGCAGGTGGTTCGTGCCCGCGACGACCTGAGAGCTGACATACGCGACGGGAACATATTCAACGCCGGTCAGCCCCTGCGCCGCCTTGTCAAACAGCGCCTTGACTTCGTCGGTCACAACGGGAGACGCGGCGTCGACATAGCCGCCCGAAATGACTTCCTCCGGCGCTTCGAGAGTCGTCTCCTCCGCGGCAGTCGTCAGAGCTGCGGCTGTCGTCTCCTGAGATAAGCTGCTCTGCGCAGCCTGACCGCACGCTGCCATTGATACCGCCAGCATGCCGATCATGATAAGAGCAAATATTTTTTTCATGGTTACTTCCTCCTTTATTTTGGATGTACTATATTGTATCACAGCCGGGCAAGAAAGTCAATTGAATCACTGTTTTCCGTTATTTGCGAATACAACTGCCGCCGAGAATTGTCACTAAAAACAGGATCATACAACCGAGAAAACCGATGACAAAAAATGGTGATTTTATGCGAGATTTTCTATAAAGGAAACAACCGCATAATATCTGAAAAAACACGAACGAAAACCAAAATAGTTATGATAAAAAGCAAAAAAACAACAACAAATTATGATTATTTGTGCAAGAAAACTTTTGCTATTTGACTGGCACTATGGTATACTATAATTGAGTAAGAGTATAGAGGGTAAAAGATTTTAACGATCCTTACTCCTGCCCGCAGTGCGGGCAATCTTGAAAGAAAGGAAGATGATCCTTATGAAGAAAGCACTATCCGTTTTTCTGACAATCGCGACGATTGTGACGATGATCCCCCTTGCTACGGCGGTCGCTTTCGCTGAGGAAGGCGGGCAAGATCCGAACCCCGCGAACCAAGGCGGGGACGTGATCGATCCCGCGGATCAGGGCGGCGAAGATCAGGGCGGCGAAGACCAGGGAGGCGAAGCGGGCGATCCCGCTGACGACGGCGGGGCGATCGTGATCACCGCTGACGAAGGTGAGGAAGTCGTTATCAAATCAGAACGGCAACTATGTTCTCACAGGCACCTATGAAAACGTGGTGATCGACGGCGCACAGGCGAATGTTACGCTGCGCAATGTTTTTATCGACACCACGGGCAAGAAAAAATCCGCTGTTTTTGTCCAAAACGGCGCGAACGTCAAGTTTATTCTTGAGGGCGAGAGCACCATCAAGGGCGACAACGTAGATAAGGATGAACATGAGTCGTGCGGCATCGAGGTAGGTGTCGGCACCAATGTCATCTTTGGGGGTGAAGGCACGCTGAATGTTTACGGCGGTCGTTACGGCGCGGCGATCGGCTCGTGGGGAACAAGAATAAATATTGATGCCGAGTTGAGACGGCAGGTCGGCACGGTCACGATCAACAGCGGCAACATCAACGCCCACGGCGGAATCAACGGCGCCGGAATCGGCTCCGGTTACCATGTCCACTGCAACCGCATCGTGATCAACGGCGGCGTGGTCCATGCTTACGGCAACGGACTTGCGTCGGGCATCGGCACCGGCTACGGTACCAGCGGCGGCGCGATGCATGTCGCGGCTGTCGGCGAGTATGACTCGGGCCATATCATCATCACCGGCGGCGAGGTTTACGCAGCTGCCTATGAGCGTTATGATCTGGAAGCGCTGGGCGAGAATTACGCGAGTGTTGATTTGGCGGCGCTCAACGCGGCGGATCCGAAGCATCATTCGGCGGGTATCGGCGGCGGCTACGGCTCCTCTGCTCCCGACATTCAGATCACGGGCGGCAAGATCGTCGCCCTCGGTTCTAACGGCGGCGCCGGTATCGGCGGTGGCAGAGGTACCAGTAAGCTCAGTCATATAAATCCCGAGGCATATTGCGCGAATATCTTGATCGGCGGAGACGCGGATGTTACCGCCATTACCGCAAGCGCCAGAAAAAACGAGTTTGCTACGGGCGGCGGCGCTGCGATCGGCGCGGGCAGAGGAACTTTTGACTGCGGAAACATCACGCTGACCGGCAACGCCAAGGTCAAGGCGATCTCGGCTTCCGCATCTCCCGCGATCGGCGTAAGCTCGAACCGTGTGCCTTGTGCAGACAAGAACAATCCTCCCGTATATCCGAGGACACTGTCCATCTCGGTCGGCAATGATGTCACGCTGTATGCCGTATCGATGGGTCATTATGCGGTCGATAAGAACGCGATCTCGCTGTCTATTGATGAAAACTATTTCGGCTCTACCGACAGATGGTTCTTTGGGGAAGACGCGGTCGCGATCAACGATATCAACAACGCAAAGGCGGAGAGCCGCTGCGGAGACAAGACTTATACGGTCCCTGTCGGTTCCGTGTCCCTCTGGGCGAACATTATCCCGCCCCAGCCCGTGATCCCGAAGGCGAACCTGAAGATCATCGCGCCCCTTGCCATGGCGGTCAGATTTGAGGACGGCGATGTCAAGTATTCGGGCGAATATAAGGAAGTCGAGATCGGCAGAACCTATGAGTTCCAGATGTGCTCTGTAGACTGGAGCACCAGAACCGAAAACGGTGAGAAAAAAGTCCATACTCCCGGTCAAACCTTCTATCCCAACAATTCCGCTTGGGATCATACCAACCACGGCATCTATTCCGACGACGGCGTAGGACTTCGCGGTACAGTCGTGTACCGTGTCACGCTGGTTCCTACTTACGGGGCACAGGGATGGGATGCCGAAACCAAAACCTTTACGCTTCACAAGGGCAACTATGTCCTCAGGACCGACGTCAACAAGTGCTTTATGGCATATCGGTTCTATTTCAAAAACGGCAATTACGGAAAGCAGACGGGCATTGACAATGTTGTCTATGATACCGGAAAGTATCCGGATCATGTGAATACCGTGGACGATTTCATCTATAACAAGCCCCTTGAGTCGCTTTCCGTCAACCTGCCGCTCGGCTCCACCGTTACCGCGAAAGCGTATATCAAATATGTCTATCAGACAAGTGCGCAGGTTTATGTTGAAATCGACAGTGAGCATCAAGATCGCTGCTACACCGATTATTACTGGGATCTTTAAACAGCTGCTGATTGAATGAATTATTACATTTTGTTCCTTGCCGCGGCTTCCGCGGCAGGGAACTGCCTGCTTGTTGAGGTGATATCATGCAAATAAAAGGAATATTACTTTCAGCCCTTGCGGCGATCCTTTCCGTGTCGCTGTTTGCGGGCTGCGGCACCGACCCGAATGTCAAGCCGCAGGATTCGACGACCGATCCATATGCGGTCGATATGAACGCCACCAAGGATGAGGCTCTTTCACCCGGCAACGGCTTTCAGGCTTATCCCTCGGGCAAGACCGACCCCGTCACGGTAGACGGCGTCGAGGTCAGCCCCAACGATTTTGCCCTGCGCAGCTTTGAGCTGGGATATATGCTCGGCTGCTCCTTTCAGGACCCCGGCGAGCTTTCGGTCGATGCGGCGGTGCAGTATGGGATGACCCATATCTTTGAGAAGAATTTCTATCAGCTGGACAACTACGCGGTGGCTTACCGCACCGTGGAGCCCAAGCTGGTGGAGGAGGAGCTGATCCGCCAGTTCGGCAAGTCCGACTATGACATGACGAAGTCGGTATTCTACAATCCCACCACGAAAAAGCTGGAGATGTGGCTGCCCGAGTACGGCACCGATCTCTACTATCACATCGACGCCGCCGACGTCAGCGGCAGTCAGCTCAAGGTGAGCACCACCTTTTATAACGAGAAGGAAAAGTCGACGCTCTTCGGCAAAACCGCCATCACCGTTGAAGTGGCGGACGGCAAGCCGCTGATCCGCTCTGTTTCCACACAGACCGAATAGGCGGGAGGTCGGCATGGATAAGGCAACCACAACGGCAGCACAGTCGGCTGCGGAAGAGAAGATTCGGCAGCTGGAGGAGGAGAATGCGCGCCTGCGCGAGGCTCTGGCGCAGATCTGCGAGCATACGGCGGCGGTCACCCACCTGATCGACAGCCTTTCGGCGACGGAAGAGGGTCACGCGGCGGCTCCGGTAACGAATCACGACGTCAAGAACTTACTCAAGAAATACTCCAGATTATAATGCTATGAAGCTTAAAGACAATATAGGCAAGTTTATCAACGATCAAAAACAAAAAGGGGGAGCGATCCCCCTTTTAGGCGTTTCTCTCATCCTGTTTGTCATGACCGTCGCGGTGTATTTTACGGCGAATTACGTCTCGGAGGGCATCGCGCGCGGGAATGCGCTCACGGGCTGGGAATATCTGTACACCGAGCGCGCGGGCGCGGTGCCCGATGCGGATCTGCGCGTGTACAATTTGCAGAACCCGATCGTCACCGATCGCGACGTGCGGCGGGAGAACGCGTATTTTACCAAGACGCTGGCGCCGGCTGAGGAGAACCGCACGCTGGTGATCAGGACCGATCACGCTCCCGTGAAGATCCGCATCAACGGGCGAGATGTCTATCACAATCAATTTGACGACGCACAGTATGTCGGCAACTGTTACAATGCCGTCACAATCGAGGCGTCCTCACGCGATCGCGTGGTGGAGGTCTTTTTACGGCTGCCCTTCTCCGTGCGCTTTGAGGCGGAGCTGATCAGCGGCAGCGCGGTATCCTTTTGCCCGACAGCGGGTTTTTGGATGGGTGCAGCGCTAACGCTTGCTTTCTTTGCGGCACTGTGTGTGATGGTGATCCGCTCGGTGGGAAGGAGTCACCGCCGTCGCCGTCGCTCAGTTTCCGTCGCGGCGGCGGGCTTTTACTGCGGCGCAGCCGTGACGCTTTACAACCTGCCCGAGGTCACCTACCTTTTCAATCTGCCCATCTGGATGAATATCATCACCGCCGCGGTGCACATGACCCTGATGGCGGCGCTGCTCGGTATCATCATCTGGCTTCCGCACCGCCGCAAGCTGCTGGTGAGCGCCTTCTTTGCCATCGGCATTTCGGTGCTGACGGTCATGCTGGCGCCCGACCCGCTGCTGATCATGATCACGGGCGGCGTGATGAGCCTGCTTACCGCGATGGCGGTGCTGTATACCGCGGGGAATCTCCTGCCCTTGGTGCAGCGACGGACACGCTTTGCCACCGCGGTATTTGTGTTTTCGATCTATCTTTTTATGATGAGCGTGCTCGCGGGCGTTCAGCTTCTGACCCGCAGCCTCAACCTGTATATCTATAACGTCGCGATGCCGACGCTGGTCATCGTCGCCGCGCTGGGATATATTTACTACAGCGGCTTCCGCTTTGCGCGCAAGAACGCGGAGGTGCTGCAGCAGACCGTCCGTTACGGCAATACGGTCGACAGCATTTCGCGGTTCATCCGCAATATGCTCGCCTGTCACGAGAAGGAGCAGTTCTATGAATGCGCGGTGGAGGAGATCACCGAGCTGGTCACCCGGTATAACAGCGAAAACGCGGCGCTGCGCTGCGGCGTGGCGGTGCGTTCCGGCGAAGGCTTTCACGAGCTTCTCAACCGCGGTCTCGACGACTGCCGCTACGAAATGATCGCTGCCAACAGTCAGTCGCACGGAAAGGCATGTCTGTTCTCGGACACCTATTTCGACTATCTTCTCAGCGACGACGAGGGCACCCGCGCGATCTTCCATTTTGAAAACCTCACCGGTTGTCTGGATCTGTTCTTCGTCAGCATGATCGAGGCAGCCTACTGCGGTCTTGAGACCGCCTATGACGCCGTTTGCGGCGGTCACCGCCGTTCGATCGAGGCGGTGTTCACGGAGCTTGCCGAGAATGCCGAGATCTCCGACGGCTACTCCGCGGCGCATCTGGAGCATGTCAGCGACTACACGCGCCGCCTGTGTTTGCAGATCGGCATGAGCGAGAGCGAGGCGGAGATGACTTCCCTCGCCTCGAAGCTGCACGACCTCGGAAAGATCGCCATTCCCTCCGGCATCATCAACAAGGACGGCAAGCTGACGGAGGAGGAGAGGGCGATCGTCAGCAATCACACCGAGTTCGGTTACGTCATCCTCTCCGCCTACGGCGACGATCCGCTGCTGCAGCAGGCGGCGGAGATCGCGCGCTATCACCACGAGCAATGGGACGGCAGCGGCAAGAACGGACTTTCGGAGGAGAAGATCCCGCTTTGCGCGCGGATCGTCACGGTCTGCGATGTATATGACGCGCTGGTTTCCGAGCGCGCCTACAAAAAGCCGTGGTCACGGTCGCGTTCGCTTGCGTATCTCAGCGATAACGCGGGCATCATTTTTGACCCGAAGCTGGTGGAGGCATTCGAGACCGTCATCAAAAAAAGCAAGTAACACCCGCATTCCCGAAAGGAGGTGAGCGCATGGGCGACGAGAAGAAAAAACCGGAGGAAAGCACGGTCTTTGAGCGCAAGGCGGAGAACACCGTCAAGGACAGCCGCGAGACGACCGACCGCAAGCGCCGCAAATTCAAGTGGTACCATATCGCCGCGGCGGCGGTGGTGCTCTCCGTTATCCTGATTTTTGTCATCTGGCATTTTCTGCCGTCCAAGGCACTCAACGTGGCGGTGCTCGATAAGACCGTCCTCTCCTACGCGCAGGACGACCGCATCGTCAAGCACAGCGTTTACCGCAAGCATCAGGGCTTTTACTGGATCCTGAATCAGCAGAAATACATCAGCAGTGAAGGCAGAGATTACGATTATACCCGCGATTACTTCGGCCCGAAGCTGGACGAAGAGGGCAATTTCGACCATGTCACCGAGCTGAGAAGCATCAGCGACCGTCCCGACCTGATCTATCTGGCGGACGCCTACGGCATGGGCAACGATACCTACGGCTACTTTAACGGCGGCACACCCGAATATGCCGGAATCTCTCCGGACGATATGGCGGTGGTCACCTATGCCTACGAGAACGGCGCGCCCATCATCGCCGAGACCACGCTGTTCAGCTCGCCGCTGAGCGATACGGTCTATTCCCAGCTGACCGCGCTGCTCGGCGTCACGCCGACGCGGTGGCTCGGAAGGTATGTGGTGGACTTGCAGGACTACACCGACCTGCCCGACTGGGCGCCGCCGATGTATGAACAGCAGGAGGGCGTAGAGTGGCGCTTCACGGGACCGGGTATCCTGCTGGTGTCCACCGACGGCAAGATCAAGGTGCTCGAACAGAACACCGATTTCAATACAAAGGATCTGCTTCGGATCTATATCAACGACGAATACGGCAGCGAGTTTTTCTGGTGCTCCCGCTGCAATTTCTATAACTGGTTCGAGCTCGTAGAAGCGAATTACGGCACCGAGACCGTCGCGACCTATGAATTCGACCTCAACGCGACGGGGATGGAGAAGTTCAAGGATATCTCCAAATCGCCGCGGTTCAGCGCCGTTACCCGCCGTCAGGAGGAGGGGCATGCGCCCGTCTATTTCTTCGCGGGCGACTTCAACGACTATGTATCGGGCGCGCGCTACGGCAAGTTCCTCTTTGCCAACGAGCTGTTCAAATTCCTGTCCTATGACCGACAGGGCGATATCACGAACTTCTATTGGACCTTCTATAACCCGCTGATCAGACAGATACTCAGCGAGACTGCCTCCACGCGCTATACCGTGGAGGATGAACCGCACGAAGAGGTTTCGCGCGTCAACAACGGAAAATTTCAGGTGATGGAGGACGGAAAGTGGCGCACGCTCAACCTCAAGGCGGTGTCGGTCAATGCCGATGAGCCCTGCAAAAAGACCTATCCGCGCGACTTCACCTTTTATGAGCAGCTGGTGAGCAGCGCGGCGGAGCTGGGCGCCAACTGTCTGGTCGCCAAGGACCTGCTGCCGCCGGAGTTCTACACGGCGGTCAACCGCCACAATAAGGGCAGCGGCAATACGCCCCTGTATATCCTCCAGGAGATCGGCGTGCCGGACGGCTTGGAGGCTGCGGATTATCTCACCGAGGGCGGGCTGACGCAGTGGAAGAATGCCATCGTCACCACCGTCGGGGCGCTGCACGGGCAGGCGGAGGCGAGAAGCGAGCGGCTGGGCGAAGCGACCTATTTCACCGATGTTTCCGCCTATGTGCTGGGGCTTACCGTCTGTCCCTCGCTGGACGCTGATACCTGCGCCCGGATGCGCGCCGACTCCTTTGTCTTTGAGGGCGGCTATGCGCGGGACAGCCGCGGCATCGCGGGCTTCGCGGCGCGCCTGTACCATGAGGCGCAGACAGCTTCCAAGGAGGGCTATGGCTATTATATGCCCGTCTCCGTCAGCGCCGAGAGCGACATGCTGGAGGGCGCGGGCAGCAGGGACAAAAATGCCTATTCCTTCGCGGGGCTGGTCGGCCCGGAATGCGAGCCGTATTATTTCAACGAGGTGAAGTTTGATGCTGCCGCTGCTGCGGACGGCACCAAGAGCCTTTACGCGACGAGCCGTGCGCTGTTTGAAAAGCTCAACGGCTTATACGAGCCGCTGCTGATCTCGGGCGTGAGCTTTTCGGATGTGAACGCCGCCTACTCCCAAGAGGCAGTCACCGAGACCGCTCAGGGCGAGCAGCTGATCGAGGTGCTCTCCGCGGCGAAGGATGCGGGCTGTCTCGGCGCGACGGTCAGCGATCTCAACGACAGCTGGGCTAAGGTCAGCGAGGGCATGAGGAAGTTCACCGCCGAGGGCAGCGAGGGCATGTGGCACAACACCTGTGACCCCGCGCAGATGACGGGACTGATGGCGCTCGACCCCGTCCAGCCGACGGAGGCAGGCTTGGTTCTGACGGACGACGATCTGGTAGAGGGCGTCTCGCTCTCAGCCAACGCGGGCTATCTGTATTTGACGCTGCAGCTGTTCGAGGAGCCGGACTACAAGGAGACGACCATGTTTGTCGGGCTGGACACCTTCCAGCGCAACGACGGCGAATACTTTTACGCCAAGGGCTTTACGCCCAACTCGCTTTCGGGCATGGAGTATGTCATCCGCTTTGAGGGCAAGCAGGACGCGGCGCTCTATGTCACGGAAGCCTATGACCGCAGCAGCGGCACCGCCTTTACCCAAGAGAGCTACACCGGCAATTATCACAAGGTCATCGACCTTGTCTACGGCGGCTTCAGCACCGATGACACCCAGTTCTACCAGACAGGCTCGACCGTCTATGTCCGCCTGCCGTGGAGCCTGCTCAATGTCGCCGACCCGTCCAAGCTGCTCGTCATCAACGACAGGGTGATGCGCTCTGAGCGCGCCAAGACCGTGACGACCAACGGCGTGCTGACCTCGGTGATGATCGGCAGAAACAAGGACGGCGATCTGCTGTACGCTTTTCCGCTCGACAAGCATGACCCGGGATACAAGACCTTCCGCTGGAAGAAGTGGGAGGAGTGCCGCTACAGTCTGAGAGCGAAGGAGAGCTTTGGGATCCTTCGGGACTATTACCGCAAAAACTGACATTTAATTCTATAGGAGAAATATTTTGACCTACGAAATCATCAGCATCGCCGCGCTGCTGCTATGTCTGCTGATCATCGGAGTCGAGTACATCTTTCACTACCGTCTTGCGGAACAGCAGGACGACAACGCCGTGAGGATCGAAGGCATTCGGCGGCGGCTGAAAATGCGAGTGGAGGGCGTGCTCTTCGCCCCGACAGCATCGAGCAGAGCCGCGGAGATCACATCACTTGTCAAAGAGATCAACGGCGACTACGAGGTATATGAGCTCGCGGTCGAAGCGATGCGCGACTATCGCGAGCAGAGCAAGGACGAACGCGTCGACCGCATTTTAGAGGAGGTCGACGAGGCAGCAAAGCCGGTGGAGCTGTACGCCAAAATGCTGGAGGAGGGCGACGTATACCACAAAAGCTACGCCTGCCGCCGTCTGGCTGATCTTGACGCCCGCGATCATATCGACGCTTTGCGCCGCTATGTCAATGACAAGAACCGCGACCTCGCCTACAACGCGGCGATGGGGCTTGCGCGTCTCGGCGACGTGGACACGGTCGCGGATTATCTGCTTTCCATCCAGGACGACCGGATGTACTCGGCGCGGATCGTCAATGAATTCTTCGACGACTTCGGCGGCGACCGCGAGGCGCTCGCTGCGCGGCTGTTTGAGAGCTGCAACCCCTATATGCGCAACACCATCATCAAAGCGATCGCGCACTACAAGATCGACGCCTTCCGTCCGATGTATTTGGAGGGCGCCGTGGGGGACAATTTGCAGGACAAGATCGCCTGCGTCAAGGCGCTCGCCGCCTTCGGCTATCCCGAGGACGAGCAGATCTTGCAGATGGCGGCAAAGGACCGCAGCTGGGTCATCCGCGCCTCGGCGGTCAGGGGTCTTTCGCTGCTCGAGAGCCGCACCGCCCTCGCCTCGGTCAAACGCGCGCTGGGCGACCGCGAATGGTGGGTGCGCCACGCGGCGGCGGATTCCATCATCAAGATGAATATTTCCCCGCAGGATCTGGAGGACATCCTCGGCGGCTATGACCGCTTTGCCGCGGACGCGGTGAAGAACGTCCTCTACCGCATGATCGATAATTATTGAAAAGGAAGGAGGGAGTTGCATGAGTTTTTTGAACGCGGTGCGCAGCTTTATCGTGGTGTTCAACTACTTTTGCATGACCTTCACGATCGTTCTCAACTTAGTTTATATCGTCCAGCTTTTCGTATCCTTTTTCCGCGTGCGCAAGGACTATGACAGGCATTTTTCCGACGACTATCTGCGCTACGAGGACAGCGAGAACCTGATGCCCATATCTCTGATCATCCCCGCCTATAACGAGCAGGAGAACATCGTTCAGAACGTCCGCTCGCTGATGAAGCTGAACTACCCCTCCTTTGAGATCGTGGTGATCAACGACGGCTCCACCGACCGCACGGCGGAGCTGATGGTCAATTCCTTCCACATGAGCCCGATCGAGACCTCGATCCGCAGCCAGATTCCCACGCGGCATATCCGCAAGGTCTATTACAGCCGCAAATACCCCAATCTGCTCTTTGTCGACAAGGACAACGGCGGCAAGTCGGACGCGCTCAACGCGGGCATCAATATCTCCTCCTATCCGCTGTTCACCTGTCTTGACGCGGATTCGCGCATCGAGAAGGACGCGCTGCTGAAGCTTTCGCTGGAGTTCCTCAAGGACTCGCGCACCGTTGTCTCGGGAGGCTTGGTGCGTATCGCCAACGGCTCGCGCATCGTGAACGGCGAGCTCAAGGGCTTTACCATGCCGAAGAAGCTGGTCGAGCGCTTTCAGATCGTCGAGTATTACCGCTCCTTTTTGATGGGGCGCGTCTTCTGGGGCGCGACCAACTCGCTGCTGATTGTCTCCGGCGCCTTTGGCTTGTTCCGCAAGCAGACCGTCATCGATGTCGGCGGCTACAAGACCAACACCATCGGTGAGGATATGGAGATCGTGGTGCGCATCCACCGCTATATGCGCAAGAACCGGAAAAAATACCGCATCAGCTTTAACGAGCTTGCGGTCTGCTGGACGCAGGGGCCGATGTCCATCCGCGATATCCGCAGCCAGCGCCGCCGCTGGCAGATCGGCTTGATGGACACCCTGATCTCTCACCGCGGCATGACGCTCAACCCGCGCTACGGCATGGTGGGGCTGCTTTCGATGCCCTACAACTGGATTTTCGAGCTGTTCGGCGCGGTGATCGAAACCATCGGCTACTTCCTTGTCCCGTTCTCGCTGATCATGGGCGAGCTGAATATGTTTTTCTTCGTGATGTACTTCCTGCTGGCGGTGCTGCTGGGCGTGATCCTCTCCGAGGGCAGCTTGGTGCTGGAGCAGTATACCCACCGCGCGGCGATGACAGCGCGGCAGAGCATCGAGATCTCGGTGTATGCGATCCTCGAAAACTTCGGTTACCGCCAGATGATCTCCGTTTTCCGCGTGGAGGGCATCATCAAATACCGCAAGCTCCGCAAGAACTGGGGCAAGATCAAGCGCAAGGAGTTTGACCAATGAAAAAGTATGCTATCGGCGTGGTCTCCACGCTCCTCGTCCTTTTCATCCTCGCCCAGACGGGATTGCTTGCGCCCTTCGGCATCAAACAGATCTCCTTTATGCGCGAGAACGAGGGCGGCAAGGAGGTCGACACGGTCAACGAGGAGTATGTGGACTCCGCGGTCAACGCGAGCTATAAATTCAAGGTTGAGGGTAAATCCTTCTATGTCTACCGCAACGGCGGCTGGCATGAGGAATTCATGACGGGTGTCAATATCGGCGCTTCCGAGCCTGCGCTGTTCCCCGGCGACCTCACCATCAGCTATGAAACCTATACCCGCTGGTTCCGCTATATCAGCGAGATGAACTGCAACTGTGTGCGTGTCTACACCACCATGCGCCCGCAGTTTTATCTCGCGCTCAGCGATTTTAACAAGACGGCGGAAAACCCGCTCTATCTGTATCAGGGGATCTGGGTCAACGAGGACGATATCGAGCGCCTTGGCGACGTATATGCCGAGAACGAGAAGATCCTCACCGAGTTTCAGCACGACGCGCTGACGCTGGTGGATGTCATCCACGGCAACGCGCTGATCCCCGAGACGTCGGGAAAGGCGTCGGGCACCTACCGCACGGATGTGTCCCGCTGGCTGGCGGGCTGGATCATCGGCATCGAATGGGATCCCAACCTCGTCAACAATACCAACGAGCAGCATCCCGACAAGCGCGACTATGACGGCAAGTATCTGTATACGCAGACCGCCTCTCCCTTTGAGGCTTTCCTGTGCCGTGTCGGAGACGCGTTGATCGAGCACGAGACGGAAAAATACGAGTTTCAGGCGCCGTTCGCCTTCACCAACTGGATCACCACCGACCCGCTGACCCATCCCAACGAACCGCATTATGACGAGGACAAGGCGACGGTCAACATCGAGAACGTCAAGTTCCGCAATTTCGGCGCGGGCATGTTCGCGTCCTATCATATCTATCCCTACTATCCCGACAGCCTCAACTATCAGGAGGATTATCTCGAGAACAAGGACAAAAACGGCAACGTCGATACCTATACCGCCTATTTGGAGGATCTTCGGCTGGTGCATACCCTGCCGATTCTGGTGGCGGAGGTCGGCATCCCGACCTCGCGCGGCATGGGACATGAGAGCGTGATGGGCTTCAATCAGGGGCGTGTCGACGAGAACGATCAGGGCAGGATGCTCAAACAGATCTTTGATTCCGTCTACGGCTCCAACTACGCAGGCGCCCTGGTCTTTACCTGGCAGGACGAGTGGTTCAAGCGCACATGGAACAACGTCATGTTCGATATCGCAGACCGCCGCCCGTTCTGGAGCAATATCCAGACGACCGAGCAGTGCTTCGGCATGCTCGCCTTTGACCCCGGCGCCAAAAACTGCGTGTGCTATCCCGACGGCGATTTTTCGGATTGGGACAACGTGGAGGAGGTGCTGACCTCCGATGACGGAAAGCTCTATGTGCAGAGCGACGAGCGGTATGTATACTTGATGGTGGAGGCGGAGAATTACGACTTCAACAACGACACCGTCTATATTCCCGTCGACACCATCGCGGAGCAGGGCAACAGCAGGGCGTCGGCGTATGGGCTGCGCTTTGACGGCGAGGCTGATTTTTTGATCAAGATACACGGCGCGTCGGATTCACACATCTATGTGGATCGCTATTACGACGCCTTCCAATACCACTTCGTCGAGTCGCGCATCCTCACGGATTTTCCCGTCCTCATGGATGCGGACAAAAAGGACACCGGGTTATTTGACGAAATGCTGATGTGCTATGCCTATCATCTGGTGGTAAAGGGAACCAACGCCGTCGTGCCCGACAAGGCATATGAGACGGGCAAGCTGCAATACGGCGACGGCAATCCCGGCGACGAGGGCTACGCCTCGCTGACCGATTTCTGCTACGGCGAAGGAAAGGTCGAGCTGCGCATCCCGTGGCAGCTGCTCAACGTGATGGACCCCTCCTCGAAGATGCAGATCGGCGACTTCCGACAGGATCAGGTGTTCACGCCGCAGGAATATGACGAGTTCCGCTTCGGCATGGGCGTTGTGCGCGGCAAGGGCGAGAAGTCGATCGCGATCAACGGCGCTTACACCTACGAGCCGTGGAACACGCCGACATGGCACGAGCGCCTCAAGCCCGCCTACTATGAGCTGCAGGCGTATCTCAAGCACTACCGCGAGACCGAACAGGAAGCGGTGACGACCGAGCCTGCGGATACCGCGGGAATGAAATAAACGCGGCGCCGCACGGTTTTCGGCGTGCCTCGGTATCTGTTCCATACAAAGGGGGAGAGGACTGTGAAAAAACTTGCGGCGCTGCTTTTGGCGCTGACCTGCATTTTCTGCGCCGCCTGCTCCTCTGCGCCCGCTGCGCCTTCGGTGCCGGAGGTGATGACCCTGCCCGACTCGGGAGAGGTGTTCATGCCCTTTTATGCCTGTGAAAACGGATATTTTTACCGCCGCGAAGAGAACGGCACGGGCAGGCGCTTGTATATCAAGGGCGTCAATATGGGACTTAGCGAGCCGCAGACCTCGCTGGATGACCCGGATACGAGCTATGAGACCTATCTGGATTGGTTTGCAAAGCTGCGCGCCATGAACGCCAACACCGTCCGCGCGTTTACGGTGATGAATCCGAATTTTTACCGCGCGCTGGACGACTATAATACCGCCCATCCCGACGCGCCGCTTTATCTGATGCAGGGGATCTGGTTTTCGGAGGATCTGATGACGGAGCTGACCGACGCGCTCGAGAGCGACGAAATATTGATTTCCGCCTTCAAGCGCAGCGTCACCGAGACGGTGGATATCATCCACGGCTCCTCCGATTACACACAATACGGCAGCTTCAAGCCCGCCGTCTATGACCGCGATATCTCGGACTTCGTCGTCGGCTATATTCTGGGGCTGGAATACCCCGCTGCCTTTGTCAACGAGACGAACGCCTCCCATCCCGATCAGGCGGATTACGCGGGGGCGTATCTCTATACCGCGGAGGGTTCCACACCCTTTGAGGCGTTTCTCTGCGAGGTCGGCGATACGCTGGTAAAGTATGAAACGGAGACCTATACCTGTCAGCTGCCGGTGTCGTTTTTGAGCTGGCAGACGCTCGACACCCTCACGCATTCCTCCGAGCCCTATCCCGAGGAGGAGGATTCGCAAAGCGTCGACGTCGAGAAGATACGCTGGCGCGACAACTATTATCCCAAGCTGTTCGCCGCGATGGACGTGTACCCCTACTATCCGGAGTTCATGAACCGCCAGCGCGAGTACCTTGCCACCACCGACGAGGGAAGGGCGGACAATTATCTGGCATATCTCAACGATTTGAAAAAGACCTTCTCCCGCCCGCTGCTGATCGCGGAATACGGTCTTTCCACCTCGCGCGGCGTGGCGCATCTCGGCGTCAACGGCTATCAGCAGGGCGGACTCAACGAGGACGAGCAGGGCAGACTCAACGCGCAGATGACCGAGGATATCCGAAAGGCGGGCTGCTGCGGCGGGCTGCTGTTCAGCTGGCAGGACGAGTGGTTCAAGCGGACATGGAACGTCCCGATGTATGTGCCCGAGAACGCCGCAGACCGCACCCATGACCTCTCTTCGGCGGAGCAGGGCTACGGCGTGCTCTGCTTTGATGCGTCCGAGACCGTGCCCGACGGAAAGCTGACCGAGTGGACGTCGGAGGTCGGCGCGGGAGAGAGCCGCGTCTGCACGCGCTTTGACGCGGATTATCTGCATCTGCTGGTGTCCTTCCCGAGCGGCTTTGACTTTGAGCGGGACACCTACTATGTCCCCATTCAGATCACCGCCGAGGGCAGCCTGTCGGCAAAGGCGCAGGGACTTCGCTTTTCCGAGCCGGTCGACTACCTGCTCGTCATTCACGGCAAGGACGACACGCGCCTGCTGTGCGACGCGTACCGCGACCTGTTCCACTATCAGTACGCGGTTCTGCGCGGCATATTCGGAGCGGAGCAGAAGCGCCCCTTCGGAAAGAACACCGGTGTATATAACCCGATCTGTTCGCTGGTTTCCAATGAGATGGTGCTGCCCGATGAGGACAATCGAACCATCCCGCCGCGCAGTGTCGAAACGGGCTTGCTGCGCTGCGGCAACGCCGATCCCGAGAGCGCGCAGTTTGACTCTCTCGCGGACTTTTGTCTCGCGGACGGCAAGCTGGAGATCCGCTTGGCTTGGTATCTGCTGGGCGTCAAGAATCCCCATACAAAAGCGTGCATCGCGCCCTTGGAGGGGAAGGAGATCGGCTTTGCGACCTTCTCTCACATTCGCCTCGGCGCGGGAAGCGAGGGACTGATCACGCTTTATGATACGGGCTTTGACGGGGTATCGGAGATCAATTGGAAGCCCCGCCTGAAAAAATCCTATCACTATATGCAGAAGGCGTGGGAGGACTGACCGCGCGGGCTGCTGTCATAAAACGAAGCAAGGGGAGGCGGCTGTATGAACGGCATGACCGAAGACAAGAAAAAATATCTCAGGCTGCTCGCGGAGAAATATCCCTCGGAGCGCTCGCTGACGCGCGAGATCATCAATCTCAACGCCATATTGAACCTGCCCAAGGGCACCGAGCATTTCATGAGCGATCTGCACGGCGAGTACGAGGCGTTCTGCCACATCCTCAACAACTGCTCGGGAGTGGTGCGCGAGAAGATCGAGAACCGCTTCGGAGACAACCTCACCCACAGTGAGGTCAAGGAGCTGTGCACGCTGATCTACTATCCCAAGGAAAAGCTGCGCCTGCTCAAAAAGGGACGGGAGCTGAGCATGGACTGGTACCGCACGACGCTAGAGCGCATGCTCGAGGTGGCGCGCGTGCTCAGTTCGAAATACACCCGCTCGAAGGTGCGCAAGGCGATGCCCGAGGACTACGCCTACATCATCGACGAGCTGCTCCACGCCCAGAAGGACGAGGACAACAATCAGGTGCACTACCACAACGCCATCCTCGACACCATTCTCGGCATCGACGCGGATGATTTTGTCATCTCGCTGGCGGGGCTGATCAAGCGGCTGGCGGTCGACCGCCTCCACATCGTCGGGGATATCTTCGACAGGGGAGAGGGCGCCGACCGGATCCTCGAGCTGCTGATGACCCACCACTCGCTCGACATCGAATGGGGCAACCACGACATCCTCTGGATGGGCGCCGCCTGCGGCAGCGAGGTCTGTGTGGCGACGGCGGTGCGCACCTGTATCCACTACAACACCCTGCGCCTGCTCGAGAGCGGCTACGGCGTCAGCCTGCGCCCGCTGGTGCTCTTTGCCCAGCGGCTCTATCCCGACCGCACGCCGATGGAGGCGGCGCTTGCCGCCGTGACGGTCATGCTGTTCAAGCTGGAGGGACAGCTGATTCTGCGCAATCCCGATTTTCGGATGGATGACCGCCTGCTGCTCGGTCAGATCGACCTTGCAGCCCATACGGTCAACTGCGGCGGCGTCACCTATCCGCTCAACGAGAAAGCCTTCCCGACGCTCGACCCCGCACACCCCTACGACCTGACCGACGGCGAGCGCGCAGTCATCGACGACCTGACCGCCGCGTTTTTAGGCAGCGCCGCGCTGAAACGGCACATTACCTTCCTGTATGAAAACGGCGGCATGTACCGCGTTTACAACGGCAATCTGCTCTATCACGGCTGCGTCCCGCTCAACGACGACGGCACTTTCAGGGAGCTGCACCTGTTCGGCGGCGCCTACAGCGGCAAGGCGCTGTTCGATATGGCTGAGCAGCGGGCGCGCGGGGCGTTCTTCAAGCGGAGCAAGGAGCAGGCGGAGGTCGACTTCATGTGGTACCTCTTCCGCGGCGAGCACTCACCGCTCAACGGCAGAAAGACCAAGGCGTTTGAGCGCGCCTATATCGACGACCGCGCCGCGTGGCAGGAGGACAAGAACCCCTACTACCGCTATTATTATCAGAGGGAGACCTGCGAGCGCATCCTCGAAGAATTCGGCTTGCAGGGCGCGATGGCGCATATCGTCAACGGCCACACGCCCGTGCGCACGGTCAAGGGAGAGCTGCCCATCCGCGCTCAGGGCAAGCTGCTGGTCATCGACGGCGGCTTCTGCAAGAACTACCACGCCGCGACGGGCATCGCGGGCTATACGCTGATCTACAACTCCCACGGCCTGCGGCTCAAGGCGCACCGCCCGTTCAAGAGCATCGACGCCGCCCTCGGCGAGAACCGCGACATCCATTCCAGCTCCGAGATCGTCGAAACCGAGCGGCGCAGGGTCATGGTCTACGCCACCGACGACGGCGATGTGATCCAGCAGGAGATCGCCGATCTGTGTACCCTCTTGGATGTTTACCGCAGCGGGCAAAGAGAGATCCTCAAAGAGCCGGGCGCAGGTATGAGATAAAACGAAATGAAGGGCTGATCCATTTGGGTCAGCCCTTGGCGTTTATTTTCGCTTTTGGAAATTTGATGGACTTTTTTGTTACTGTGCCTTTGTCTTTTTCCAGCACGCCCGGTCAAATTCGGGGTTGAAGGCGTAGAAATTCTTTTCATCGAGCCGGTCGGTCAGCAGCCGCAGGTTCTCGCCGAAGCGCTGGTAGTGCACCACCTCGCGCTCACGCAGGAAGCGGATCGCGTCCTTCACGTCATAGTCGTCCGCCAGACGCAGGATGTTGTCATACGTCGTGCGCGCCTTCTGCTCTGAAAAGGCTTTGTATGCACAACCTATTTTTTAGGTGAAATCCGCAGTCTTATGCGGTTTTTCGGCACTTATCGAATGTTTTTTCGTAGTGTCAAAAAATTGTCATATTTTGTCTTTCGGGATAATATGTTATCAAGTATTAAAAATTCCAATAGATATTGATTATGCGGTTGTACTGATTGCCGCCGATTTCCACATAGTCAATTAAGGTCTGCGCCGTCAGATAATCCAATTCTTTTACATCCTTGAATTGCTCGATGATTTCAAAACGATTCTTTGCTAAACTGATTTTCTCGTTTATCTTGTCTATCTCAGCTTTCCACGCGGTAACATTTGCAATAAGGCTATCACGCTCACCCGAGAATCTTGTTTTTAATGAAACAAATTCATCAACAGAGATAACGCCATCCAGTTTGTCAATATATATCGTGCTCAATCGTTTATCTAACTTCTCAATCTCTGATTCGGAATTTTTAATTTTAGATGTTAAAAGTTTTATTTTTACCCTGTGTTCGTTCTCAATATCAAGGCTATCGGCAATCATAGCATTATCCGCATATTGCTTATAAAGCGCGTGTATCTGTTTTATAATTTCCTCATGCAAAACCTTTTCGGAAATCGTCATACCGTTACATCTGGATTTATCCATATAATAGGTGTTGCACCTAAAATATCTCTTGTGGTTGTGGTATGATACGCGCATAGAGCCGCCGCAATCCATACATCTAACTTTCTTTGCCAATGTGTTTGGTTTGCCCTTGATTTCGCTTTTGGGCTTTCCACCTCTCAGCTTTTGCACCTTGTTCCAAATATCCATATCTATAATGGCTTCGTGTGTACCCTCTACAATATCCCATTCATCTTTTGGCTTTTGCCTTTTCTTTGTCGATTTATAGGAAACGTTTTCTTGAAGTCCCTGAACCATATTACCGATATAGATTTGATTCGATAACATACGCTGAACGGAATATGTATGCCACATATCCGAACATTCCCCATTGATATTTTGGAATGGTTGTCCATGCTGTTTTTTGTATGTCGCGGGGTTTGGTATATGTTCCTCGTTCAATTTGCGGGTTATCGGTGTGATTCCGTAGCCTTGCAAATACAAATCAAAAACATATCTAACAACCTCGGCGGCTTCTTCATCAATAATCAAATGGTTTTTGTTGGCTGGGTCTTTCATGTAGCCATACGGCGCGAACGCTCCCACCCATAAACCTTGCTTGCGTTTGCTTGATAACGTAGCTCTAATGTTATCGGATAAATCTTCTAAATACCATTGGTCGGTTAATGCGAAAATTTGCCGCGTTTTCCGATTCGCCTTGTTCAAAGAATCGCCATTATCCACAACAGAAATGAAACGGATTCCCCAAATGAGGAATAAACCATTGATATATTTTTCAATCATTTCCATATCTCGCGCAAATCTTGATTGCGTTTTGCAAATGATAGTATTAAATTTCTTATCCCTTGCGTCTTGAATCATTCTGTTAAATTCCGGGCGTTCTCTATCTGAACCGCTCCAATTTTCATCACTGTAAATATCGTAAACATCAAAACCATTCTTTTTACAGTAATCCAATAACATTGTCTGTTGATTGGTTATGCTCTCGCTTTCATCCTCCTTGTTTATCTTGTTTCTGTCCTCTCG
>CACZWQ010000016.1 GCA_902784855.1 uncultured Ruminococcus sp. | reverse complement strand
TGTCCTGAAATTTCTTTTTGATGTTTTCCTTTACCGCGTCGGGATTTTCGCGTAAAAATTTAATATCGATCATTTGTATTACTCCTTCTTAACTCAGTTTATTGGATAACTCGGTCAATTCCTCGTCCGAGTAAAATTCGATTTGCAGTACGCCGCCCTGCTTGCCCTTGGACTTTGTGACGCTGATTTTTCTGCCCAGCGCGGCGGTCAGGGTCAGCTCCACTTCCTTGTAGTAATTCGGAACTTTTTCGGCGGGCGGTTTTGGTTTCTTTTCGGCGCTCAGCTTTTTGCAGAGCTTTTCCGTCTGGCGAACGGAAAGATCGTTTTTGATGATCTGTTCGCAGACCTCCTGCATCAGCGCTTCGTTTTCCAGACTCAGCAGTGCGCGCGCGTGTCCCGCAGAGATTTTCTCCTCCTTGAGGGCTTCGGTGACGCTTTCGGGCAGCTTGAGCAGGCGCAGGGCGTTGGAGACGGCGGGGCGGGATTTTCCGACCGAGCGGGCGACCTCCTCTTGGGTGAAGCCGTGTTCGTCCATCAATACGCTGTAGCCCATCGCTTCCTCCAAAGGCGTCAGATCCTCACGCTGTAGGTTTTCAATCAGCGCCAGCTCCATCGTCTCCGCTTCACTCAACTCGCGGATGACGACGGGTACCTCGGTCAAGCCCGCCATGCGCGAGGCGCGGTAGCGCCGCTCCCCCGCGACGATCTCATAGCCGCCGAGCGTCAACGGTCTGACCAGCAGCGGCTGCAATAAGCCGTGCTTTGCGATGCTGTCCGCCAGCTCGTTGAGGGCTTCTTCATCGAATTCCTTTCGCGGCTGTGAGCGGTTCGGCTCAATCTCGGAGATCTTGATGGTGACAGGTCCGTTGTTTTCTTCATTGTCGTTTTCAATAAATATCGCGTTGAGACCCTTGCCGAGGCCTCCCAGCTTTTTTGCCATCAGCGTCTCTCCTTTGCTATGATTTCCTTTGCCAGCTCGGTGTAGGCGATGCTGCCCTTGCATTTTTTGTCATAGTAGATCACCGGCATGCCAAAGCTCGGCGCCTCCGACAGGCGCACGCCGCGGTTGACGACGGTGCCGAATACCTTGCCCGGAAAAAACTTTTTGACTTCTTCTACGACCTGTTGGGTCAGGTTGAGCCTGCCGTCGTACATCGTCAGCAGCACGCCTTCCAATTCGATCGAATAGTTGTATTGACGCTTGATGCGGCGCACCGTGCTCATCAGCTGCGATAATCCCTCCAATGCGTAATATTCGCATTGGATGGGAACGATGAAGCTGTCCGCGACCGTCAACGCATTTGCCGTGATCAAGCCTAAGGACGGCGGACAGTCGATCAGAATGTAGTCATAATATTGCTTGATGGGAAGCAGTGCGTTTTTTAATAAGGATTCGCGGCGCGATTTTTCCGCGATCTCCAGCTCCGCCGCCGCGAGATTAATGCTCGACGGCAGAATGTGAAGGTTTTGATAAGGGGTCGTGAGCACACATTCCGTTGCCTTGGCGCCATCTACGAGGATGTTGTAGGTGGAAAGCTTGACCTTGCTTTTGTCGATCGCTACTCCGCTGGTCGCGTTTCCCTGCGGGTCGGCGTCGACGAGCAAAACCTTTTTGCCCAGCGCTCCCAAGCAGGCAGCAAGATTCACGGCGGTGGTCGTCTTTCCTACACCGCCCTTTTGATTGGATATCGCTATTATTTTTGCCAAAAAATCACCTTTGATTTCAGAATACTCAAATTATAGCACACTTTTCCGTCCAATAAAAGGGGTTGACAAAGAATTTCGGAACTTTTTCTCATGTTTCACGTGAAACATTTGTGAATCAACATTCCTTAACATCAAACATGTGAATCAAAAACCTAATAAGAAGCATTTTTATAATCAAATAAATTACTCAATCCAACATCTAACGCGTGAACAAAACACCTGTACAGATGAATCTAGAATGCGCGGATTGGGTCGAGCGTCACGCTATTTGTATGTTTATCTATTCAACCAACATCTAACGCGTGAACAAAACATCGGTACAGATGAATCTCGGATGCGCGGACCGGATCAAACTTCAAGTTTGCAAAAAGGCGTGTACGGGGTACGTACACGCCTTTTCGCAAGGGGTTAGATAAGGAAATGGGTATGAGTGGATCGGATGCAGTGCATCCATAGTGGAAAGTAATGTCGGGTCGGCTTATGCCGACTTATCAGCTTTGGCACCCTTGGTCTTGGAAATCCGTATCGTATATTCGATATAGGTATCACTGTCGCACTTGTGTGTCTGTGCGTCGATCCCCGCCGACCGCATGGTGTCAACTGCCTTGCTGATCGTGTTTACAAAAATTCGTATGTCTTTTATCACCGCTTTGCTTCTTCCTCTGCCAGAAGGCTTCGGAGTGGATTGAATGAGTTGGCTGACAAGTGATTCTGTTTGTGATACATTGAGTCCCTCGCTGATCACGCGCGACAGGGCTTCCCGCCTTTTGCTTTCGTCGCTCAGACGCAGCAGCGCCCGCGCGTGGCGTTCGGTCAGTCCCGCGTTTTCAATCGATTCCTGCTCTTCATAGCTCAGGCGCAGCAGCCGCAGCTTGTTCGCGATCGTCGACTGCGTCTTTCCCAGTTGCTCCGCCGCCTGTTCCTGCGTCAGACCGTAGCGGCGGATCAGTCTTGAAATCCCGCGAGCCTCCTCAAATATGCCGAGGTCGGCTCGCTGCAGATTTTCAAGGAGAGCATAGATGGCAGACTCTTTGTCAGAGCACTTGACAACGATACAGGGCACCCTCGCCAAACCTGCCAAGACAGCGGCGCGCAGCCGTCGTTCTCCCGTCACCAGTTCAAACTCAGTGGCGCTGATGCGCCGTACGGTCAACGGCTGCAGGATGCCGTTTTCCGTAATGGAGAGAGACAGTGAACGGAGATCGGCTTCATCAAACTGTTTGCGAGGCTGGGATTTGTTCGGTCGGATCTTTATGATCGGAATTTCCAGAATTCTGTTCTCATTCTTATTCAAAAAATTCAACCGCATCACCCGATGTTCAGCATCAGGGCTTGTCCCTGTGCTATTATCATATCACATCAGGCGTGCGGTTTTTGTCGGTTCCCGGCTGATTATTCTATTTTGTTTTGCTGTAATCTATCCTTTTTCGTCGAATCATAGGGGCTTCGCCTTGATGCGGCCGTTGTTGCGCGGATATTTGTCCGGCGTGGGCTGTACCTTTTCGATTTCAATCAGGCTGCGGCTGCCGCCGTTCATCGGCAGCTCGAAGCGGTGCACCTGCGTGAGCTTGCCGCCCAAAGTTTGGATGGCTTTTGCGGCGCGCGTCACCTCTTCCCCGCAGTCGCCGCCCTTGAAGGCGACAAACCTTCCGGAGAGCCGCACATACGGCAGGCAGTATTCGCTGAGCGTGTTCAATTGCGCCACGGCGCGGGACACCGCGAGATCGTAGCACTCCCGCTCGGTCATCTTCTGTCCGTATTCCTCCGCTCTGCCCGCGATACAGGTTGCTTCCAAGCCGAGCTGTGAGAGCAACTCCCGTAAGAATAAAAAGCGTTTGTTGAGGCTGTCCAGCAGAGTTAATTTGATATCGGGTCGGACAATCTTTAACACGACGCCGGGGAAGCCCGCACCCGTGCCGATATCGATGACCTTTGCGCCCTCGGGCAACTCCATATAATTAAAGAAAGCCAGACTGTCGGCAAAGTGCTTGACGGCTACACCCTGCGGGTCGGTGATGGCGGTGAGGTTGATTTTGCGGTTCCACTCGACGAGCAGGCGGTCGTATAAATCAAACTGTTCCAATTGCTGTTCCGTCAGCTTGATCGTGTAATCCTGTACGGCCAGCGCGAGTATCTCTTTGAGTTCCATCTTAACGCTCCTTGTTCGTCGCCAGCCAAATCAACAGGACGCTGACATCTGCGGGCGATACGCCCGAGATACGTGACGCCTGTCCGATATTGAGCGGCTTGATCTTGTTCAGCTTTTCCTGCGCCTCGAGACGCAGTCCCTTGAGCTGTTTGTAATCAAAATCAACCGGCAGCAGCTTGTTTTCCAGCTTCTTCATCTGCTCTACCTGTTTGAGCTGCTTTTGAATATAGCCCTCATATTTGATCTCGATCTCCACCTGCTCAAAGAGGTTCGGTTCATGATCGGGTCTGGTCGGGTCAAACGGCGCCAGACAGGCGTAGTCGAGCTGCGGGCGCTTCAAGAGATCGATCAGACGCACGCCCGTCGTGATCTCGGATGTTTCACGTGAAACAAGCAGCCGGTTCAATTTCTCGGACGGAGAGATCGTCGTCGTTTTCAGGCGCTTGATCTCCGCCTGCTTCAATTCCTGTTTGTGCAGAAATTTTGCATAGCGTTGTTCGCTGATCAGCCCGAGTCGATAGCCGATCGGCGTCAGTCGCTCGTCGGCGTTGTCCTGACGGAGAACAAGGCGGTATTCGCTGCGCGAGGTCATCATGCGGTAGGGCTCGTTGGCGCCCTTTGTCACCAAGTCGTCGACCAGTGTGCCGATGTAGGAATTCGCGCGCGTTAAAATCAGCGGTTCTCTCCCCTGCACCTTCAAGGCGGCATTGACGCCCGCGACAAAACCCTGCGCGGCGGCTTCCTCATAGCCGGAGCTGCCGTTGAACTGTCCAGCGCCGTAGAGCCGCGGGAAGTCCTTGAATTCCAGCGTGGCGTTCATCGCCGTGGGGTCGACGCAGTCGTATTCGATCGCGTAAGCGGGACGCATCATGACGCAGTGCTCCAAGCCCTTGATCGTGCGGTAGAATTTGAGCTGTACCTCCTCGGGCAGCGAGCTGCTCATGCCCTGCATGTACATCTCCTCGGTGTTCTCACCGCATGGCTCGATGAAGAGCTGGTGACGCGGCTTGTCGGAGAAGCGCATGACCTTGTCCTCGAAGCTCGGACAGTAGCGCGGACCGACGCCTTCGATTTTGCCCGCGTAGAGCGGCGAGCGGTGGATGTTTTCGAGGATGATCTGCTTGGTGCGGTCGTTCGTCCAGCTGATGTGACAGTCGACCTTGTTTTCACCGAGAGACACCGTCTCATAGGAAAACGGCTGCGGCGGCTCGTCGCCCTTCTGTACCTCTAACTCGGAGAAGTCGATGGAGCGGCGCAGCATGCGCGCGGGGGTGCCCGTCTTGAAGCGGCGGAGCGGGAGCCCGAGCTTTTTGAGGGAGAGCGCGAGCTTGGTCGCGGGAAACATGCCGTCGGGTCCGCTTTCATAGCTGACCTCGCCGACATAGATCCTGCCGCCGAGATAGGTGCCCGTCGCGACGACAACGGTCTTGCAGCGGTACTGCGCCAGCATCTGCGTCGTCAGCAGGTATCCCCCGTCGGTCGGTTCGATGTCCGTGATCTCCGCCTGACGGAGTTCAAGGTTCTCCTGCAATTCCAGCTTGTGCTTCATGGTCTCGGAGTATTTGCGGCGGTCGATCTGCGCGCGCAGGGAATGCACGGCGGGACCTTTGCCGCGGTTGAGCATGCGCGACTGCAAAAAGCACGCGTCGGCAGTCTTTCCCATCTCGCCGCCGAGCGCGTCCAGTTCGCGCACGAGATGACCCTTTGCGGTGCCGCCGATGGATGGGTTGCAGGGACAGTTGCCGACGGCGTCCATGTTGATCGTGAATATCGCGGTGCGGCAGCCGAGCCGTGCGGCAGCCAGCGCCGCCTCGATGCCGGCATGTCCCGCGCCGATGACGGCGACGTCATATTCGCCTGCGGAGTATGTCATAGTGATCGTTCCTTTTTCAGAGATGTGTGGTGGGTAAAATGATCATTTGCCCACGCAGAAGTTGTGAAAAACGCGGTCGATGATCTCGTCACTTGCGCGCTCGCCCGTCATTTCGGAGAGCTCGCCGATGGCGTCCTCCAGCGTCACGGTCACCGCGTCATAGGTCAGCCCCATCGACAGGGCTGCCTTTGCCTCGCGGATGGCTTTCAGCGCTGCCGAAACATTGGCGCGCTGTCGCTCATTGGAGAGGATTCCCTCGCTCGGATTCAATTTGTCGGTGCCGGCAAGTGAGGTGATCGCGTCGATCAGCTCGTCCTTGCCCTCCCCTGTTGCGGCTGAAATATATACTATCTTGTTTATATAAGATTTTATCTTGTTTATATCAAGTTGATTCGGCAGATCGGTCTTGTTGATGATCGCGATCGTCGGAACGTTCTGTGCCGTTTCCAGGAGATGATAATCAAAGGCTTCCAGCGCGCGGCTGTTGTCAAACACCGCCAGCAGCATGCCGCACTGTTCCAAGCGCTGCTTGGCGCGGTCGACGCCGATCTTCTCGACCGTGTCGTCCGTATCGCGCAGACCTGCCGTGTCGCTGAGCCGCAGGATCACATCGCCCGCGACGACCGTATCCTCCACCACATCGCGGGTCGTGCCCGGAATGGCGGTGACGATGCTCTTTTCCGTGCCGGAGAGCAGGTTCATCAGCGTGCTCTTCCCCACGTTCGGTCTGCCTGCGATCACCGTGTCGATGCCCTGCTTGACCGCCTGACCGCTGTCATAGGTCAGCAGGAGCTTTTGCAGCTTATCCTCCGCGCGGTTGCAGACGGTGAAGATATCCGCGTCGGTGACATCGGCGATATCCTCCTCGGGGTAATCCGCCCAAGCGGCGAGATGCGCGGCGAGTCCGAGCAGGTCGCCCTTGACGGAGTTGATCTGACGGCGCAGGGCGCCATCCTTGACCGAGAGTGCGGCTCTGGCGGCGCTGCGGCTTTTGGCGCTGATGATGTCGATGACCGCTTCCGCCTCTGTGAGGTCGAGCTTGCCGTTGAGAAAGGCGCGTTTGGTGAACTCGCCCGGCTGTGCGGGAACAGCGCCTGCCTCGAGCACAACGCGCAGCACCTGCCGCGTGATGTATAAGCCGCCGTGACAGCTCAGCTCGACGACATCCTCGCCCGTGTAGCTGTGCGGTGCGCGAAATACCAGCGCGACCGCTTCATCCAGCGCTTCGCTTCCCTGCATGATCTTGCCGAACGCGGCGGTGTAGCCCTTCATCTCATCGAGCCTGCGCCCGTGGATGTGCCGGAACACCCTGTCCGCGACGGCGATGGCGTCGCCGCCCGAAATGCGGATGACGCCCATGCCGCCCTCGCCCTGCGCGGTGCTGATGGCGGCGATGGTCTGATTATTCTGTATCACTGTTATCACCATCACAAAAGAGCTGCCTCAGCCGAGGCAGCTCCTGCATCATTTATCTATTCTGCCGTAAAGACCCGTCTTGCCGCCTTCATTGAGCGGAACTCTGTCGGGATTCGGAGCAGGATTTGTGTTGCGGTTGGCGTTGTAGCCGCCTCTCTTGCCGCCTCTGCGGTTGTAGCCGCCGCGGCGGTTATTTTTCGCCTTGGGGTCGGGACCGATGACAACGTGACGCGCGGTGTTTTCACCCTCGCTCCACGAGATCGCGCCGTTTACCTTTTGAACAGCCGTGTGGATGATGCGTCTCTCATAGGGGTTCATCGGCTCCAAGCTTGTCTTTTTGCCGGTCTTGACCGCCTTGAACGCGAGCTTTCTGCCGAGAATCTCCAGCGTTTTTTCGCGCTTGTCGCGGTAGTTGCCCACATTGACGGAGACCTTGACATAATTCTCGTTGTTGTGGTTGGCGACGAGGCTGGCGAGATACTGCAGCGCGTCGAGCGTTTCGCCGCGTCTGCCGATCACAAAGCCCTCTTCCTCACCCGAGAGGTTGAATTCCAGCGAATCCTCCTCCGTTTTCTTTTCAATGGCGATCTCGGGCAGACCCATTTTGTCGAGCACGTCTCTCAAAAAGCGCTCTGTCTTGTCATCGGGCGCTTCCTCAATGACGATAAAGGCTCTGACCTTTGCGGGACGGCCGCCGAAGAGACCGAATTTTTTCTTTTCTTCGCGCTGAAGTACCTCGAAATCATATTCGTCGGTATCTTCAATGCCAAGTTCGGCTTTTGCTTTTTCGAGGGCGGATTCGACGTCGACGCCCTCGCAAATGGCTTCTCTAATCATGTATTGTTTCTCCTGTAGCTATCACGAAAAAATGAAACTTCTAAATTATTTTTTCTTCTTTTTCTTGCTTGTGTTGGAAGTATCGCCCGTTTGGGTTTTGCGGGGCACGTAGACGGCAGGGACCTTTGCTTCCTGTTCAAACATCAGCGCAGCGTGTCTTGCTTCCGAATTTGCGGTCAGATGACCGGGGCTGAATACCTTGCCGATCACGACGGACTGTGCCAAGCTGAGCAGCGCGGAGATGATCCAGTAGAAGGACATCGCGGCGGGCACGCTGTAGGCGATCCATGCGGAAAACAGCGGAAGCAGATAAATCATCGCTTTCATGCAGCCCTGCTGCTGCATTGCCTGATTCTGGCTGTTAATCTTCTGCATGATGAACGAGGATCCGACGTTGGAAGCGAAGCAGAGGACGGGGAACAGCAGATACCAGGACCAAAAGCCGAACTGGCTGGGGATCGCCAGCAAATCGACGCTGCCGAAGATCGTAAAGCCGTTGGCAAACTCATTGATGCTTGCCATCTCGCCGGGTGTGAAGATGTTGGTCAGATATCCCTGAATCTGCGGGAAAATTCTGAGGAGGGAGACCTCCTGATAGGTGGCGTTGCCGACGGTGTGGGTGTAGCCGGGGATGGAGTTGGCAAACTGCAGCGCTTGGCTGACCTTATTGGCATCGATGTGGAGGGTGTTGGTGAGCGGATAAGCGACCGCGTAGAAAATGCCGAGAAGGATCAGCATGGGGATAAGCGTCGTCAGACAGCCGCCCATGGGCTTAACGCCTTCCTTCTCGTAGAGCTTGTTCATCTCCTCTTGGAGCTTCTGACGGTTATTGCCGTACTTCTCGCGCAGCTCCTTCTGCTTTTTTGCCATTCTGGCGTTGCCAGCCATGGATTTCTGCTGCTTTAAGCTGAACGGGAACAGGGCGGCTTTCACGATGATCGAGAAAACGATGATCGCGATTCCGAAGTTTTTGAAGATGAAGAAAGCGCCCCAGAGAATGTAGCCGAGCAGCCATCCGATGTAACCGAAAATTTGCATCTTGTAATACCTCTTGTTTTTTACGAAATAGAGATGGGAATGCTCCCGCCGCGCACATATCGATCATGACCGCTGCGGTTTTACAGGCGGGAGAGGGTGCCCGCGGGCACGTTTACAGTCTCTTCCCGAATTTTTCGGGCACGGGGTCGTACCCGCCCTTCGAGAAGGGATTGCAGCGCAGAATGCGCCAGATGGTAAGCGCCGAACCCCTGAGAGCGCCGAATCGCTCGATTGCCTCAAGCCCGTATTGCGAGCAGGTGGGCGTATATTTACAGCGCGGTGCGGTGTAAGGGGAAATGGCTGACCTGTAGAATTTAATCAATGCGAGCAGTACCTTTTTCATTTTTGACATCCTTACCGCGATGCTCCAGGATCCCCAAGGTTTTAAGATGCTGTTTCATCGCCTTGCAAACAACCTGCGACTTTACATAAGGCGTCTTGCCTCTCGCCACAAAAATGATGATGTATCCGGGCTTAATCCGATCGAAAAGCTGGTAGTATGAAGCCCTGATCACGCGCCGCGCACGGGAGCGCTTGACGGCGTTGCCGACCTTTTTTCCCGTGGTGATGCCGTATCGCAGGGTGTTGCCCTTTGTCTTTAACGCATACGTTACCAATACAGGACTGACACAGGACTTTCCGCGGCGGTATGCCAGCGAAAACTCTCTGTTATCCTTAACCGTGATGTACTTACTCATTCATCAAACCCTCAGGTCCCGGCACGCAAAGAGAGGTGCCGAAGTGATGACGTTCATGCCGCAAAGCGGCGGGGAAAGCCTGCGGTTTTCTTATCAAGGTAAAAAAGACCACATGAACAGTGGTCTTTTCTGCCGCATACCGTAGCAACATCAGACAGACATCGCACGGTGCCCGGCATTAATAAGACAACCTTTTTCTGCCTTTTGCTCTTCTTCTTGCCAAAACTTTTCTTCCGTTTGCCGTGGACATTCTTTTTCTGAAGCCGTGCTCCTTCTTTCTGTGGAGCTTCTTAGGCTGAAATGTTCTCAACATAATTGAAAACCTCCCTTCAAAATATAACCTTGCAATATAGCATTATATCGTAATTTTCCCCATTAGTCAAGCATTTTTTTGCACCGTGGGAATTAAGATTTTCGCAGAATTTCAAAAGAGAGCAGATATAGTGCTTTCCGGTTTTGTGCGGGCTTTCAGGCACAATATCTGGAAATCAAAAATCGGCGGAATCCGCGTCCAGCGTGGGCAAAACCGTGTAATCGGGATAGCGGCGGCGCACCCGCTCGGCGATTTTCTCAAAGATCTCGGTGCGGTCGTCGGCGTTGTAATCGATGACCACGTCAAAGCGGATCTCGCGGGCGGTCTCGTCGCAGGAAAAGCCGTGAAGCTGCAAAACCGCGGGCATATCGCTTACGGCTTCGCGCACGTCGGCAAAGATGCGGTTGGACAGGTCGCTGCCGTCGGACTGCGCATAGACGCCGATGCCGGTCAGCGCGACGCCGGTTTTTTCATAGACCGTCTCGGCGATGTTGCGTTCCAAAATATCCAGCTCCCGCACCGTGTATTCCCCGGGCAGCTCGATGTGCACCGAGCCGATGTAGCGCTCGGGGCCGTAGTTGTGGAGGATCAGGTCATAGACGCCGCTCACCTCGGGAAAGCTGAGGATCGTCTGCCGCACCGTGCGCGCCAGATCCCCCTCGACGCGCTTGCCGAGGATCAGGGAAACGCTGTTGCGCAGCAGCTCGAGACCCGAGCGGATGATGACCAGCGAGATCACGGCGCCCAGCCACGCCTCCAAGCTCAGTCCCCAGATCATATAGATGATTGCGGCGAACAGGGTGGACGCGGAGATCACCGCGTCCAGCAGCGCGTCCTTGCCCGAGGCGATCAGCGGCTCGGAATTCAGCTTTTTGCCGATGTTCGACACATAGATGCCGAGAAAGACCTTGACGGCGGTAGCCAAAACGATGATGACCAGCCCGAGCGCGTTGTAATCGGCGGGCGCGGGAACAAACATCTTTTTCACGGACTCGGTCAGCGCCGTAAAGCCCGCGTAGAGCACGATGATCGCGATCAGCCCCGCGCTGATGTATTCCAGCCTGCCGTGGCCGAAGGGATGGCGCTTGTCGGGCTTTCTGCCGGCGAGCTTGGTGCTGACGATCGTGATGACCGAGGACAGCGCGTCGCTGAGGTTGTTGACCGCGTCGAGCAATATGGCGATCGAGCCGGAGAAGATGCCGACCAATGCCTTGAAAAGCGACAGAAGAACATTGGCGATGATGCCGATGACCCCCGTTCGCACGATGATTTTTTCGCGTTTCATGCAAACACCCCGTTTCTATATATATAATAATATAGCACAATGTTTGGAATATCACAAGCGGGAGAAAAAGAAAAATCGTAAAAATCGATTGACGAACCGCCCGAAATACAGTATGATAGAGTGGCAGATCGTTCAACAGAACTAAAATATTAGGAGTGATATGAATGGGTATGACAATGTCCCAAAAAATCCTCGCGGCACACGCGGGTCTGGATGAGGTAAAGGCAGGTCAGCTGATCAATGCCAAGCTGGATATGGTGCTCGGCAACGACGTCACCTCTCCCGTCGCCATCAATGTGTTCGAGGAAAACGGCGCGACCGCGGTGTTTGACAATACCAAGATCGCCATGATCATGGATCATTTTACCCCCAACAAGGACATCAAGGCGGCGACGCTGGTCAAGCAGACCAGGACCTTCGCCGGCAAGTACGACATCAAGAATTTCATGGACGTCGGCATGATGGGCATCGAGCATGCCCTGCTGCCCGAAAAGGGTCTGGTCGGACCGGGCTGCCTGTGCATCGGCGCGGATTCCCATACCTGCACCTACGGCGCGCTGGGCGCGTTCTCCACGGGCGTCGGCTCCACCGATATGGCGGCGGGCATGATCAGCGGCAAGGCGTGGTTCAAGGTCCCCTCCGCGATCAAGTTCAATATCGTCGGCAAGCCGCAGGGCTATGTCAGCGGCAAGGACGTCATCCTGCATATCATCGGCGAGATCGGCGTCGACGGCGCGCTCTACAAATCCATGGAGTTTGCGGGCGAGGGCTTGCAGTATCTCAACATCGACGACAGGCTCTGTATCGCGAACATGGCGATCGAGGCGGGCGCCAAGAACGGCATTTTCCCCGTCGACGACATCACCCGCGCCTACTGCGACGGCAGGTATCAGGGAACACCTGTGGAATACACCGCCGACGAGGACGCCGAGTATGACGCGGAATACACCGTCGACCTGAGCACCCTGCGCCCCACGGTCGCCTTCCCGCACCTTCCCGAAAATACCCGCACCGTAGACGAGATCGGCGAGAATGAAGTCAAGATCGACCAGTGCGTCATCGGCAGCTGCACCAACGGCAGGATCTCCGACCTGCGCGCGGCGGCTGAGGTATTCAAGGGCAAAAAGGTGGCGAAGGGCGTGCGCTGCATCATCATCCCCGGCACCCAGAGCATCTGGCTGCAGGCGATGCACGAGGGACTCTTCGACATCTTCATCGAGGCGGGCGCAGTCGTGTCCACCCCCACCTGCGGTCCGTGTCTCGGCGGTCACATGGGCATTCTCGCCGCGGGCGAGCGGGCAATCTCGACCACCAACCGCAACTTTGTCGGCAGAATGGGTCATGTGGACAGCGAGGTCTATCTCGCCTCTCCCGCCGTCGCGGCGGCGAGCGCCGTCAAGGGCTACATCACCGACCCCGCTAAGGTTTAAGGAGGATACAAGATATGAACGCAAAAGGCAGAGTACATAAATTCGGCGACAACGTCGACACCGACGTCATCATCCCCGCGCGCTACCTCAACACCGCCTCGCACAAGGAGCTGGCGGCGCACTGCATGGAGGACATCGACGCGCAGTTCGTCAATAAGGTGCAGGAGGGCGACATCATGGTCGCCGAGAAAAACTTCGGCTGCGGCTCCTCGCGCGAGCACGCGCCCATCGCCATCAAGGCGAGCGGTATCTCCTGCGTGATCGCCTCCACCTTCGCGCGGATCTTCTACCGCAATTCCATCAACATCGGTCTGCCAATCTTGGAATGCGACGAGGCGGCGCGTGAGATCAGGGACGGCGACACCGTCAGCGTCAACTTCGACACGGGCGTCATCACCGACGAGACCACGGGCAAGACCTATCAGGCGGAGCCGTTCCCCGAGTTCATCCAGAACATCATCTCCAAGGGCGGCTTGATCAATTCCATTTTGAGCTGAACCACAGGAGAGCATACATCATGAAGCAAAGGCTGCCGCTTACGCGACAGCCTTTTGTTAACAGGAAATCGTTTGGCTTTGCAGTTGAACAAGATCGTCGGCAGGCTCCGCTTCCGCATCCGTTGCACGGAAGGTCAGGATATAGTCGAGAATGCCCGAATCGTCGTGCACGTAATCGCCGTAGACGCGCAGCTGCAGGGGAGAGCCGTCCGCTGCTTTGACGGTGACAAGGGTGGCAAATGCCTCCGAGCGCTTGATTTTCTCGCGTATGTTGCCGAAAACCGTCAGCCCGTCCTCCATGCCGATCCGGTTCAGCTCCGCTTCCAGCCGGGACTGCGTCATGCCGAGCATCGACTCCAAGCCGTTGAACAGCACCGACAGGCGCGTTTTGCCGTCCGGCTTGCGCCGCAGAAAGACGACCGTGTCGGGCGAGCTGTGCGAGAGCAGCGCCATCTGCCGCTCTAAAATGCTCAGTCTGGTGATGTCCTGCACAGAGCCGTAGTAGATTTTTTTGTCGCCCTCCTTGTTCAGATAGAAAAGGCGCACGTTGAAGGTGTGCAGCATGCCGTCGATGTGGTAGTAATGCAGCATGCCCCGGGCGCCGTTCAGACGGTCGGCTTCTGCCTGCGTCATCAGACGCAAAAGCTGCGTGCGGTCGGCGGGCGGCATGAGCTGCTCGATGTTTTGCAGCTTCTGCTGAAAATCGGACGCGTTAGCCGCCTCGTAGAATTGCTCGTTGAAGCGGATGATACTGACGTGCTCGCCCTCCCGCGCATAAAATGCAGAGGGTCCGAGTATATTGTTGAGCATATTGTCGCTGTAGATGCTGTTGTCCAAAATCTCGCGCAGGTGGAACTGGCGGTTCGCCTTGAAGGTGATGCCCGAGAAATCGGTATTGCCGGGGTCGGCGATCAGCTTTTCGTAGTTTTCCACCGGGGTCGGACGGTAGTAGTAGTAGCCCTGGATGTAACCGCAGCCGAGGTCCTTTAAAAACGCCTTTTGCTGTTCGGTTTCCACGCCCTCGACAATGACCGGGATACCCAGCGTCTTGGTCATGGTGGTGACGGATTCGAGGATGCGGATGCTTTTTTTCTCGTTGGACGCGTCCATATTCAGCAGCTGCGCGTCCAGCTTGATCACATCGACATTCAGGTTTTTTAACACATTGAGGGTCGAATAGCCGCTGCCGAAATCGTCGATCAGCACCGAGAAATGCTGCTCCTGCAAGCCTTGGATGGTGTTCTTGACCAGCGAGGTGTTGTCGATATACGCCGACTCGGTGATCTCGATCTTCAGCAGCTCGTGCGGCAGGTCATATTTGGCGGTAAGCTCGGTGAACGCCGCTGTCAGGTCGGTGTTCAGGATATCCATCGCCGACACGTTGACCGAAAGGGGGAGCGGATTGTTGCCGCGGTCGATCCAGTTGCGCTGCCAGCGGCAGACCGCCTCCCAGATATACAGATCCAGATCCGTGATCAAGCCGTGCTTTTCCAGCACCGGGATGAACACATTCGGCGGCACCACCGTGCCGTCGGGCTTGATCCAGCGCGCCAGCGCCTCGGCGCCGACGATCTTGCCTGTGGAGACGCGGCACTGCGGCTGTAAATAAAAGACGATCTCGTTTTGCTTCATCGCCTGGAAAAAGTCAGAGAGAATGCGGTATTCCTTGTCTGTGCGCCTGTACATCGTCTTGTCGAAGATACGGATACGGCTGTGATAGCTCTTTTTGGCGTAGCGCGCCGCCAGCGCGGCGCGGTCGAGCATATCGCGCAGCTTGCCGCAGTCTTCGTCCACGATGCAGATGCCGAACGCGGGCATAAAGCTCATGACGCTGCCGCGCGCGCCGATCAGCTCGGAGATCTCTACGTAAAGCGACTCGATCTTTTCCATATCATAGGGGATGAGCAGGAAAAAGTCATCCTGACCGAAATATCCCGCGGTGCCGTCCTGTTCCTCACAGGCGCGGCGCAGCATGACGCCGATCTGCATCATCAGCAGGTCGCCCTCGCTGTGTCCGTACCACTCGTTGAAGAGCTTGAAGTTTTCGATATCCAGCGCGATCAGGCACCATTTGACAAGGGTGTTTTTCAGCAGGGAGCCGACGCTCTTCATAAATTCCTTGCGGCGCAGCAGCCCCGTGGTCTCGTTGCGGCTGTCAGTAAACGAGAGCGGCTCGATCCGCTCGCCCAGCTCGCGCGCCTTTCTTGCGCGGATATCAAAAACATAGATGCGGCAGCAGTGTGCGGGCATGTCGAATTCCTCGCCCGAGAGGATCGCAAGCTCCACCCAGCACCAGCTTCCCGACATCATGCGAAAGCGGAACTCCTCACAGATGACGCCCTTGACGGGTGACTCCGCCAGACGGCGTTCCAGCTGTTCGCGCGAGATCAGCGCGACAAAGCGCGCGCGTTCGTCGGGATGGACCATCATGTCCGCGATCCTGACGCAGACCTCCCGGAAGGTTTCCTTTGCGGGCGGAAAGGCATATTTGTTGGCAAAGTGCGCAAGCCTGTGATAGTGATCGCTCTGCATATCCCATTCCAGTAGCTCGTCGAAGGAGGCTTTTTGGAGAAAGGCGGCGACCGCTTGCTTATTGCCGGTCGATTGAAACAGTTCAAACAATCCCGTGAGCATTGTTTTTCTTCCTTTAACATATAGATGGTATCTGTTGCAATTCACAGATAAACGGCAGCATAGCGCTGCTTTCTCATCCCATCCAATAACCCACTGTATTTTAATCTATTCTTTGGCAAATATCAATAGAAAAGCAAAAATTCGGAACAACTGCCAAAACATGGCAACCTGATTTAGCTAAGTTTTACAAGGTGAAAACTTGCAGCTTTCCGTGCATATCATGCGTATCAGGCGATCGGCTTTTCCGAAAAAAGCTTTAGAGAGGGAACCCGGCAAAAAATGAATGAAAAATGTCTGAAAAATGCAAATAGATGATTGTTTTTTGTTTTATTATCCATTATAATAGAAAGAAGATAGATAGGAACCGGTTCGTTTTGCGGGTGTTTGCGCAAAGCGGTTCATACAGAGAAAGAGGGGAACCGGATGGCGATAAAACAAACAGACCGAAAACCCGGTGCGGCGCTTTCATCATACCTGTCGCCGATGGCGGCATGGGCGCTGGCGTTTGGCTGTGCGGTCGGCTGGGGCTCATTTGTGATGCCCGGCACCACCTTTTTACCCTCTGCCGGTCCGTTGGGCTCGGTGCTGGGATTGATTGCCGGAGCGACGATGATGATGCTCATCGGCGTCAACTATTTTCAATTGATGAAGCGCTATCCCGATGCGGGCGGCGCCTATACTTACGCAAAAAAGGTGCTCGGCTTTGACCACGGCTTTCTGTGCGCGTGGATGCTGCTGCTGACCTATATCGCGATCATCTGGGCAAATTCCACCGCCTTGGCGCTGATCGTGCGCTATCTGTTCGGTGATCTGTTCAGCTTCGGCTTCACCTATGAGATTGCGGGCTACACCGTCCATTTCGGCGAGGTGCTGCTTTCGGCGACGCTGCTGTGGGCGGCGGGGCTGGTCTGCGCGCTGAGCAAGCGGCTGATGAAATGGGTGCAGATCATCTGTGCCGTGCTGCTGCTGGTCGGTCCGACGGCGGCGTTTATCGCCGTGACCGTGCACAACGGCGGGTTCAAAGGGATTGAGCCGCTCTTTGCACAGGGAGGAGAGGATCCCGCGGTTCAGGTGCTCGGCATGATCATCCTTGCGCCGTGGGCATTTGTCGGCTTCGAGTCGATCTCTCACTCGGCGGGCGAGTTTAAGTTTTCCGTCAAAAAATCTTTCCCGATCCTGATGGCATCGTTAGTGACAGGTGTTTTGACCTATATCATGCTGGTGATGTGCGCGTCCATGGCGACGCCCGACGGCTATGCGAACTGGACGGAATATTTGATGTCGCTCAAGGAGCTCAAGGGCGTCATCGCGCTGCCCACCTTTTACAGCGCGCAGCAGTCGATGGGCACCATCGGTCTGGTGACGCTCGGTATCGCCGCGTTATGCGGCATCATCACGGCGCTGATCGCCAACAACATCGCCCTGAGCCGCCTGTTTTACAGCATGTCGGGGGACGGCATGGCGCCCAAGCGCTTGGGCAGGCTCAACGGAAAGGGCATTCCCGCGACGGCGGTGTTCGTCGTGACGGGCGTGTCGACCGTGATCCCGCTGCTCGGCCGCACCGCGATCGGCTGGATCGTCGACGTGACCACGATCGGCGCGGCGATCATCTACGCCTATACCTCCATCGCCTCCTTCGTGACGGGCTTGCGGGAGAAGAACAGGCGCGTGCAGGTGTTCGGCGTGCTCGGCACCCTGCTGGCGATGGTGTTCGTGGTGTTCTATCTGCTGCCGAACTTCTGGTCGAAGAACCGTCTCGCCACCGAGTCCTATCTGCTGCTGATCATCTGGAGCGTGCTCGGCATGGTGGTGTTCCGCGTCCTGATCGGCAGAGACAAAACCCGCAGATTCGGCAAGAGCGAGATCGTGTGGGTCATCCTGCTGTTCTTGATCCTGCTGGTATCGCAGGTGTGGATCCATCAGGTGACCGTCGAGGAGGCGGGGCAGACCTCCGAAACCATCAGCGCCTACCATTTTTCGCAGTCGGCGCAAGCGGGCTTGAATCCCGACAGCGAGGTTGTCCGCACGACAACGGACTATATCACCAACCAATTCTTTTCTTTCAGCAACAGGGTCATGCACAGCGTTCTGGTGCAGATCGTCCTGATCACGGTCTCGATGTCGGTGGTGTTTTCCATCTTCTCTATTATCAAACGGCGCGAGAAGCAGATCGAAGCCGAGCGGCTGGTGGCGGAGGAGAGCAGCAAGGCGAAAAGCATCTTCCTCTCCAACATGAGCCACGATATCCGCACCCCGATGAACGCGATCACGGGCTACACGGCGCTGGCGCTCAAGGAGGACGACCTGTCCGACACCGTGCGCGACTATTTGGAAAAGATCGATACCTCAGGGCGGCATCTGCTGTCTCTGATCAATGATATATTGGATATGAGCCGCATCGAGAGCGGCAAAATGGAGCTTGACGCATCTCCCGCCAGCCTGACGGCGCTGCTTGACGAGATCCACAGCATGTTCGTCATGCAGATGGAGAGCAAGAAGCTAAAATTTACGGTAGACTATGCGGGGATCACGGATAAAGCGGTGATCTGTGACAAGCACCGCCTTAACCGCATCCTGCTCAACCTGCTGTCGAACGCCTGCAAGTTCACCCCCGAGGGCGGTTCGGTGACCCTGACGGCGACCCAGACCGGCAGAGACGGCGACACGGCAAGCTATGAGCTGCGCGTCGCCGACACGGGTATCGGCATGAGCGAGGAGTTCGCCTCCCGCGTCTTTGAAGCATTTGAGCGCGAGAACACCCGGACGGTCAGTCAGATACAAGGCACGGGCTTGGGTATGAGCATCACCAAGAGCCTGACCGAGCTGATGGGCGGCACGATCAGCGTCAAGACCAAGCAGGGAGAAGGCACCGAGATCCTGCTGTGCCTGCGCTTCCCGTTAGCCGACGAGGAAGCGCTCGCCGAGGCGGAAAAATCCGAGGAAGCGGCATTGGAGGTCGACTTTACGGGCATGCGCCTGCTGCTTGCGGAGGACAATCCCATCAACAAGGAGATTGCTTCCCTGATACTCGGGCAGGAGGGCTTTGCGGTCGATACCGCCGAAAACGGCAGGGAAGCCTTGGAAAAAATACAGGATTCACCGCCCGGTACCTACCGTGTGGTGCTGATGGATATCCAGATGCCCGAGATGAACGGTTACGAAGCGACACGCGCCATCCGCGCGCTGCCGGGCGAGCAGGGAAGGATCCCGATCATCGCCATGACCGCGAACACCTTTGAGGACGACCGCCGCGCCGCCTATGAAGCGGGCATGAATTTCCACGTAGGCAAACCGTTCAAGCCGGATGAGCTGATGTCGGCGATCGCGGCAGTAATAAAACAGAATCAGGAGTGAAAAGTATATGATGACAATAGAAAAACTCAACGAGTTCGGCGCTGATACCAAAGAGGGACTGATGCGCTGCTGCGGCAACGAGGGGCTGTATCTGCGGCTGGTAAAAATGATCCCCGCGGAAAAGAATTTCGACGCGCTGAAGGAAGCGATCGAGGCAAACGATCTCAAGGCGGGCTTTGAAGCGGCGCACGCGCTCAAGGGCGTGCTGGGCAACCTGTCGCTGACGCCGATGTACGAGCGGGCGGTGACCGTTACCGAGCAGCTGCGCACAGGGGCGGATGCGGATTACGCGCAGGAGGTCGCCGAGCTGCTGGCGCTGCGCGACAGGCTGGGCGAGCTTTGCGCCGAATAATCTGATACCACCCCGGAGGGATTACCATGCTAGTGAAAAACAATAAACGGACGCTGACCTCGTGGCTGTCGCTGGCGGCGGTCGTGGCGGTCTGCGTGCTGCTGAATGTTCTCGGCACCAAGCTCAACGCCGCGCTGGGGCTGCCGCTGTTCCTCGATAACACGGGAACGATCCTCGCTGCGCTGATGGGCGGCTATCTTCCGTGTATCACGGTGGGCTTTCTGACGAACATCATCGGGGGATTGTCCGACTCGTTTACGATCTATTACTGCGTCATCAGCGTGTTTATCGCCACGGCAGCCGTGACCTTTGCCGAAAAGCGCATGATGATGCGCTTTCCCCATGTGGCGATCTCGGTGGTCACGTTCGCCTTCCTCGGCGGCGTGCTGGGAGGCGCGCTGACATGGCTGATCAACGGGTTCAGCTTCGGCGAGGGCTTTGCGGTTGATTTTGCCGCGACCATCGAAAAGGTGCTGCCGATCGGCTATTTCACCACCAACCTGATCTCCTGCTTTTTGATCGACGTCGTCGACAAGCTGGTCGTCACGGCGGCGGCGGCGCTGCTCTATCTGGCGGTGCCGCGCAGGCTGAACCGCTTTTTGCGGGTGCAGAGCTGGCATAAGCTGACGATATTTGAAAGGAGCCAAAAGAAGGTGCGCGGGCGGATCTCGCTGCGCGTCAAGGTGACGCTGCTGGTGGCGGTATCGACAACGCTGGTGGCGGCGACGGCGATCGGCGTCAGCATCATCCAGTACCACAACGCGACGGTGGAGGACTATGTCGTGACGGCGAGTCACGCCGCCGAGCTGATCGAAAAGAAGCTCGATAAATCCAAGCTTCCCGACTTTATCGCACAGGGCAGAAAGGCGGAGGGCTATCGCGAGACCGAAGACATGCTCTCGTCCGTCCGCGAGGCGGCAGGAGAGATCCGTTTCATCTATGTCTATCAGATCGCCGAGGACGGCACGCACGTTGTATTTGATCTCGACACCGAGGACGTTAAGGCGGAACAGGCGGGCGCGGTGATCCCCTATGACAAGACCGTTACCAAGTACCGCGACAAGCTGCTGCAAGGCGAAGAGATCCCCTATGATATCAGCGACGATTACTACGGCTGGGTGCTGTCGGTCTACCGTCCGCTGCGCGACGACAGCGGCAAAACGCTGTGCTATCTCGGCGTCGACCTGCCGATGAATCGTCTGCGCGCGCAGGAGTTTGCGTTCCTGGCAAAGATTATTTCGCTGTTCGTCGGCTTTTTGATCGTGATCCGCACCTATGCGGTGTGGATGGCTGACCGGAAGATCATCCGCCCCATCAACAGCATAGCCGAGGCGGCGGGCAAGGTCGCCTTTGATACGCCGCAGGCGCGGCAGGACAGCATGGAGATGCTCGAAAAGCTGGACGTCGATACCGGAGACGAGATCGAGCACCTGTATGTGGCTTATAAGGGCGCGACTGCGGAAACCGTGCGCTATATCGACGAGGTGCAGAAGAAGAACGAGCAGATCGTCAAGCTGCAAAACGGCTTGGTGATGGTGCTCGCCGACATGGTGGAGAGCCGCGACAAGTGCACGGGTGACCATGTGCGCAAGACTGCCGCCTATACCGAGATCATCCTGCGCCAGATGCAGAAGGAGGGCATTTATGCCGACAGGCTGACCGAGGACTTCATCTCTGAGGTCGTCAGCTCCGCGCCGCTGCACGATGTGGGCAAGATCGCCGTTTCGGATACCATCCTCAACAAGCCGGGCAAGCTGACCGACGGGGAGTTCAACACCATGAAGAGCCACACCACCGAAGGCGGAAAGGTCATCGACAGAGCGATGGTGCTGGTGGACGAGGAGTCCGACTATTTGACCGAGGCGCGCAACCTCGCGGTCGGTCACCACGAGAAGTGGAACGGAAAGGGATATCCGCAGGGGCTGGAAGGAGAGAATATCCCCCTGTCGGCGCGCGTGATGGCGGTCGCCGATGTGTTCGACGCGCTCGTGTCGCGCCGCAGCTATAAGGAGCCGTTCAGCATCGAAAAGGCGCTGGATATCATCCGAGAGGGCTCCGGCAATCACTTTGACCCGAATGTGGTCAAGGCATTCCTCGACGCGGAGGATGAGGTGCGCCGTGTCGCGGCGACGAATATGGATATTTGACAGATTTACACGGCGCATGAAAAGGGGTAATGAAACCGTGAATCGTATTATCGACGGTTTGAAATATTGGGCGTTTCCGAAAACAAACGCGGAAGCGGCAAGAGAGATCGACATGCTCAACATCGTCAACATCCACTACACCTCCACGGTGTTGTGCGCGGTTCAGACGATATCGCTGCTGATCTACACGATTGTCAACTTTGCGCACCTCGGCGAGGGCAATACGGCGACGTCGCTGTTCACCGTGGGCATGAGCATCGTGCTGACGCTTGCCGCGAGCATCGTGACGGGGAAATTCCGCCGCGCGCAGGACGGTAACAGGCACAGCCACCTCGCCGTTAATTTGCTGACGGGCATGTATTTTTCGGTGCTGATCATCTGGGGCATGATCGTGTCCGCAATGCACTATCTGCGCGGCGAGCAGATCGTCACTTTTTATGTCGTGGTGATCATCGCGGTGCTGTTCGTCAAGCTGCGGCCGCTGCTTTCCGCCACGATGATCCTCGCTTCCTTTACCGTCTATTATATTTGGCTGGAATTCTTTCTGGTGCCGGGCAAGATCAATCTGTATAATTTTATGATGCTCGGCGCCATCACCGCGGCGGGCTCCGTGATCAACTATCGCTTGACGCTCAACCACATCACGCAAAAGAACCGCGCGGAAAAGCTCAACGAGACGCTGGAGATGATCGCCAGCCATGACAGTATTACGGGGCTGTATAATCGCCATGCCCTCAACAAGCGCATCGTCACCTTCCTCGGCAAGCCGCTGTGTGTGGCGATGGGGGATATCGACCGCTTCAAGCAGATCAACGACACCTACGGTCACCACATGGGCGACAAGGTGCTTAAGCGGTTCGCATGGATCATCACGCGCCGCTTCCCGAAGGAAGCGGTGTTCCGCTACGGCGGCGACGAGTTTCTGGTCGTTTATGAAAGCG
>CACZWQ010000015.1 GCA_902784855.1 uncultured Ruminococcus sp. | reverse complement strand
AGTAAACGCATTTGAATTAATTCTTTCGGCAGATTTTGTAACAGCAATTTGTTTGCCAACTAAATCAATGTCTGACCATTCCAAAGCAATTAGTTCTCCGCGCCGCAATCCGCAGTAAAGCATAATTACTGCTGCAATTTGCGCGTGATGATATACCCTTAATATTAACTCCTTGTGTGTATCTTCAATCGGTGTTCTCTGATGAACAGGAGCATTCTTTGGAATCCGTTTTCTTTTTCGTTGAAAAGGATTCCTACAATCAATCATTTCATTATCAAGGGCATATTCAAAAATGTTATTCCCGATACTGATATGGTCTATCATGATCTTTTTGGAAAATGGTTTTCCGTTGTTTGGGTTTAGATGTTCCGATTCGTATTTAATAAATCGGTCAACATCAGCGCTTTTAATGGCTTCGCAATTCATCTTTCCAAAAAAAGAAACCAAATGCTTAATTGCATTCATCTTCTCGGTGCGGTAAGCATATTTATCGGAAAAGCAAATTGTATCATACCATTCAAACGCTAATTCCTCAAAATTTTTCATACAAACACCTCTCGGTAAGTATGTATAAAGTATATCATAGTGTTAATGTCGAAAACTGTCACAACGTGAAAGTTATTCACATTTTTTACCAAAATTGGTAATTGGTGGTATTGTAAGCGTGATACAACTACTTTTACCTCGAAAAAACAATTTATATATCGAAAAAACCGCCGATAAGAACGACGGTTTTTGTTGAAACAAAAAGAAAATTATGATATACTAACCCTTAGCGATAGCTGTCAATACAGAGGTTTACTTTTGAAATTGGACTTAGGGTTTGTAATCAGCAGGTCGGGGGTTCAAGTCCGTCCACCAGCTCCATCAATTTAACTGAATATGGGAGAATTCCCGAGTGGCCAAAGGGGGCAGACTGTAAATCTGTTGCGTCATGCTTCGGTGGTTCGAATCCACCTTCTCCCACCAAAAAGAGACTGTCTTAACATGACAGTCTCTTTTATTATTCAAACCATATTTATTCACTATTTATAAATATCCCCTCGGTTACCGACTTCAATAACCTGCACCAAAAGGATATGATTGTTGACCGTATAGATTACCATGTAATCTCCGATTCTCAGCCGATAGTAACCTTCATGCCCCTTCATCGCTTTAATATCACCGATAAACGGCAATTGGTATATCGCCTTGAAGAGTCGTACCTGCTGTGGTTTCGGCTGTTTTGCAATAAACTTGACCGCTTTTTATCGATCTCAATCCTGTACCGCATCCAAATCCACTCCGCACATTTTTGCCGCTTCTTCAAAGGACACAAAATCTCCCTTGTCTTCACTGCTTTCATAGCTTTTGAGAAGCTGCTCGCAAAAAGCGTCGTCAGCAGTTTCATCGGCATTTATCCCCTGCAAATAGGCGACGACATAGCCGAGCTTATACTCCGAAAGATTGTCGATCAATTGCAGCGCCAATTCTCTGTTGCTCATAAAAATCACCTCCTGTTTGTATTCAATTATAGTATACCACAAAACCGGATGATGTCAACAAAACTATCGGAGCGACCTCGGTTGACATTATACTGAAAAGCGATTATAATATAAAGACCGGAATTCATAAAATGTGCAGCGCAGAGCTGCAAGCCATATTATCGGGAGGTTTTTATATGACCATTATTGTAACAGGCGGCGCCGGCTTTATCGGCAGTAATTTTGTGTTCCACATGCTGTCCGCTCATCCGGAGGACAGGATCGTCTGTCTGGACAAGCTGACCTATGCGGGCAATCTCTCTACGCTCAAAAGCGTGATGGAGAATCCGCAGTTCCGTTTTGTCAAGCTCGATATCTGCGACCGTGCGGGTGTTTATCGGCTGTTTGAGGAGGAGCACCCGGATATCGTCGTCAACTTTGCGGCGGAGAGTCATGTCGACCGCTCCATCGAGGATCCCGAGATCTTTCTCACCACCAATATCCTCGGCACGCAGGTGCTGATGGACGCCTGCCGCAAGTACGGCATCACGCGCTATCATCAGGTCTCCACCGATGAGGTCTACGGCGACCTGCCGCTCGACCGTCCCGACCTGTTCTTTACCGAAGAAACCCCCATCCATACCAGCAGCCCCTACAGCTCGTCCAAGGCGGGCGCCGACCTGCTCGTGCTCGCGTATCACCGCACCTACGGACTGCCTGTGACAATCTCGCGCTGCTCCAACAACTACGGTCCCTATCACTTCCCCGAGAAGCTGATTCCCCTGATGATCGCCAACGCGCTCGCCGACAAGCCCCTGCCCGTCTACGGCAAGGGCGAGAATGTGCGCGACTGGCTCTATGTCGAGGATCACTGCAAGGCGATCGACCTGATCATCCGCAAGGGCAGGGTCGGCGAGGTCTATAATGTCGGCGGTCACAACGAGATGGCGAACATCGACATCGTCAAGCTGATCTGCAAGGAGCTCGGCAAGCCCGAGAGCCTGATCTCCTTTGTCACCGACCGCAAGGGTCATGACATGCGCTACGCGATCGACCCCACCAAGATCCACAATGAGCTGGGCTGGCTGCCCGAGACCAAGTTTGCCGACGGTATCAAAAAGACCATTCAGTGGTACCTCGACAACAAGGAATGGTGGCAGGAGATCATCAGCGGCGAATATCAGAACTACTACGAGAAGATGTACGCCAACCGGTAAGGAGGAAAAGCATTATGAAAGGTATTGTACTGGCAGGCGGCTCGGGCACACGCCTTTATCCGCTGACCAAGGTGACCTCCAAGCAGCTCCTGCCGATCTACGACAAACCGATGATCTATTACCCGCTGAGCACGCTCATGCTCGCGGGCATCACGGATATCCTTATTATTTCCACCCCCGAGGATACGCGCCGCTTTGAGGCGCTTTTGGGTGACGGCACCCAGTTCGGCATTTCGCTGTCGTACTGCGTGCAGCCGAGCCCCGATGGCTTGGCGCAGGCGTTTTTGCTCGGCGAGTCATTTCTTAACGGCGAGCCCGGCGCGATGGTGCTTGGCGACAATATTTTCTACGGCAGCGGCTTCCGCGTGCTGCTGAAATCGGCGGTGCGCAACGCCGAGCAAAACGGCAGGGCGTCTTGAGGAAAAGCCCGAGAATCCCAAGAGCCATTACGCCGTCACGGGCTTGTATTTCTATCCCGGTGACGTCAGCCGGCGCGCGCGTCTGGTGAAGCCCGGCAAGCGCGGCGAACTGGAGATCACGACGCTCAACGAGATGTACATGAAGGATGGGCTGCTGGATGTCAAGGTGCTCAGCCGCGGCTTCGCGTGGCTCGATACCGGCACGGTCGACAGTTTGCTTGACGCGGCGAATTTCGTGGCGACCATCCAGACGCGGCAGGGCATCGTCGTCTCGGCGCTCGAGGAGATCGCCTATATCAACGGCTTCATCGACAAGAACCAGCTTTTGTACGCCGCCGAGCAGTACGGCAACAGCCCCTACGGCAAGCACCTGCGCTCCGTCTACGAGGGCAGGTTCCGCTATTGACGCGATGAAAGCGTTGAAAACCGCAGCGCGGACGATCGCTGCCGTCGCGGCGGCGGTCATGTTGATCTGGTTCATCCTGCCGATGGTCACGGCACGGGTCATCAATATCGGCAACATGACGGGCGTTGGGCTGTGTCTGTGGGTGCTCGTCATGGTGGTCGCGCCCGTACACCGCGCGGTGAAGCGGCTGTTTTGCCGCCGCAAGCCGACGCGGATCCTGTACCGTTTGGTTAATGGCTTGGTGATCGCCTTTCTCGTGTACGGGGCATGCTGCACCGCGGCGATGGCGGCGACAGGGTTGACCTCGCCTGCGGAGAACGCCACGGCGGTCGTGCTCGGCGCGCAGGTCGTGGGAACAAGGCCCTCGCAGATTCTGGCGGGGCGCATCGCGGCGGCGGAGACCTATCTGAAAGAGAATCCCGGAGCTAAGGCAGTGCTGACGGGCGGCAAGGGCAGCGACGAGCAGATCAGCGAGGCGGACTGCATGTTCAACGAGCTGACGGCGCGCGGTATCGCTGCGGACAGGCTCTTTCGCGAGGACAGGGCGACCGACACGGCGGAGAACTTCCGCTATTCGCGGCGGATCATCGAAAAAGAGCACCTCGATCACAGCATCGCCGTGATCACCGACGGCTTTCATCAATTGCGCGCGCACCTGATCGCGCAGAAGCAGGGCTTCGGCGAACAGATCGGCTCGGTATGCGCCAAAACAAGGCTGCGCTATGTGCCCACCTATGTGGTGCGGGAATGGCTGGCGATGCCGACGGTATTATTCAAATAAACAAAACAAACAGGATCGGCTCCTTCGGGAGCCGATTTTTTTCGAATGTGCAGGGCTTGTGAGAATGGCAACCGACACGCCCGCGTTTTAACGCGTGCTGAAAACCTAACCTCACTTACAAACGTTTGCAGCGCGGGAACGTGACGTTCCATCCAGTCCGCGCGTGCGAGGTTTGTATGGATGGTAACCGTCAAATCCCGCGATATAACGCGGGCTGAAAACCTAACCTTTTTCACAAACGTTTGCGGCGCGGAAAAAGCGCCCACCGGCGCGCGCGGCGCACGGGCTTGATTTTTTTGGGGGGTTATGGTATGATATGGTATAGGCATATTCCATAAAAATAACGTAAACTGTCGAAAGCTTATCAACAGAATACTGAGTGAAAGAGAGGGAGAAAACGCTATGACAGATAGATCAAAGATGATATTCGGAAACGAGATCGGCAGCGGCGCCTACCGCAAGGCTGTGAGGGGCAAACAGAAATATGCGAAAAAATACGGCGACGACAGCAAGAAAAGCTATCCCGTCAAGCTCGTCGGCAACGCCTGTCTGGGCGAGCCGCTCGGCGTGCGCGACATCCGCGTCGAGGAGGGTGAGGGAGATTCTTCCTTCGACCTCGACAAGGGCGTGATCGTGGGCAACATCCGCATGGGCTTCGGTCACTACCGCATCTCCATCGCGATGGCGTCGGCGGCGCACGCGCTGGGCTACACCCCCTACTGGATGGACTTGAATTCGTTCCCCGAGACCACCTGCACCAAGGTCATCGGCGCACAGAATGACCTCTACTCGATGGGCTCGCGCCTGTCGCAGAAGAGCCGGCTGTTCAACAAGCTGCTGTGGGAGCCGCTCAACTACGAGGGCTTTCGCCAGCTCACCTATAACGCCGCCGACCAGAAGAACGCCGAGCTGATGGCGACGGTGTTCCGCAATATCCCCAAGGAGCTGCCCGTCATCGGCACCCATGTCTGGCCGGCGCAGGCGGCGCTGCACGGCGGAATGAAATACGTCGTCAACGCGATCCCCGACAACTGGCCGATGGCGCTCCATCTTTCCGAGGGCGCGGTGCACCTCATCCAGACCCGCCAGTCCTACATGGGCTACCGCATCCTCAACGGCATGGCGAAGAAAAAAGTGCTCAAGCCGATGCCCGCCGACGCGCTGCGGTACACGGGACACTACATCGACCACGAGCTGGTGTTCAACGCCGAAAAGGACTGTGACGCGCGGCTTGAACGCAAGAGAAACGGCGAGCCCATGCGCTTTTTGCTGACCATCGGCGGCGCGGGCGCCCAAAAAGAGCTGTTTGCGGCGGTCATCAAGTATCTGATACCCGCCATCCGCGAAAAGCGCGCGGCGCTCTATATCAACGTCGGCGATTACAAGCAGGTGTGGGAGGCGCTGCGGCGCGAGGTGCCCGCCCTGAACACGCTCAGCACGACGCATTTCGGCGACTGGGAGAACACCAAGTCGTTCTGCGACGCGGCGCTCGGCGGCGCGGTGGAGGGAGTGCACGCCTTCTGGCACGAGAACATCTTCGAGGCGGTATACTGCACCAATCTGCTCATGCGCTCGGCGGACGTGCTGCTGACCAAGCCCAGCGAGCTGGCATTCTATCCCATTCCGAAGCTGTTTTTAAAGCGCATCGGCGGCCACGAAAAATGGGGCGCCATCCACTCCGCCGAGGTCGGAGACGGCACTTTGGAATGTCAGGATATCCCGCACACCCTGCAAATGGTCAAGCTCTTCCTCGAGGAGGAGACTTTGCTGCGCGAGATGTGCGAGGCGATCAAGATCAATAAAACCATCGGGCTTTACGACGGCGCCTACAAGGCGGTCGAGATTGCGATGGGCTTGAAACAGCGATAAGGAGGACAACATGAAACGGTTAACCAAAAGACAAATGAGGATCTTCGCGGTCGGTCAGCTTGGCTGGTCAACGCTCAGCGGCGTCATCAGCGCATGGTTCGTCACCTTCTACCTGCCGACGCAGAACGACATTGACGGCGGCGCGATCCAGTACATCATGCCCGGCTTGGTCATCGGCGGCTTTCTGACCGTGCTCGGTCTGATCACGGCGCTGTCGCGTGTGTTCGACGCCGTGACCGACCCGCTGATCGCGTCCCTTTCCGACAGAAGCAGAAACAAGCGCGGCAGGCGCATTCCCTTCATGCAGTACGCCGCCATCCCGCTTTCCGTTGTCACGGTGCTGCTGTTCTGTGCGCCCGTGGAAAGTATCAGCGCCGTCAACGTCGTGTGGATCTCGGTGTTCATCGTGCTGTTCTACCTGTTTATGACCATGTACTGCACGCCCTATAACGCGCTGATCTCCGAGTTCGGCAAGACGCAGGACGACCGCATGTACATCTCCACCGCGATCTCGCTGACCTTCTTCGCGGGCACCATGCTCGCCTATACGCCGTTTGTGTTCGCGGGCTTCCTGCGCGGCAGCACCGGCTTCGCGTGGAGCTACCGCATCTGCTTCATCGTGCTGGCGGTCATCGCCTGCATCTGCATGCTGATCCCCACCTTCTTCCTGAAAGAAAAGGACTTTGTTGAGACAAAGCCCTCCAACGCGAATATGTTCAAATCCCTCGGCGCCACCTTCCGCAACGGCAACTTCCGCACCTTTGTGTTCTCCGACATCATGTACTGGGTCGGCTTGACCCTGTTCCAGACGGGCTTGCCCTTCTTCGTCAAGGTCTCGATGAAGCTCGACGAGTCCTTCACGATGATTTTCCTCGGCGGCATGACCGTGCTGTCGGCGTGCTTTTATCCGATCGTGCCGAAGCTCGTCAAGAAGCTCGGCAAGAAAAAGCTGGTTATCACGGGCTTCCTCGGTCTGGCGCTCGCCTATGTCATCGCGGGATTGATCGGCGTGATCGGCGTCACTGTGGTGCCGGGCATCGTCTACGGCGTGCTGATCTGCGTGATCGCCGCGTTCCCGATGGCGCTGCTGGGCATCATCCCGCAGTCCATCGTCGCCGACGTCGCGGAGGCTGACGGCTATGAGACGGGCGAGAACCGCGAGGGAATGTTCTTTGCGGCGCGCACCTTTGCCATGAAGTTCGGTCAGTCGCTCGCCATGCTGGTCTTTACGTCGCTCGCGATCATCGGCACGACGCAGAACACCAACAGCAACGACATCACCGCCTCCGTGCTGGGCATGACCATCGTCGGCTTTGTCGCCGTGGCGTTCTGCTCGCTCGGCGCGATCCTGCTCGGCTTCTACAACGAGAAAAAGGTGATGGAGACCATCGACAAGAAACACACTGACAAAAAGTAACGGGTGATTTCATGATCAACAAATTATCGGGTCGGCTCCCCGCGTTCGTGTTGGAGACCGATCACACGAGCTATGTGTTCGCCGTCACCGCTTCGGGGCATTTGGAGCACCTGTACTACGGCGAAAGGCTCCCCTTGGAGAGCGCCGACGACTGCGCCGTGTTCCGCGAAAAGCGCGCCTTTGAGCTCGGCAACTGCATTGTGTATGACAAGGAGCACCCCGCGGTGCTCCTCGAGGATATGTGTCTGGAGATGTCGGGCGCGGGTCACGGTGACGTGCGCGAGCCGTTTGTGTCGGTGATCCATCCCGACGGCAGCCGCAGCTGCGACTTTCTCTATGAATCGGACAAAATCGACACGGCGCAGCCCGACAGCCCGCTGCCGACAGCCTGCGCCGGAGAAGGCGAAGCGGAGCACCTGTGCGTGACGCTGCGCGACGGCATGCTCGTGCTGGAGCTGCACTACCGCGTGTTTGTGTCCTGCGACGTGATCACCCGCAGCGCCGTCTTGATCAACGAGGGCGAGGCAAGCGTGACCGTGCAGCGGCTGATGAGCATGCAGCTCGATCTGCCCGACAGCGGATGGTGCGTCACCTCATTTTGCGGCGCGTGGGCGCGCGAGATGGAAAAGGTGAGCGCCATGCTCAACGGCTGCAAGCAGGTCGTGGAGTCGCGCACGGGAACCTCCTCGAACCGCGCGAATCCGTTTTTCATGGTGCACGCTCCGCAGGCGAACGAACAGGCGGGCAGCGTGTACGGCTTCAACCTGATCTACAGCGGCAATCACTACGCTGCCGCCGAGGTCAACGCCTACGGCAAGACGCGCATCGTCAGCGGCATGCAGCCAGAGGGTTTTTCGTGGCTGCTGGAGAAGGGCGAACGGCTCGTTTCTCCCGAGGCTGTGATGACCTATTCCGAAGCGGGCTTCACGGGGCAGAGCGTCAACATGCACCGCTTTGTGCGCCGCCACATCGTGCGCGGCAGGTGGCGCGACAAGCCGCGCCCGATTCTGCTGAACAGCTGGGAGGCGTGCTACTTTGACATCTCCGAAAAAAGTCTCGTCTCCATGGCAAAGGCAGCCAAGGAGCTGGGCGTGGAGCTGCTGGTGACGGACGACGGCTGGTTCGGCGAGCGCAGCGACGATACCCGCTCGCTGGGCGACTGGACACCGAATCCGAAAAAGCTGCCGAACGGCTTGAAGGGCTTGGGCGACAGGATCACCGCCGAGGGCTTGCAGTTCGGCATCTGGGTGGAGCCCGAGATGGTGAACACCGAGAGCGCTCTTTACCGCGCGCACCCCGATTGGACGATGGAAATCCCGGGAAAGCGCCATTCCGAGGGGCGGCGCCAACGTATTCTCGATCTGGCGAATCCCGCCGTGCAGGCGCATGTGATCGCGGCGATGACCGCCGTGTTCTCCTCGGCGAAGATCAGCTATGTCAAATGGGATATGAACCGCATTTTCTCCGATGTTTATTCGCCCTTCCTGCCCGCCGAGCGGCAGGGCGAGACGGCGCACCGCTATGTGTTGGGCTTGTACCGCGTGGCGGGGGCGCTGACCGAGCGCTTCCCCGACATCCTCTTTGAGGGCTGCGCCTCGGGCGGCAATCGCTTTGATCTGGGTATGCTCTGCTATTTCCCGCAGATCTGGGCGAGCGACAACACCGACGCGGTCTGCCGCGCGCATATCCAGGAGGGCTACAGCTACGGCTACCCGCAGTCCTGCTACAGTGCGCATGTCAGCGCCAGTCCCAACCACCAGACCCTGCGCGATACGCCGCTCGGCACGCGGTTCGGCGCGGCGGCGTTCGGTGTGCTGGGCTATGAATGCGATCTGCGCGACCTGAACGCCGCGCAGCAGCAGCAGATCAAGAACGAGATCGGCATGTATAAGCACTGGCGCCGGGTGCTGCAATTCGGGCAGTTCTACCGCGTGCGGCAGGGCAATATCCATCAGTGGCTCTGTGTGTCGGAGGACAGGAGCTGTGCGGTCGGTCTGCTGATGCAGGAGCTCAACCGCGCCAACACACAGGCGCAGCGATTTTACGCGGTCGGGCTCGACCCGGAACGCCGTTACCGCTTTTACAACATCCCCGAGCAGGTGGACATCAAGCTGTTCGGCAGCCTGATCAATACGATCGCGCCGATCCACATCCGGCAGGATTCGCTGCTGCACAACGCCATCGCGCGGCGGGTCAGGATGGACGGCGAGCGCGAGCGCTGCACCGCCAAGGGCGCCGTTTTCATGCGCGCGGGCGCGGCGCTGAGCCCCGCCTTTTCGGGCACGGGCTTTGACGAGCGCGTCAGGGTGTTTCCCGACTTCGCCGCAAGACTATACTTCTTTGAAAGTGAACAGGAATAATAATCGGGCTGCCGCACGATGCGACAGCCCGTTGTGTATATTATGACAAGCGGCGGTCGGAGATGATATTGTCCGCGACATAGACGCCGCTGGCGGAGGCGTGGGACAGGGAATGCGTGATGCCGCTGCCGTCGCCGATGATGAACAGCCCCTTGAACTTGGTTTCAAGGTGGGTGTCGACCTCGACCTCCATGTTGTAGAATTTGACCTCCACGCCGTAGAGCAGGGTATCCTCGTTGGCGGTGCCGGGGGCGATCTTGTCGAGCGCATAGATCATCTCGATGATGCCGTCGAGGATGCGCTTGGGCAGCACCAGACTCAGGTCGCCCGGCGTGGCGGTGAGCGTCGGCGTCGTAAAGCTCTCCTCAATGCGGCTCGCGGTGCTCCGTCTGCCGCGGATGAGGTCGCCGAAGCGCTGAACGATCACACCGCCGCCCAGCATGTTGCTCAGCCTTGCGATGCTCTCGCCGTAGCCGTTGGAGTCCTTGAACGGCTCGGAGAAGTGCTTGGCGACCAGCAGGGCAAAGTTGGTGTTGTTGGTCTGCTTCTGCGGGTCCTCGTAGCTGTGACCGTTGACGGTGACGATGCCGTTGGTGTTCTCGGTGACGACGGCGCCCTTGGGGTTCATGCAGAAGGTGCGCACGCGGTCGCCGTATTTTTCGGTGCGGTAGACGATCTTGCTCTCGTACAGCTCGTCGGTCAGGTGAGAGAACACCTCTGCGGGCAGCTCGACGCGCACGCCGATATCCACGCGGTTGGATTTGGTGTTGATGCCGATCTCGCGGCAGACGCGCTCCATCCATTTGCTGCCGCTCCTGCCGACGGAGATGACGCAGGTTTTGCTCTTGAAATCGCCGTCCTTGGTGCGGACGAGATAGCCGTCATCGAGGACGGAGACGCGCTCGACGGGCGTGTCGAAGAAGAAATCGACCTTGTCCTTCAGGTGGGCATAGAGGTTGGTGAGTACGACGTAGTTGACGTCGGTGCCGAGGTGGCGCACCGAGGCGTCGAGCAGGTGCAGGTCGTTTTGCAGACAGCGCTTTTTGAGGGTGGTGCCGGCGGTGGAGTAGAGCTTGGTGCCCTTGCCGCCGAAGCGCATGTTGATATCGTCGACATAGCGCATGAGCGAAAGTGCCTTTTGCCTGCCGATATACGTGTGCAGGGTGCCGCCGAAGTCGTTGGTGATGTTGTATTTGCCGTCGGAGAAAGCGCCCGCGCCGCCGAAGCCGCTCATGATCGAACAGCTTTTGCAGTGGATGCACGCCTTGATCTTTTTGCCGTCGATCGGGCAGTGGCGCCGCTCGAGGGCGTGACCCTCCTCAAAGACGGCGATGCGGCACTGCGGCAGCTTTTCGCTCAGCTCATAGGCGGAAAAAATGCCGCCCGGGCCCGCGCCGATGATGATGACGTCGTAGCTTGTGTTCATAGTGATTCCTCCCATCCCGTGATAGCATTATTCTAACATAAAACCGCATATAAATCAAGGTGCGGCGTCAGATGTTATGCGCATTGTGTGATTGACACCTTTGCCGAAACGTGCTATACTAAAAACAGAATAGCAGGAAATGTGAGGTGAGTACAGTGACAAACGGCGATAGTTGCGGTTCGGGAGGGCGCAGGCGGATTTTTGCGACCGATGCAGGCACAGCCGTGCGTCGTGTATTCGCGCGAGGATAACCGTTCGCCCCTGCCGGAGTGCAGGGCGTTTTTGCGTTTTTCGGGACCCTTTCTATCACAATATCAGGGAATAGGAGGGTTTTCTTTATGTCAAAAGAAATGACGACCGCTGCGGTGACGGTGGAAGAAGCCATCGCCGCGCGGCCGGATTATGAGAATGAGATCATCACGATCGTGCGCGGCACCTACTCGCCCAAGGCGGCGCAGAGCAGGCTGGAGGACTATCACGGCAACGACATCGCACAGGCGATGGAGTCGCTGACCTTGCAGGAGCGCAAGAAGCTCTACCGCATTTGCACCGCGTCCATGCTCGCCGAGGCATTCGAGCACTTGGAGGAGGAGGACGCGGCGGGCTACTTCAATGAAATGGATATCAAAAAGGCGTCGGCAGTGCTCGAGGAGCTGGACGCCGACACCGCCGCCAACATCCTGCACAGCATCGTCAAGGAGAAGCGCGAGCTGATGATCGACGCGCTGTCGCCCGAGGCGCGCAAGGACATCCGTCTGCTGGCGTCCTTTGACGAGGACGAGATCGGCAGCAAGATGACCACCGACTGCATCGTCCTGCGCGAGAACCTCAGCGTCCGCGAGGCGATGGCGGAGCTGGTGCGTCAGGCGCGCGAGAACGACAACATCGCCACGCTCTTTGTGGTGGACGAGGACGACGAGTTCTACGGCGCGATGGAGCTGCGCGATCTGATCACCGCCGACAAGGCCACGCCGCTGGACGATTTGATCGTCACCTCGTTCCCGTATGTCTACGCGCACGAGACCATCGACGATTGTATCGAGAAGCTCAAGGACTACGGCGAGGCGTCGATCCCCGTGCTGGACAACGGCAACAAGTTTTTGGGCATCATTACCGCGCAGAGTGTCATCGAGGTCGTCGACGACGAGATGGGCGAGGACTATGCGAAGTTTGCGGGCTTGACCGCCGAGGAGGACCTGAAGGAGCCGCTCTTTCAGAGTGTGCGCAAGCGCCTGCCGTGGCTGCTGGCGCTGCTCGGACTCGGCATGCTGGTGTCGACCGTGGTCGGCGCGTTTGAGAGCGTCGTGCAGAGCCTGACGCTGATCATGGCGTTCCAGTCGCTGATCCTCGACATGGCGGGCAACGTCGGCACCCAGTCGCTGGCGGTCACCATCCGCGTGCTGATGGACGAGAACCTGACCTTTGGGCAGAAGTTCAAGCTGGTCGTCAAGGAGACGCGCGTCGGACTGTTCAACGGCATGCTGCTTGGCACGCTCTCGGTGATCTTTGTCGGACTGTACATCATGCTGGTCAAGCACCACGCGTTCGGTTTTTCATTCGCGGTCTCGGGCTGTATCGGCGTTTCGCTCCTGCTCGCCATGCTGATCTTTCTTCAAGAAAATCAAGGTCGATCCCGCCGTCGCTTCGGGTCCCTTGATCACGACTATCAACGACTTGGTGGCGGTCGTCACCTATTACGGGCTGAGCTGGCTGCTGCTGATACAGACGCTCGGCTTCGGAAGCTGATCATAAAAAACGACGGGGATGTCCCATAAACGGACATCCCCGTTTTATATTATATCGTGACGGAATCCCCTGTTGAGAGGTAGTGCAGCTCGGGCATGAACCGCTTCATAAAAGCGAACTGTTCCACGCCCGTGCAGTGACAGGTCTCATAACGGATATCCATGGCGGCAAGCTGCTTTGCATAGCCCCGCAGCGTATCGTCGGCGGGCAGCTTGAAGAAGTGGAAGCCGCCGACGAGCATATCGGGGCGGAACCAGTGCGCGATATTGACGATGCCCTTGTGCGAGCAGCCGCTGATGAGCACGCGCTTGCCTTGTTCCTCGATCAATAAGTATTGCTCGTGCAGGAAATCATCGGGCAGCCGCCTGCCGTTTACGAGCTTGTCCAGCCCGAAGGAGCCGAAATCGCAGATCTTTTCGCGGCGGTTGCAGTCGTCGAGCGTCAGCCCCGGGGCGATCTCGGTCACGCCCTCGGTGAAGATCAGGCGGTCGCTTTGCAAAAGCGCGGGATCCAGCCCGTTGTATCGTTCGCCGTTGTAATGCGGCTCGAAGGCGAGACGGTGCAGATAGACGGGCGCCGTTTGATTGATCGAGAGAAAGGCTTGCAGCCCGCCGCCGTGGTCGTAGTGCCCGTGCGAGAGCACCGCGAGATCCACCGCGCGCAGATCTAAGCCGAGTGTGCGGGCGTTGCGGGCAAAGAGATCGGTCTGTCCCGTATCAAAGAGAATGGTATGGGTATCGGTTTGGATGTACAGGCTCAGCCCGTGCTCGACGGGCAGCCCGCACTGCGAGGTGTTTTCGGTGAGAGCGGTGATTTTCATAAGTTCATGACCTCCCGGGTCGCTGTCCCGCATCAGAGTTCTGGCGCGGGTAATGATAGCATATCATGTCAAGAGCGCGAAGCGCCGACGCCTTGACTTTTCGGCGTTTTCTCGGTACAATAACCGTGTAACCAATGATTCGGAGCGTATCCATTATGTCAAAACCTGCCGTGCTGACGGAGTATCGCTGTTCGTCGGCAAAACTGAAACAACCGATCGTGATCGCACAGATCTCGGACGTGCATGCCCGACGCTGCGACGATATCCTCGCGATGCTCGAAAAGCTCCGCCCGGACCTGATCGCGGTGACGGGTGACGTCCTTGAGCGCTACGCCGAGGGTAGAATGCCTGATTACAAGATGCGGTTCAACTCGTTTCGGCGATTATTCGTTCGCCTTGCTTTTTTCCTAAACTATGCGTTCGTAAACCTGTTTTGCAGAAGAAATCTGCCCGATTCGGCACATGCCTATGACCTGCTCGGCGGCGCGGCGAAAATCGCCCCTGTGGTGATGAGCCTCGGCAACCATGAGCAGGAGCTGACGGCGGAGGACTATGCCTTTTTGCGCAAAAACAGGATCACGCTGCTCGACAATGCCGACTGCACCCTTGTCATAAAGGGGAATGTGCTGCGCGTCGGCGGGCTGTCCACCGACGCGGATGGGGAGTGGCTGGCACGCTTTGCCGCCAAGGACGGCTATAAGCTGCTGCTGGCTCACCACCCCGAGTATTTCGATACGATGATCGCCGACAAGGCGATCGACCTCACCCTCGCAGGGCACAATCACGGCGGGCAGATCAGGCTGTTCGGCAGGGGATGGTTCTCGGCAGGCGGCGGCTTCAAGCCCAAATACGACAAGGGCTTTTTCGGCGGCAGACTGATCGTTTCGGCGGGCTGCTCCAACACCGTCGCCATGCCGCGGCTGCACAATCCGCGGGAGCTGGTCGCGGTGCATGTCAGCTGCGCCAAGCAGATTGATACGCAGTGCAGATGATTGTCCGCGTTTTTTGCTATCAGTATAACAAAACCCGGGCGATTTGTCCATGCATAATTGCTTGGCCCCGCCGTCAATGTCGGTTTCCGTTCTTGCTGCTGTATGCATAGGCGGGAGAAAGCGCCCTTTGGTTTTGTCAAGATACAGGAAAACGTATGTCCCCGCCGTTGAAGTCGGTTTTCGTTCTCGCTCCCGTGTGAATAGGCGGGAGGAACGCACCCTTGGGTGTGCGATTGGTTCTTTACAAAAGCGTTGTGTTGGATTATAATATAAGATGATTCCGCGTTGAGCGGGTCATGATCTTTTGTTTTCTATGATATAAAAGGAGGGTCGCAGATGCTTTGCGATAATTGTCACAGCAGCAATGCGGCGGGCGCAAAATTCTGCGCTGTCTGCGGCGCGCCGCTTCCCGGAGAGCCGCTCACGCACCGGCAGGGACAGGGCGAGAGCCGTCAGCCGCAACAACACTACAGCTATGAGGACGGCTTCAACAGCACGCGCCGCCCACCAGAACGCCGGCAGGCGGTACCTGCTGCGCAGCAGCCGTACCGCAGCCGATATGCGCCTCGGGACGCCTATGCGCCCGCCTATCAAAGGCCGCAGCGCTCGATCGGCGCGATCGTCTTCTATATGCTCAACGGTCTGCTGGCGCTCGCGTGCTTGAGCACGGTCGTACTGCCGAGCGTGGATTATCTTGCGGGACGAGCTGTCTCGGAGAATTACGCGAACCGCTATATGAGTGTCATCGACCACATCGTCAGACAATTTGACGTCGCCGGTCCGTTTTACCGCGGCGAGGACGGCAGCCTAACGGGTGCCATTCTGGTGGTGATGTTCGCCGTGCCGACGGTGTTCATTTTGCTGTGGGCGATCTTTTCCTTTGCCCGCGTCAGCGCGGCAGGCGGCATGGGCTTGGTCGGCTCTATTTTTCTCACCAACATTTCCGCCGTCTGGCTGCTTTATTTGCTCGATTACATCCGGCTGGGCACGCTTTATTTCAAGGACGGAAACGGCGGAACCCTGCCCTATCTCACGGCAGTGCCGTTTTTGATGATCCTGTTCGGTTTTGTGGGTATCATCTTCTCGTCTGTACAGCTGAGTCAACGCAACCGCGTCCGCTGAGAGGAGGAGAAGTATGGCGAAAAATGATAATCAGCCTTCTTTCCGACAGGAGTTTCTTGCACAGACGGCGCCGCGTGAGCGAAAACCGCTGCTGTTTATGCTCATCAGCCTGCTGTCGGGAGCGCTGGCGATCCTTGCGTCGCTGTTTCCCGTGTGGATCCGAGCGACCAACAATCGGGTCCTCGCTTATAATCTGATCGGCGTGATCAATCAGGACGTCGGCAGCGACGCTGTGCGGGAGGAAAACGTCCCGCTGCTGCTGCTGTATGTGAGCGGCGCCGTGCTGCTGGCAGTCGGCGGCGTTTGCGTCCTGAATCGCCTGAAAACCGCTTCGTTCTTTTTGATGGGTGCGTCGCTGCTGTTGACCGTCATGGGCATCCGCTGGATGCGGGTGCCGCTGTCCGAAAACGACGTGGCGACGGAAGCCTTTTCGAATACCCCGATGCCGGTGATTTTTCTGATTTTCAGCATCACGGCATTGATCGCGGCGCTGGTCGCGGCAGGATATTTCCTGTTGCAAAGCCCGCAGCCTGTCAGGCAAAAAAATGCAAAATAAGGAGATGGATTTATGTTTTGCGGAAAATGCGGAACTCCAAACGATGAAACCAACAACAACTGTGTCAATTGCGGGGCGCCTTTGAGGAGGCAGCCCGACAGCGGTTATGCGCAGCCGCAGCCGCCGTATGGCAACGGTTACGCGCAGCCGCAGATGGATTATGACTACACCATGGCGGCGGACGGCGGTTATGCGCAGCCGCCGTATAACGGCTATGCCCAGCCGCCGTATAACGGCTATCCGCAGCCTGCAGCGGCGCCTGTCGGCAAAAAGCCCACCGTGCTCTATGTCATCGCGGGCGTGATGGCGGTGCTGATGATCGCGCTTTTGTTATTGCCGCAGTTCACCTACAAGAACAGCTATGTCAGCGGCGCGTATAATATTTTCGGTTTTGCCGCGTTCGGCAGGGATGTGTATCAAACCTTAGGAAGCTCGAGCCAAAACGTGCAGGAAACCGCCAACAGCCTTTCGATTTTCTGTATTGCGCTGTTTGTGATCCCGTTGATCATGAGCTTCGTCTGGGGCTTGCTTTCGTTTTTGCGCGTCAGAGCGGCAGGTATCTTCGGTGTGATCACGGCGGCCTTCATGATGATCGCGGATATTATCTGGATGACGCTGATCGCGGTGTTTGTTTCGGCGGCTGCCGGTACAAGCAGCGAGGTCGTCACCATGACGCCGTTCCCGATCTTGGTGCTGCTGCTGGCGATTGCAGCCCTGCCCGTTTCCATCATACAGATCGTAAAAAAGAAATACCTCTGACCCGCGTGTCGCGGGAGCCAATCCGCGCGTGCGATGTTTGTTGGAACGGTCAAGTATTATTCACGCGTCAGAACGCGGGAATCGGCGGATGCCGTTCATACACCCCTTTGAAGCGCGGAAAAAGTGCCCACCGGCACCCGCGCCCGCGTGTCGCGGGAGCCAATCCGCGCGTGCGGCGTTTGTTGGAATGGTTGCGTATAAACCCGCGCTAGAACGCGGGATAAAAACCTTACCTTTCTTCCAAACGTTTGTTGCGCGGAAAAAGCGCCCTTGGGCGCCCGCGCGTGCGACGTTTGTTGGAACGGTCAAGTATCAAGCCCGCGTTAGAACGCGGGAAGTGACGGTTACCGTTTATACATCCCTTTGAAGCGCGGAGAAAGTGCCCATCGGCACCCGCGTTCTAACGCGGGATAAAAACCTTACCTTTCTTCCAAACGTTTGTTGCGCGGAGAAAGCGCCCTTGGGCGCGCGGGCGCAAATTTTACTTTACTTTTTTCTCTCTTTGTTGTATAATATACGTTACGAGTTATGCGCGATTTGAATAAGGAGGGAATGACACGATGATCAGCGGCGCTGAAATCATGGTTAAATGTCTGGAGGCAGAGGGCGTGAAGGTCGTCTTTGGCTATCCGGGCGCGACGATCTGTCCGTTCTATGACAAGCTCTATGATTCCGATATCAAACACGTTCTTGTCCGTCAGGAGCAAAACGCGGCGCACGCGGCAAGCGGCTATTCCCGCTGCAGCGGCCTTCCGGGCGTCTGCGTCGCCACCTCGGGACCCGGCGCGACCAACCTGATCACAGGCATCGCCACCGCCTATGCGGACTCGGTGCCGATGATCGCCATCACGGGACAGGTGCGCAGCGACCTGCTGGGCAGAGACGTCTTTCAGGAGGCGGATATCACGGGCGCCTGCGAGCCGTTTGTCAAGCACAGCTATCTGGTCGGCAAAACCGAGGACCTGCCGCGCATTTTCAAGGAGGCGTTCCACATCGCTTCCACGGGCAGAAAAGGTCCCGTATTGATCGACATTCCCATGGATATCCAGCAGCAAGAGATCGAGCGCTTTGAATATCCCGATTCCGTTAATATCATCGGCTACAAGCCCAATACCCGCGGTCACGCCGTTCAGGTCAGACGCGCGGTTGAGGCGATCAAAAAGAGCCGCAGACCGCTGATCGTATCGGGCGGCGGCGTGCTCTCCTCGGGCGTGAAGCTGAAATTTCAGGCGTTTGCCGACAAGACCCGCATCCCCGTGATCTCCACGATGATGGGCATCGGCGTCATGCCCAGCGACCACGAGATGTATCTCGGCATGCTCGGCACCCACGGCAAGCCTGTCGCCAACCGCGCCCTTCACGACGCAGATCTGGTGATCGTCTGCGGCGCGCGTCTGGGAGACCGCGCGGTCGCCGCACCCGACCAGATGAGCGAAAATACCACCGTTATCCACATCGACATCGACCCCGCCGAGATCGGCAAGAACGTCAAAACCGAGATCCCCATCGTCGGCGACATGAAGAATGTCCTCAACATGATGATCGAGGAGATCGGTGACTATGTGGTGCCCAATCAGTGGCAGGAGACCGTTAAGGGCTGGAAAAAGAGCTTTTTCCGCACACCGCCCAAATTCGACGGCTTTGTCGAGCCGCGCGCTCTCGTGGCACGGCTCAGCTCGATGCTCCGCAGCAAGGCGATCCTCGTCGCGGACGTCGGTCAGAACCAGATCTGGTGTGCCAATAACTTTATGATCCGCGACGGCAGGTTCCTCACCACCGGCGGCATGGGCACGATGGGCTATTCCATCCCCGCGTCGGTCGGCGTGAAGTTCGCCCGTCCCAACCGTGACGTCGTCGTGGTATGCGGCGACGGCAGCTTCCAGATGAGCATGAACGAGCTGGCGACCATCGTCGGCAACAAGCTCGCCATCAAGATCATCATCATGCGCAACCACCGCCTCGGCATGGTGCGCGAATTGCAGGATATGCACTACGACAAGCGCCATTCGGGCACGATCCTCGAGGGTGACCCCGACTTTCAGAAGCTCGCCGAGGCTTACGGCATCGACCACGCCGAGGCGAATTCCAACGAGGAAGCCGAGGAGATCATCAAGGACATGGTGAAGTCGGACAAGCCCTTCATCCTTGTCTGCAACGTCTATCCCGACACGCCGTCGATATAAAGGGGGAAGCGCTGTGCAGTATACATTATCTGTTTTGGTAGAAAACCACGCGGGCGTCCTCTCGAAGATATCGGGATTGTTCTCACGCCGCGGATTCAATATCGACTCGCTCGCCGTCGGCGTCACCAATAACCCCGACGTGTCGCGCATCACCATCGTCGCCAACGGAGACGAATATGTGGTGGAGCAGCTGGAAAAACAGCTCAATAAGGTCATCCCCGTCATCAAGGTCAAGCGCCTTGCCGAGGGAGAATTCATCAGCCGCGAGCTGATCCTCATCAAGGTCCACTGCGCCGCCTCCAAGCGCGCGGAGATCATCAAGACCGCCGAGATCATGCAGGCGAAGATCGTCGACGTCGCGCCCAGCTGCGTGACCGTCGAGTACTGCGAGTGTACCAACCGCGTCAACACGCTGATCGACCTGCTCCGTCCCTACGGTATCCGCGAGATCGTTCGCACCGGCACCATCGCCATCGACCGCGGTGCGTCCGCGCTCTCGGTGTAATTTATCATACATTTAAGCTGAGGGGAAGAGTTAAGAGTTAAGGGTTTTCGCACGCATTCGAAAACAGAGAACTCTCAACTCTCAACTCTCCGCTCTTGGCTCTTATAAAAAGTAGGAGGATTTCAAAATGAAAGACTACAAAGAAAACATGAAGGCACCCATCTATTATCAGAGCGACTGCAACCTGTCCCTGCTTGAGGGCAAGACCATCGCCATCATCGGCTACGGCAGCCAGGGTCACGCACACGCGCTGAACCTCAAAGAGTCCGGCTGCAACGTCATCATCGGTCTGTACAAGGGCAGCAAGTCCTGGGCAAAGGCTGAGGCACAGGGCTTTGAGGTGTTCACTGCGGCAGAAGCAGCCAAGAAGGCTGACATCATCATGATCCTCATCAACGACGAAAAGCAGGCGGCTATGTATAAGGCTGACATCGAGCCCAACCTCGAGGCGGGCAACATGCTGATGTTCGCACACGGCTTTGCCATTCACTTCGGTCAGATCGTTCCTCCCGCAGACGTCGACGTCACCATGATCGCGCCCAAGGGCCCGGGTCACACCGTCCGCAGCGAGTATCAGGTCGGCAAGGGCGTTCCCTGCCTGGTAGCGGTATATCAGGACGCGACCGGTCAGGCGAAGGATCTCGCGCTGGCATATGCGCTCGGCATCGGCGGCGCAAGAGCGGGCGTTCTCGAGACCACCTTCAGAACCGAGACCGAAACCGACCTCTTCGGTGAGCAGGCAGTTCTCTGCGGCGGCGTTTGCGCGCTGATGCAGGCGGGCTTTGAGACTCTCTGCGAGGCAGGCTACGATCCCAGAAACGCATACTTCGAGTGCATCCACGAGATGAAGCTCATCGTCGACCTGATCTATCAGTCGGGCTTTGCCGGCATGCGTTACTCCATCTCCAACACCGCTGAGTACGGCGACTACATCACCGGTCCCAAGATCATCACCGACGACACCAAGAAGGCGATGAAGCAGATCCTCGCCAACATTCAGGACGGTTCCTTTGCCAAGGACTTCCTCCTCGACATGTCCGCAGCAGGCGGTCAGGCACACTTCCGCGCGATGCGCAAGCTCGCCGCAGAGTCGCCCGCCGAGACCATCGGCAAGGAAGTCAGAAAGCTCTACAGCTGGTCTGACGAGGATAAGCTGATCAACAACTGATTGATTTTACGGCAGTCAGCCGTTACGGGCAGGGGCGTGCAGCGGCGCGCCCCTGTATTTTCAAGGGTGATCGTATGGATAAACACATGCTCGCGCGTATCAACGAGCTTGCCAAGAAGAAGAAAACCGCCGGGCTGACGCCCGCCGAGCAGGAGGAGCAGAAGAAGCTCTATAAGATCTACCTCGGCGAGATCCGTCAGCAGTTCTCGCAAACGCTCGATAATGTCAGCGTGGAGGAGCAGGACGGCACGGTGGTGCCCTTCAAAGAGGCGTATAAAAAGAAAAAGTGATCCGGCGGCTGCATGGGCAGTCGCTGATTTTTTTGATCAAAACGGCATACTTCCGATCAGGCAAACGTTTGTCAATATGGTTTGATTTAACGCCCGCATCATGCCGCGGGAAATGATGGTGACCGTTACAACAATTCTTTCACGCGTGGATTGGGTGCAGCGACACGCTGCCGGTGACACGCTGCCGGTAATTTATGCCGGGATGTTCATTATTTTGCTTTTACGGAAAATTCAAGTTTGGCAAAACGGTACGCAGATCGTTATCATAGACAATCGAAGTTGGACAGAATGCTCAAAATAATTGTTAAAAAAATGTCACGGTTAATTCCGATAAAGCATTAACTTATCAAACATGCACAAATCACATGCCGAATAGTCAGCAATTATTGACCCAAAAAAGTCATAGTGCACAAATGCAGAACCAAAAAATTGTTGACTTTTTCGAAAAGCTGCGTATAATAGTGAGTGTCAGGTAAACAGTCCGCCTGACAAATCGGCTTGCTTCACAAGCTTACTCGAGTAACAACTGAACAACAAACGGTCGATAAAAAATCATGATTTGCCAAATGGTAAATGGCGCACGAAACAATGCCGGCACGCTGATAACAGCGGCAGGCGAAACAACGTTAAGGAGGAAACGATATGACACCCATCATGAACTTACACAACATTGATGTAGCCGAGTTCCTCGCCGTGCTTGATACCTGCGAGGGCAACGTATATCTTGTTACAAACGAAGGCGACAGACTCAACCTCAGATCGAAGCTGTGCCAGATGGTCGGCTTGACCATGCTCATCGAAGGCGGCAAGATCGCCGAGGCGAGCGTTCTGTGCGATAACAAGAATGACGAATGCAAGCTTTTCCGTTTCAACTGCTTCGGCGACACCGCGAACGCGAAAGTCGGATAAACGGAAAAATATCAGTTGATGAAAATCACTGAACCGTTCGTTTCATAACGACTGAAAAGACCGGTTCCAAGCTGCTTTTGGCTTGGAACCGGTCTTGCTTTTTTCTTCAACAATTGCGCACCTCGCTATTTCGTGCGCAGCAGCCTTGCGGCGTAGAGCACGCACGCCACGCAGACGCCCGTATCCGCAAGCACCGACATCCACATCTGCGCCAAGCCGAAGAACGCCAGCGCGATGACCGCCGCCTTGACGGCAAGCGCAAAGATGATGTTGCAGCGGATGGTCTGCATGACCCGGCGAGAGAGCCTGACTGCCTTCGGCAGTGCGCTCAGATTGCCTGCTGCGAGCACGGCGTCCGCCGCCTCGATCGCCGCCTCGCTTCCGAAGCCCATGGCGATGCCGCAGTCGCTCTTTGTCAGCACGGGCGCGTCGTTGATGCCGTCGCCGACGAAGCAGACCGTATGTCCCTCCCGGTGGAGCGTGTCGATCGCGTCGGGCTTATCCTGCGGCATCAGCTCGGCGCGCGTTTCGACCTGTCCGAGCTGCGCGGCAGTCGCTTTGGCGTTTTGGCGGCTGTCGCCCGTGAGGATGAGCTGCCGCCGCACGCCCAGCTGTTTCAGCGACGCCAGCACCTCCTTCGCTTCGTCCCGCAGTGTGTCGCCGAGCGCCAGCGCACCGATCAGCGCGCCGTCATAAACCAGATAGACGGCGCATACGCCGTTCAGCTCTGCGGGGAGCGCTTCTGTCAGGAGCTTGGAATTGCCGCAGGCGAGCGTCTTGCCCCGATAGGTCGCCGAGGTGCCGCAGCCCGCGATCTCGCGGTAATCGCTCAGTGCGGGAGCGTCTGTGCCGCAGCGCTCCCGAATCGACAGCGCGATGGGGTGGGAGGAGTATTTTTCACATGCAGCCGCCAGCGAGAGCACCTGCTCCCGGCTGTAGCCGCGGTAGGCAAAAATCCTGGAAACCGTGATCTTGCCCGTCGTCAGGGTGCCCGTCTTGTCAAAGGCAAAGCAATCCGCCTTGGCAAGCGCCTCCAGATACCTGCCGCCCTTGATCAGCACGCCCATGCGCGACGCCGCACCGATGCCCGCGTAGTAGGAGAGCGGCACCGAGATCACGATGGCGCAGGGGCAGCTCGCGACCAGCACGACCAGCGCGCGCTTGATCCACAGGGCAAAGCTTCCCAGCCCGCAGAGCGGGGGCACGACGGCGATCAGCAGGGAAAGTCCCACGACGATCGGGGTGTAGATGTTGGCAAAGCGGCTGATCAGCTTTTCGCGCTTGCCCTTCTGCGCGGCGGCTTCCTCCACCAGCCGCAGGATACGCGTGGCGGTGCTGTCGCCGAACGCCTTGGTCGTCTGCATCGTCAGCAGCCCCTCGCCGTTCATCGCGCCGCTCGGCACCTCCTGTCCCGCGCTCACCTGCTGCGGCAGGCTTTCGCCCGTCAGCGCCGAGAGATCGAGCATCGAGCTGCCGGTAAGTACCGTGCCGTCGAGCGGCACCCGCTCATGCGGCTTGATCACGATGACGGAGCCGACGGCGACCTGCGCGGCGGGACGGATGATCTCGGCGCCGTTTTCGAGGACGGTCGCCGTATCGGGGCGGATTTGGCTGAGTTTTTCGATATCGCGTCTGCTTCTGCCGACCGCCATATCCTCGATGAACTCGCCGACGGAGAAGAGGATGGTGACCATCGCCGCCTCGACCGGTTCGCCGAGACAGAACGCCGCGATCACCGCGACGGTCATCAGCACGGTCTCTTCAATCCGCAGCCGAAAGGCGTTTTTCACGCCCTTGAGAAAGACGTCGTAGCCCGCGGCGAGCGACGCCGCCAGGCTCAGCCCGAACACCGTCCAATGCGCGGCTTCGCCGTGCCACAGCAGGTGCAGCGCCAGCGCCGCTGCGCCGAGGATGACAGAGGCGATCAGCAGTCCCTTTTTCAAAGCGCCGCCCTCTCCGTGCTCGTGCTCGTGTTCATGTCCGTGCGCATGTCCGTGCGCATGGTCATGGCAGCCGCATGCTTCTCCGTGGCAGTGGTGGTCATGCTCGTGGTGCTCATGATGCTCGTGCGCCTCGCAGACCCTCACGCCGTCCTCAATACTGTCGCAGATGGATTGGATCTCCGACTTGGCGTCCTGCTTTTCGGTCTCAAAGGAAAGCTTTTTGGTGGCAAAGTTGTAGCTGACGTTTCGATAGCCTTCCGTCTGCGCGATCGCCGCTTCGATCTTGGAGGCGCAGTGGGCACAGGTCAGGTTTTCCAGCAGCAACGTCTGTTTCATGGTGCATCCCTCACTCCAAAATATGGTCTAAGCCCATTTCGATGATCTTCTTCACATGGTCGTCGTCGAGGGTGTAGTACATCTGCTTACCGTCGCGGCGGACGCGCACGAGCTTGTTCTGCCGCAGGACGCGCAGCTGATGGGAGATGGTGCTCTGTTCCATGTGCAGCGAATCCGCGATATCGGAGACCGCCATCTCCGTGTCGGCGATGGTCACCATCACGCGCAGGCGGGTCGAATCGCCGAACACCTTGAACAGGTCGGCAAGCTCGAACAGCACCTCGATGTCGAGACATTGTTTATTTTCCATAGGATCACCTGATTTCTATAATTGAACAGATGAATAACTGTTCATATGTTGATATCAGTATAGCACAGGGAATCGCCCCTGTCAAGGGGTTTCATAAAAAAGACGGGGCTGCTGCACCGATTTGTGCAACAGCCCCGCAGGGTGTGTGGATTGATGGATTTTATTGCAGCGCGGCGATGGCAGCTTCGATCAGGGCGAGCTGTTCGCGCTCCTTTTCCGCCTGTTTCCTGACGCCTTCCACTACGGCGGCGGGCGCCTTGGACACGAAGCCCTGATTTTTCAGCTTGCCCTCGCTCTGGGCAAGACGCTTTTGCAACTGAGCCAGTTCCTTGTTCAGGCGTTCCAGCTCCGCTTTCTTGTCCACCAGCTCGTCGAGCGGGATGTAGATCTTCGCGTCGGCGGTGACGATGGTGACTGCGCCTTCGATGTCAAAGCTGTCCGCGACGGTTACCTCGTTCGCGGCGGCAAGCTTGCGGATGAATGCCTCGCCGTCCTTGAAGGTCTGCGGGAACTTGGTCGCGACGAAGATGTTCGCCTTGCGTGAGGGCGGCACGTTCATCTCGTTGCGGCGGTTGCGGATGGCGCGGATGGCGTCCATGATGCGGCGCATCTCGGCAGCCGCCTCGGGGAAGTCAAGTTCGTCACAGCGCTGCGGATATGCCGCCAGCATGACGGTCTCGCCCTCGTGGGGGATGGTCTGCCAGATCTCCTCGGTGATGTAGGGCATGAAGGGATGGAGCATCCTCAGGATTCGGTCGAGGACATAGAGCAGCACCTGACGGGCGTTCTGTGCGTCCTCGCCGTCGCTGTGGAGCCTTGCCTTGGTCAGCTCGATGTACCAGTCGCAGAAGCAGTCGCGGGTGAACTCGTAGACCTTCTGTACCGCGATGCCGAGCTCGAATTTTCCGAGGTTCTCGTTGACCTCGCCGGCGACCGTGTTGAGGGTGGAGAGAATCCACTTGTCCTCGGTGGTCAATGTGGCGGGAACCTCATTTTTGACGTTGAAGTCGTCGATGTTCATATGGACATAGCGCGAGGCGTTCCAAAGCTTGTTGGCAAAGGCGGAGCACGCCTCGATGCGCTTTTCGGAGTAGCGGATGTCGTTTCCGGGAGAGTTGCCCGTCACCAGCAGGAAGCGCAGCGCGTCGGCGCCGTACTTCTCGATGACCTCGAGCGGGTCAACGCCGTTGCCCAGCGACTTGGACATCTTTCTGCCCTGCTCGTCACGGACGATGCCGTGGATGAACACGGTGTCGAACGGCACCCTGCCTGTCTGCTCGAGCGCGGAGAAGATCATGCGCGCGACCCAGAAGAAGATGATATCATAGCCCGTCACCAGCGTGTCGGTGGGGTAGAAGTATTTCAGATCGTCGGTGTCCTTCGGCCAGCCCAAGGTCGAGAACGGCCAGAGCGCGGAGGAGAACCAGGTGTCGAGGGTGTCTTCATCCTGAACGAGCTTGGTGCAGCCGCAGTGGCAGCACTTCTCGGGCATTTCCTTGGCGACGGTCACATCGCCGCACGCCTCGCAGTAGTAGGCGGGGATGCGGTGACCCCACCAGAGCTGACGGGAGATACACCAGTCTTTGATATTTTCCATCCAGTTGAAATAGACCTTGTCAAAGCGGGCGGGGATGAACTTGGTTTCGCCGTCGCGCACCGCCTTGATGGCGGGCTCGGCGAGCGGCTCCATGCGCACGAACCACTGCTTGGAGACCATCGGCTCGATGGTGGTGTGGCAGCGGTAGCAGGTGCCGACGTCGTGGGTGTGCGCCTTGACCGCTTTGAGCTGACCGAGCGCCTCAAGGTCGGCGACGATCGCTTCTCTGGCGGTCATGGTGTCCATGCCGGCGTACTTGCCGCAGTCGAGCACCTCGGGCTCGTTCTCGGCGAGGTTGCCCTTTGCCTTCAACGCCTCGTAGGCGGCGACGTCGGACGCGCCCGTCATGTGGCCGTCGTAGGTGAACACGCGCACGATGGGCAGGTTGCAGCGCTGACCGACCTCGTAGTCGTTGGGGTCGTGGGCGGGGGTGATCTTGACGACGCCCGTGCCCTTTTCCATGTCGGCGTGCTCGTCGCAGACGATCGGGATCTCTTTATTCAGCAGGGGCAGGATGACATGGCAACCGTGCAGGTGCTTGTAGCGCTCGTCGTCCTTATTGATGGCGACGGCGGTATCGCCCAGCATGGTCTCGGGGCGCGTGGTGGCGATCTCCAGCATTTCGCCCGTTTCCTTGACCTGATAGAGGATGTGCCAGAAGTGGCCCTGCTGCTCCTCATACTCGACCTCAGCGTCGGAGATGGAGGTGTTGCAGTGCGGGCACCAGTTGACCATGCGGTTGCCGCGGTAGATCTTGCCGTCCTCATACAGCTTGACAAAGACCTCCTTGACCGCGTCCGAGCAGCCCTCGTCCATGGTAAAGCGCTCGCGCTCCCAGTCGCAGCTGACGCCGAGCTTTCTGAGCTGGCGGGTGATCCTGCCGCCGTATTCGCGCTTCCATTCCCATGCGCGTTCCAAGAATTTTTCTCTGCCCAGATCGTCCTTGGAGACGCCCTCCTTGCGCAGGGCTTCCACGATCTTCGCCTCGGTGGCGATGGAGGCGTGGTCGGTGCCGGGCAGCCAAAGCGCGCAGTAGCCCGACATGCGCTTCCAGCGGATCAGGATATCCTGTAAGGTCTCGTCGAGCGCGTGGCCGATGTGGAGCTGTCCGGTGATGTTCGGCGGCGGCATGACGATGGTATACGGTGTTTTTTCGGGATCGGGTTCGGCGTGAAAGTAGTTGCCCTTCATCCAGAAGTCGTAGATCTTATCCTCAAACGAGGACGGGTTATAGGTTTTTTCGAGTTCCTGTGCCATATTGACGCCCCTTGTCTTTTGAATTTATATACAACTTCATATTATCGCATTTTTGCCTGTATTTGTCAAGTTGAAGATTTTCACTCCGCGCGTGCAACGTTTGTGTGAAAGGCAAGGTTCATATCCCGCGTTATAGCGCGGGCTTTAGCAGTTACCGTCCATACACACGTCGCACGCGTGGATTGCTGCTACAGCCGTAGTCCGCGCGTGCGTTGTTTGTGCGGAAGGCGAGGTTCTTATCCCGCGTTATAGCGCGGGCTTTAGCAGTCACCGTCCATACACACGTCGCACGCGCGGACTGACCCCCGCGGCACTCGGGCGCGGATTGCTGCTACAGCCGTAGTAGGGAAAGTGTCGCTTTGAAAGCGACCTTTTTTTCGCAGGCATGTGCTATCATAAAGCTACCATAAAACGACGGAGGTAATCAATATGAAAAAGACAAACGACATCACCGAGCTGGTATTCATTCTCGACCGCAGCGGCTCCATGGGAGGCTTGGAGAGCGACACCATCGGCGGCTTCAATTCCATGCTGGAGAAGCAGCGCCGTCATGAGGGCACCGCCTATGTTTCCACGGTGCTCTTTGACCACGAGACGGTCGTCCTGCACGACAGGCTGCCCATCGAAAGCGTAGCGGACCTCACCCGTGAGGATTACACCGTGCGCGGCTGCACCGCGCTGCTGGACGCCTTGGGCAAATCCATCCATCACATCGGCAACATCCACAAATACGCCCGTCCCGAGGACGTGCCCGCGCGGACGATGTTCGTGATCATCACCGACGGCTTGGAGAACGCCAGCCGGGAATACAGCGGCAAGGAGATCAAGAAGATGATCGAGCACGAGCAAAAGAAGTACGGCTGGGAATTCCTGTTCATCGGAGCCAACATCGACGCGATCGCCACCGCCAAGAGCTACGGTATCCGCCCTGACAATGCGGTAAACTATCACGCCGACCGCGAGGGCACGGCAGTTGTCTATGAGGCGGTCAGCGAGGCGGTCACGAATATGCGCTGCGGCGCGCCGATGTCAGCCGCATGGAACCAAAAGATCGCGCACGACTTCAACCGCAGAAAAAAGAGAAGATAACCTTTTTCGGCAGACCCGGGATTTTTCTCCGGGTCTGTTGCACTTCAAAAAAACCATTGACACGGCAAGGGAGTTTATATTATAATGAATAAGTAAAAGTATATAATTTTACCAATAAAGGAGTGCATGATATCGTGACTTATGATGAAAACCTGTTAAAGGAACAAGAACAAAAAATCCAAGAGATTTACACCAAAATCGGCGAGCAGTACTACGCTGCTCACAGACGCGACAAAAAGGCGGAATTCCGCAGCTTGATCAAGGAGGTCAAGGCGTGCGAGAAGGCGATCGCCGATCACAAGGCGGCGGTACTCCGCGAAAACGGACTGCTGATCTGTCCGAGCTGCGGCGAAGAGATCTCGGTCAGATCCCTCTTCTGCAACTTCTGCGGCATCCGTCTCTCCGAGTTCCGCAGTGAGGACGAGGATGATTTTGACGAGGAGCCGGCAGCGGAGGAGCCCGTTGCGGAGGAACCTGCGGCAGCGGATCCCGTGGTTGAAGAACCCGTTGTGGAGGAGCCTGCTGTTGAAGAACCCGTCGTGGAGGAGCCTGCTGTTGAGGAACCCGTCGTTGAAGAGCCTGATGTCGCGCCGGTTGAGCCGCCGCTCGCGGCTTTTCCCGTGACCGAGGCGCCCAAAGCCGAGGAAAAACCGACTGTCTGTCCGCAGTGCGGCGCTGCGCTGGAGGATGACTGTATTTTCTGCGTCGAGTGCGGCGCGCCTGTCAAGGGCGGCGTCAAAAAGGAACAGCCCAAGCCGTTCGGCGGTAATGCGAATGCGGTTCGCTTCTGCACGGAATGCGGCTTCCGCTGCACCGATCCCGAGGCGATGTTCTGCAACAACTGCGGCGCCCGTCTTGAGAATCTCGATGCACCTTCCGTTCCTGCGCCGTCCTATGCGCCTCAGGAAAAACAATGTCCCTTCTGCGGCTTCCGCACCACCGATCCCGAGGTGATGTTCTGCACAGAGTGCGGTACAAAGCTCTCATAATATCATTAAAAGGTATCTGCCATGCAACTCGGAAAAAAATCCACGCGCATCTGGCTGGCGGTGATCATCATCGTCAGCCTTGCGCTCAGTTTTATCTTTATGGCGGTGAAGCAGGGTTATCACGAGGACGAACTGCTCACCTATAACCTCGCCAACTCGTCCAAGCAGCTCGGCGTGGACGGCGAATGGAATTCGCCCGAGGATTTTACCGAATACCTCGCCGCGGGCGAGCACCGTTTCGACTATAAAAACGTCTATGACAATCAGGTGATCGACGCTTCGCACCCGCCGCTCTACTACGCGCTGGTGCATACGGTCTGCTCGTTCTTCCCGGGCGTGTTCAGCCGCTGGCTGGCGTTTTCGATCAACGTCGTCATGATGACGGGCGCGCTGCTGCTGCTCTACGGCATCGGAAAGCGCGTCACGGGGAACAATTTCTATGCCCTCGTCGGTGTGGGCGGCTACGCGTTCAGCATCGCCTGCATCACCACGACCGTCTATCTGCGCATGTACGCTTCGCTCACCTTCTGGGTGCTGGCGTTCTTGTACCTGACTTTGCGCATTTACGACGGCGGCAGCCGGGTGAGCGTCATCCGTGCCCTGCTCATGCTCGTCACGGTCACACTCGGCATCCTCACGCAGTATTATTTCATCCTCTGCGCGGGACTGATCGGCTTGGTGTTCCTGATCTTCTCCATCCGGGAGCGGCATATCAAGTCGCTGATCATCTATATCATCACCGCCTTGGTCGGCGCTGGTCTCGCGCTGGCGGCGTATCCCTACATCATCACCAACGTGCTGGGCGGCAACCGCGGCTTCGGCTCGCTCAAGCTCGAGATCGATATGATCACCGTCGTCACCTACTTCGGCTACAAGCTGCTGTGCTATGTGCAGCTCCTCGTGAAGGAGATGTTCCTCGGGCAAAGCTGGCTGCTGTACGGCTGCACCGGTCTCGCGCTGCTCTCGTGGCTGCTGCTGCGCACGGTAAAAAAGCAGAAGCTGCCGCGCAAGGCGTGGTTCATCATCATCCCCGGCACGGTGTACTTCATCTTCATCGCGCTGGTGTCGCCGTTCAACAGCGACCGCTACGTGATGGCGAGCCTGCCGCTGCTCTCGCTGATGTACAGCTTTGCGATGCTGCGCATGTTCAGCCTCGTCAACGCGAAAAAACTGCGGCTTGTGGTGCCCGTGGGCATCATCCTCGCAAGCGGTCTGGCGTTTTTGCTTGTGAAGCCCTACTACATCTACGGCGAAACGACGCTCTACCAGCCGCAGACGAAAAACTGCGTCTTTGTCGGCACCTCGATGATGGAGTGGAACAAGTGTATCGACAAGTTCATGAACTATGACAGCACGATGATCGCCAAGACCACCGAGATGTCCAAGACGCTCTACACCGAGCTGGATGATTTTGCCCAAAAGCGCGGCGTGATCACGAACGGCAAGGTGGCGTCGCTGGCACAGAGCTTCATGACCAACGGCAACGTGGAGCGCACCGAAAGCAACAGCCTTGACAAGCTGGTGAACGATGCCAAGCTGCGCGGGCTCAACGAGGTGACGGTTTACATCTCGCGTCTGGCAGACGAGGACACGGTCATCGACAAAATCAAAAACAACACCGATCTCAAGCACTGTGAGCTGATCCAGGCGGACAGGCAGTTTGAAGAATTCTTCAATTGGTACGACTATTTTGTGGAGACGGAATCCTACTGCAACGTCTACCGGTTCAGCCGTTAAGAAATAAGAAAAAACAGAAACAAAAGGGGAATTGAGTTGAAACCGAGAAATAAGGAAAAACGCAAGGACGAGCTCGGCGTCGTATTTTCGGGCGGCGGCTTGCAGGGGATCGCGCATATCGGCGCGGTTCAGGCACTGTATGAGTTGGGTCTGCGCCCGCAGTATGTGTCGGGCACCAGCTCGGGCTCGGCGATGGCGACGCTGGTGGCGATGGGCTGCACCCCGAAGGAAATGCGCGATTTTGCCGAGCACTATTGGGAGACGCTTGCCGATTTCCGCCCCGTTCCGATCGTCGCGCAGCTTGCGTCGCTGAAATTTAACAAAAAGACGGACAAGGACGGCTTGAAGGACGGCGCGGTGATCTCCAACGTCATCCGCGCCATGATGGATCGGCGCGGCATCGAAGGCTTCCATGACCTGCCGATCAACCTCTCGATCTGCACCAACGACACCTACACCACCGACGAGTGCATCTTCACGACCTTGGACGAGGGACTGGAGACCGAGCACATCCACTACATCACCGGCGCGCCGCTGGAGCTGGCTGTCCGCGCGAGCATGACCTTCCCGGGCATCTACACGACCTGCAACTATCAGCAGTACAACTTCATCGACGGCGGCTCCAAGGACAACCTGCCCGTCAAGGTGCTGCGCGACATGGGCGTGGGCAAGGTGCTGGCACTGACCTTCGACATCTCCGAATATGTTCCCGAAACGGGGCTGGAGGGTATGATGAAGGTGGTGTGGCGCGCGCTCGATCTCTATTCCATCAACAGCACCCGCGAGAGCCGCAAGCTGGCGGACTACTGCGTCCACATCAAGAACAGCAACACGGCGATCTTCTCGATGGAAAACTTTGACCAGACCATCCGCGAGGGCTATGACTGCGTCATGGCGTGCAAGGATGATCTGCTGCGAATATTCGATTGATACGCACAAAAGGAAAAAGGGGTTGGCTCACAAGAGCCAACCCCTTTTACACGATAATATCAAAATTTGATTTTTTCCGCGATATACGCGTTCAGCTCGTCGATCTTGACGCGCTCCTGCTGCATGGTGTCGCGGTCGCGGACGGTGACGCAGCCATCCTCGACGGAATCAAAGTCATAGGTGACGCAGAACGGCGTGCCGATCTCGTCCTGACGGCGGTAGCGCTTGCCGATGGAGCCGGCGTCGTCGAAGTCGGTCATAAAGTCCTTCGAGAGCATGTCGGCGACCTCTCCCGCCTTTTCGCTCAGCTTTTTGGACAGCGGCAGCACCGCAGCCTTGAAGGGCGCCAGCGCGGGATGCAGGTGCATGACGACGCGGGTGTCCTTCTCGTCGATCTGCTCCTCGTCGTATGCCTCGACGACGATCGCGAGGAACAGGCGTTCCACGCCGAGCGACGGCTCGATGACATAGGGAACATAACGCTCGCCGCTGGTCTGGTCAAAGTATTCCAGCGACTTGCCGCTGGTGTTGATGTGCTGGGTGAGGTCGTAGTCGGTTCTGTCGGCGACGCCCCACAGCTCGCCCCAGCCGAAGGGGAAGAGGTATTCAAAGTCGGTGGTCGCCTTGGAGTAGAAGCAAAGCTCCTCCTTGTCGTGGTCGCGCAGCCGCAGGTTCTCGGGCTTGATGTGGAGCGAATAGAGGAAGTCGCGGCAGAAGCTGCGCCAGTAGTCGAACCACTCGAGGTCGGTTCCGGGCTTGCAGAAGAACTCCAGCTCCATCTGCTCAAACTCGCGGACGCGGAAGATGAAGTTGCCGGGGGTGATCTCGTTGCGGAAGGATTTGCCCACCTGCGCTACGCCGAAGGGGATCTTCTTGCGGGTGGTGCGCTGGATGTTCGCAAAGTTGACAAAAATGCCCTGCGCGGTCTCGGGACGCAGGTACAGCTCGCTCTTGCTGTCCTCGGTCACGCCCTGGAAGGTCTTGAACATCAGGTTGAACTGGCGGATATCGGTGAAATTGTGCTTGCCGCAGTTGGGGCAGGGAATGCTGTGTTCCTTGATGTAGTCCATCATCTGCTCGTTGCTCCAGCCCGCGACGTTGGTGCCGTCGAAGTCCTCGATGAGGTTGTCGGCGCGGTGGCGGGTCTTGCATTCCTTGCAGTCCATCAGCGGGTCGGAGAAGCCGCCGAGATGGCCGGAGGCGACCCATGTCTGGGGATTCATCAGGATGGCGGAGTCAAGTCCGACATTGTACTTGTTTTCCTGCACGAATTTTTTCAGCCATGCCTGCTTGATGTTGTTTTTGAGCGCCACACCGAGGGGGCCATAGTCCCAGGTGTTGGCAAGTCCGCCGTAGATCTCGGAGCCGGGATACACAAAGCCCCTGCCCTTGCACAGCGCGACGATTTTTTCCATTGTTTTCTTAGCGTTCTCCATAACAGTCCCTCGCTTTTTTCTATAATATACCTGTACATTTTACTCTTTCGACGGCGCCTTGTCAAGTACAACTTTGCGCCCGCGTGCCGCGGGGGTCAATCCACGCGTGCAACGTTTTCTTGGTCGGTTACCGTCAATACCCGCGCTATAACGCGGGAAATAACGGTTGCCTTTCTTACAACCCTTTCATGCGTGGATTGGATGGAACGTCACGTTCCTGCTTGGACGGTTACCGTCAATACCTGCGTAATAACGCGGGATTTAAAGGTTTCCTTTTTCACACCCCCTTCACGCGCGGACTGACCCCCGCGGCACGCGGGCGCGGATTGGCTCCCGTGACATGCGGGCGGGCGGGGGGAGAAAGAGCCAAAAAAATGGTGAAAATTTCGTTACACTTTTTCCAAAAAACTATTGTAAAATTGTTCATTTTGAGATATAATGTAATTACTCACATTATGAGTTATTATCAAAAGGAGGAATTTCAGATGAGAAAATCATCAAAAGCCATTAGCCTGCTGCTTTCGGGCTTGATGGCGACTTCATGTTTCGGCATGGCTGCGATCTCCGCGTCGGCTGCTCCCGTTGATTCCGAGTCGACCGGTGTGGATACCTATGCCGAGCGACTCGCTGCGGGTCACCAGCTGGTCAAGTTCCAGTTCCCCGATACCGCATGGGGCGCTAATTCGTCAGTTAAGTGGAACAAGAAAAAGCACACCTGCAACGTGTTCTGCAACTACTATGCCATTTACGGCAACAAGAACGAAGTAAAGTCCAGAGCATGGGAGGCTCCCTCGACGTCGACCTTTAAGGATGCGAACGATGAGAGTGTGTACTACTTCGACATCACCGAGTCCGGCCAGGGCGAGATGGAAGAAGGCGCCGATTACGGTATCCTCTTCTCCACCAAGGCGAATGCCGGTCAGACCGACCTGCTCCAGCCCAACACCGACGGCTTCCAGACCTGCGACATGTACTTCAACACAACCCTGCTGGGTCATACCTACAGTGTAGACAGCCCCGCAAAGACCCGTGAAAACACCGCTAACTCGCAGAAGATCGACTACCTTGCGCGTTCCGACAACGGCGTCGGCGGCCCGATCAGAAAGGTTTCCACCCTCTGCGCCTACATCGACGGCATGAAGGCGGGCAACTCGCCCGACTCTCTTGAGATGGCAAACGCCCTCAAGGATTTTCTGCCCAACCCCGTCAACGAGCCTTCCTTCTCTTGGGCGAAGATCGCGCCCGTTCTCCAAAGATTCGGCACCACCTCTCAGGATGTTTATGACACATATGTTGAGAAATTCGGCGACAAGCTTGCGGAAGCGGTTCCCTATGAGCATGTTGACGGCGTTGACGACCTCAAGGACGACGGCACACTGAAGGATGTATACAGATACTCCTCCATCACCACCACCACCGTTGAGGGCGACGTTGAGCAGACCAAGACCGTGAAGTATCCGTGGCTTGATCTCGTTCGCGAGAGACTGAACCTCCCCAAAGAAGAGCAGCCCGCTACCGAGGCTCCCACCGAGGCTCCTACCGAGGCTCCCACTGAGGCTCCTACCGAGGCTCCCACCGAGGCTCCTACCGAGGCTCCCACTGAGGCTCCC
>CACZWQ010000014.1 GCA_902784855.1 uncultured Ruminococcus sp. | reverse complement strand
CTACCGTTTGCTCAAAAGCGGCTTGAAGAAAAAGGTTCTTTACTTAGCTGACAGAAATATCTTAGTCGACCAGTCCATTCAACAGGACTTTTCGCCTTTGAAAAAGACCATTCATAAAATCAACTTTGCGAAGGACGACCCTGTCACTATCACCTCACATGAAGTTTATTTCTCGCTCTATCAGCAGCTCACCGGCAATGATGATAAAGAGGAAGAAGGCGAAGATGCTGTCGCGCGTTTTGCACAGCTCTTCCAAAAGGATTTCTTTGACCTGATTATAGTTGACGAGTGTCACCGCGGCTCTGCTAAGAAGGACAGCAACTGGCGCAAAATTCTGGAATACTTTTCTTCCGCCACGCAAATCGGCATGACTGCCACACCAAAAGAAACCAAGTACATTTCCAACATCGATTATTTTGGCGAGCCTGTCTACACTTACAGCCTGCGTGAAGGTATTGACGACGGCTTTTTGGCACCGTTCAAGGTGTATAATATCCACACCAACATCGGCGAGGGATGGCGACCGTATAAAGGTCAGACTGATAAAAACGGCAATCCCATTGAGGATAGGATATATACCAACAGCGACTTTGATTACAACATCATCATAGAGGATAGGATTTACGAAGTCGCCGCAGAGATCACGAATTACTTAAAAGCGACCGACCGTATGCAAAAGACGATCGTATTTTGCGCCAACGAAAACCACGCGCAGAATATGCGTAACGCACTTGCCGAGTTGAACGCCGATATGTGCAAAGAAAACCCCGATTATGTGGTACGCATTACCGGTTCGGACGTATACGGCAAGAGCAAATTGGATTACTTTATTTCTGTTAGAGAAAAATATCCCGTAATCGCTACGACTTCAAAATTGCTTTCCACCGGCGCTGACTGCAAAATGACAAAGCTGATCGTGTTGGACGAAATGATCAGCTCTTTGACCGAGTTTAAGCAAATCATCGGACGCGGTACGCGTTTGCGTGAAAAGGAAGGCAAAAATCACTTTGTCGTAATGGATTTCCGTAACGTCACCCGACTATTTGCCGACCCTGATTGGGACGGTCCGATCGAGATGGTGGAGGGTTATGACCCCAACGCCGGAAAAGACGGCAAAAAGCCGAAGGAGCCGGGAGACCCCGGTGATAAGCCGCCGGTTGAGACACCTCCCGGAATGCGCGTCGTCCCGATCGTGGATGCAAACGGCTGCCGCGTGGAGATCATCGGCAAATCCGTTTCGGTCTATGACGCAAACGGCAAGCTGCTGCGTCACGAGAGCATTGTCGATTACACCAAGTCAAACATCGTCGGCAAGTATGCCTCGCTCGACAACTTCATTCAGCAGTGGTCGGCGGAGGACAAAAAACGCGTTATCAGTGAGCTGCTGCGCGAACAGGGCATTGATTTGGAAGCCATGAAAGCAGAGCAAAACATGTCCGACGTGGACGACTTTGATTTCATCTGTCACGTTGCCTTTGACAAAAAGCCGCTGACGCGAAAAGAGCGTGCCGACAACGTCAAAAAGCGCGACTTTCTCAGCAAATACAGCGGCGTGGCGCGTGAAATACTCGAAGCGCTGCTCGACAGATATATGAACACCGGTATTTATGAAATCGAACAAACCGAAATCTTACAGCTTGACCCCTTCCGCAAGTACGGCAAGCCGTCCAAAATTGCTTCCTATTTTGGCGGCAGAGAGGGCTATCGTCAGGCGGTAAAGGAACTGGAAGCAGAACTCTATAAGGCAGGTTAATCATGAGCAATTTATCAGGATTCGTCAAAAGGCTGCGCGACATCATGCGCAACGACGCAGGTATCAACGGCGACGCGCAGCGCATTGAGCAGATCGCGTGGATGCTGTTCCTGAAGGTCTATGACGCAAAGGAGCAGGACTGGGAGTTTGACGACAGCGATTATACATCCATCATTCCCGAAAACTGCCGCTGGTTAAACTGGGCGCATGACGACAAATCGGGCAACGCCATGACGGGCGACCCACTATTGGATTTTGTCAACAACACCCTGTTCCCGACGCTGAAAAACCTGTCTGTCACCAAGGAAACGCCCATTAAGAAAGCGATCGTACAGACGACCTTTGCCGACGCAAACAACTATATGAAGGACGGCGTTTTGCTCCGTCAGGTGCTCAACGTCATCGACGCGCTCGACCTCGGCGACTACGAGGAAAGCCACGCCTTCGGCGAAATCTATGAAACGATTCTGAAAGAGCTGCAAAGCGCGGGTTCGGCAGGCGAATTTTATACGCCGCGCGCCGTAACCGATTTTATGGCAAAGATGATTCAGCCACAAATAGGGGAGAAGATGGCGGACTTTGCCTGCGGCACAGGCGGATTTTTGACAAGCTGGCTCAAGGAGCTTGAAAAGCAGGTCAAATCTGTTGCCGACCAAGAGGAATACGGCGATTCTATCTACGGCATCGAGAAAAAACAGTTTCCCTACATGCTCTGCATCACCAATATGCTGCTGCACGATATCGACGTGCCGCGCGTGTTCCACGACAATTCCCTGACGCGCGATTTGCTCGACTATACCGACGACGATTGCTTTGACGTGATCTTGATGAATCCGCCCTACGGCGGCAACGAGAAAGCGGATATAAAAAGTCATTTTCCCGACGACCTCGCCAGCAGCGAGACCGCCGACTTGTTTATGGCGGTCATTCTCTACCGCTTAAAGCAGAACGGACGCGCGGCGGTGATTTTGCCCGACGGTTTTCTGTTCGGCACCGACAACGCGAAAATCAACATCAAGAAAAAGCTGCTCAAAGAGTGCAACCTGCACACGGTCATCCGTATGCCGTCGAGCGTGTTTGCGCCCTATACGTCCATCACGACGAATATCCTGTTTTTTGACCGCACCCATCCCACGGAGGAAACATGGTTTTACCGTCTGGATATGCCTGCGGAATACAAGCATTTTTCCAAGACAAAGCCCATGCGCCTCGACCACTTTGACCCGGTAATCGAGTGGTGGAACGACCGCGTAGAAATCAATGTTGACGGTTTTGACAAGGCGAAGAAATACACCGCCGAACAGCTTGAAAAGGAGTTTGGCTACAACCTCGACCTCTGCGGCTATCCGCATATCGAGGAAGAGATCCTCGACCCGATGGATCTCATTCAGCGCTATCAGGAGGAACGCGCCTCGCTCAACGCCGAGATCGACCGCGTGTTAGCGGACATCACCGCCATTCTCGGAGGTGCCGAGCTATGACGCCGCAGGAGTTAAAGAGCAGCATTTTGCAGCTTGCCGTGCAGGGAAGGCTTGTAGAACAGCGCCCGGAGGAAGGCACAGCCGAGGAACTCTACCGCCAAATCCAAGAGGAAAAACAGCGCCTTATCAAAGAGGGCAAAATCAAAAAAGAAAAACCCCTGCCCGAAATCACAGAGGAAGAAGTGCCGTTTGATATACCTAAGACATGGAAATGGGTCAGACATAATTGCTTTTTTGAGGTGATAGGAGGCAGTCAGCCACCAAAATCGAATTTTATTGATTATCAAGCAGATGGATATGTTAGGCTTTTTCAAATTCGTGATTATGGTAAAAATCCAGTCCCAGTATTTGTTCCGATAGACAAAGTTTCAAAGTTTACAAGAAAAGGGGATATACTCTTAGCGCGATATGGAGCTTCACTTGGAAAAGTATTCTGGGCTGAGGATGGAGCATATAACGTAGCGATGGCAAGAGTAACGCCATTATACGATCATGATTTAGTTTTCCGAAAATACATTTACTATTATTATTTATCACCCCTTTATCAGTTGTTTATCAAGAATAATACCCGCTCAGCTCAAGCAGGGTTCAATAAAGACGACCTGATAAAACTATTATTCCCTTTACCGCCTTTTTCTGAGCAAAAGCGCATTGTTGCTAAGATCGAAGAGCTGTTGCCCTTGATTGACCGCTATGAACAGGCGTGGAGCAAGCTCGAAGCCTTCAACAAGCGTTTCCCCGACGATATGCAAAAATCCGTCCTGCAAATGGCGATTCAAGGCAAGCTGGTCGAACAGCGCCCCGAAGAAGGCACAGGCGAAGAACTTTACCGCCAAATCCAAGCCGAAAAGCAACGCCTTATCAAAGACGGCAAAATCAAAAAAGAAAAACCACTCCCTGAGATTTCAGACGATGAAATACCGTTTGATATTCCGGAGAGTTGGAAGTGGGTTCGTTGGGGAACAATAGCAAAATCAATTCAATATGGATATAATGCTCGCCTTACTTAGAAAGGTAATATCAGAGATATATTTACAAAGTGAAATTGATGATTTAAAAAATGCAGTATGGGACAGCAGAGAAAAATATCAGTACTCACTTTCAAAATCTGTTGAGAAGTTTACGCAAGAAAACAGCTTCCTGTTTGCGGAATCGGAAAAAAGCCCAGCACAATTAGTAAAAAACCATATCTTATAGGAAGAAATTGAATAAATCACAAATGTGCGAGCGAGAAATGTGTGTAACTGCCGATAAAACCTGAATTTTTCATAAGTCCGTTATACCAGCATTTAGGCTCTCAAAAGTCACTGTTTAAGCGGCTTTTGAGAGTTTTTCTTTTGTCTGAAACGGCAAATATGTGTTAAGTATGCGTTATTGTGAAGGGCGCGTTTTGCGCCTCCTTTCGTCATCATCACTCTTTACCTTCATTATGACACAATAATCCATTTTTTTCTCGCTGACTTTGTTGCTTGTAGGTTAACGTACAGGATATTGTAGACAAATCCGATGTTGTCTGATATTATTGATATATGAAAAGCGAATGGGAGTATTATCGTGAAGGTTTTTGATTTTGATAACACGATTTACAAGGGTGAAAGCTCGGTCGATTTTGCGTTTTATATGATCCGACATAACAAACGGATCATTCGGTATATCCCGACGATCCTGTTCAGCCTTGCCGGATATAAGCTCTGTCTGCTGAAAAAGGAAAAGCTGGAATCCATTATCAATGATTTCTTTGCCGGTGTTTTGGATGGAGAGACGTCTCCCGAAGGTTTCGTCAAAGCGTTTTGGGAAATCAATGCCGACAAGCTGAATCCGCAGATGCTTCGGCTGATCACGCCGGATGATATCATCATCTCTGCAAGCCCGATATTTCTGTTTGACGGGATTCGGGAGAAACTGAAAACCAATCATATTGTCGGCACGGAAGTAGATTTGGATCAGAAGAAGATCACTTGGTTCAATTTCGGAGACAACAAAGTTAATCGCTACAGGGAACTCTACGGCGATCGAAAAATCGATGCGTTCTATACAGATTCTTATTATGACAAGAATATGATGGCGATTTCCCGAGACGTATATATCGTGAAACACGGCGTGCCGCAAAGGAAAGCGTAATTTACTCAATTAAAACAGCGTGCAGACGGTTTCGATTCACCGTTTGCACGCGGTTTATACGGAGGTAGGCCATGCGATTAGACGGTTTTGGGATATTCGTAAATGATATGGGCAGAATGATACGTTTTTACAGGGATGTGCTCGGCTTTGAGATCAAAGAGGCTGAGGACACGAAAAACGTGTATCTCGTCAAGGACGGAACACTGTTCCTGCTCTACGGCAGAAAAGACTTTGAAAAAATGACGAATCGAGAATACAACTACACGAGCGGTTTGAACGGTCATTTTGAGCTGGCGCTTTATGTCGATACCTTCGAGGAGGTCGATGCTTCATTCAAAACGGCTGTGAAAAACGGTGCCGAACCCGTGATGGAACCGACGACCGAGCCGTGGGGTCAGCGCACCTGTTATATCGCCGACCCGGAGGGTAATCTGATCGAGATCGGCTCTTGGGATAAGCCGTATGAAATAAAGGATCAAAATGGCACTTGAATCCAAGCTGACGATCTTTTTTGAAGAGCCGTTCTGGGTGGGCGTGTTCGAGGAGCTGGACGGCAAGAAGCTCTCGGTGTGCAGAGTCGTATTCGGTGCGGAACCAACTGACGCGGAGATATACGCCTTTATCCTGAGACATTTCAATCACCTGCGATTCAGCCCGCCCGTCAAAACAGAGATCAAGCAAAAAGCAGATAATCCGAAGCGCCGTCAGAGAAACGCTCATAAACAGCTTGAAAAATCAGGCGTCGGCACCAAGTCGCAGCAGGCGCTGCAAAAGCAGTATGAGGAAAACAAGCTCGAACGAAAGCAAAAATCCCGCGAACAAAAAGAAACCGAAAAGCAGCGGTTGTTCGAGCTGAAACAGCAAAAGCGCAAGGAAAAACACAGAGGACGTTAGCGTGTGCAGAATGATTATTTGTAATGCGGCGAATTTCATAACAGTTATCAGACTTCGAGTGTGGTATCTGGGTACCGGTGAAAAATGATAAAATATAAAAATCCGCTGTTTGATAGAACGGTCGAATGTTTGAGAGAGGAATGAACATGAGCTGTTATTTTCTGATTGATACCTACATTGACGAGAAGCGCGGCAGAGGGTTTTATGACGACTATATCGCAAAGGTCAAGCCGATCGTCGAAGGTTACGGCGGCGAGTACCTTTTGCGGTCGGAAAAGGTCAGCTCATTAAGTCCGCAAAGGACTCCGCAGAGGGTGATCGTCATTCGCTTCCCCGACCGTGAAAAATTGGAAGCCTGTTTTCAGTCGGAGGAATATCAAGCGATCGCTTCTGAGCGTGCCGAAAACGTTGACGCGCGGGCGGTCATCGTTGAAGAATAGAAAAGGAGAATCATCATGCCTTTTGACTACAAAAAAGAATACAAGGAATTCTATATGCCGAAGAACAAGCCGTCTATCGTAACCGTGCCGCCAATGAACTTTATCGCGGTGTGCGGAGGGGGCGATCCCAACACAGAGGACGGCGCGTACAAGCAGGCGATCGGTCTGCTGTATGGTATCGCATACACCATTAAAATGAGCAAGAAAAGCGATCATCAAATCGAGGGCTATTTCGACTATGTCGTGCCGCCGCTCGAGGGTTTTTGGTGGCAGGACGGCGTTGAGGGCATCGACTATACCCATAAGGAGAGCTTTCAATGGATATCCGTTATCCGTCTGCCCGATTTCGTGACAAAGGCGGATTTTGACTGGGCTGTGGCAGAAGCAACAAGAAAGAAGAAAACCGACTTTTCCAAGGTGGAGTTTTTCACTTGCGACGAGGGCTTGTGCGTGCAGTGTATGCACATCGGCTCTTATGACGACGAACCCGCGACCGTCGCGCTCATGCACGAATATATGGAGAGTCAGGGATATGTATTAGATATTACAAATCAGCGTTTACATCATGAAATATACCTCAGCGACGCGCGAAAGGTCGCTCCCGAAAAGCTGAAAACCGTGATTCGGCACCCGATTAAAAAAGTGTAAAATATGCAAGTATGAAAAACAAAATCGCCCCCGATCCGGATATTGGACGATCGAATAGACAGTTGGGAGAAGTCGGATGTATATTGTCAAAGCAGAGGCAAATCAGGTAGAAAAAATCGTGGATATGTCTGTCAGAGCTTTTGAAACAGATGGTAATGTCGGCGGAGCAAAAGGTGATTGTCCACCCGGATTTGATTCGGTAGAATGGCATGAACAAATGGCTCGTGAGGGACATTTGTATCTGGCAATGATAGAAAAAGATTTAGTCGGGGCAGCCGTAATATTCCATGATGAAACAAAAAACAGCGTATACATTGGCAGAATATTTATTGACAGCATCTATCATAGAAAAGGTTACGGAATTCGTCTGATGGAATGTATAGAAAAGGATTTTCCAAGTGCTGCTGAGTTTAATCTGGATACCCCATGTTGGAATGAACGGACAAATGCTTTTTACAAAAGATTAGGCTATCGTATCATTAAGGTTGAGGATAGATTCGTATTTTACCGGAAAGAGAAAGAAAGATTTGCGGTATGAGCTGCCGATCTCGTTCCAATTCCATCACACGCAGATGGACGGCTCTCACGCCGGCAGATTTTTGGAAAATCTGCAAAAGGGGATCAATCAGTTATCATAATTGAGGATAATACGATAATGGAAAATGTGATTATCTATATCCACGGCAAAGGCGGCTCCGCGGCGGAATGTGAGCATTACAGACCGCTGTTCCCGGAATATGATGTATTTGGTTTGGATTATCAGACCTTTACGCCGTGGGAAACGGGCGCGGAGATTCGCTCTGCCGTCAAAGAGCTTAAAGCAGAATACGATAAAATCATTTTGATTGCCAATAGCATCGGCGCGTTTTTCTCTATGAACGCGGATATCGATTCAATGATCGAAAAGGTATATTTCATATCACCCATCGTCGATATGGAGCGGCTGATTGATGACATGATGTCGTGGGCGAACGTCACGGAGGATGAGCTGAAAGAGAAAGAAATCATCCGCACCGCATTCGGCGAGGATTTGTCGTGGGAGTATCTCTGTTATGTGCGCACACATCCGATCAAATGGAATGTGCCGACCGATATCCTCTACGGCGATAAGGATAACCTTACATCTTATGAGACTATTGCCGATTTTGCCGAAAAGCACAACGCAAAACTCACCGTTATGGAAAACGGCGAGCATTGGTTCCATACAGACGAGCAAATGCACTTTTTGGACGAATGGATAAAAACCGCTTGTACGCGGAAATGACACGCTTCGTATCAACGATGTGACGGAGCGATTCTTTGTTTTTCTGAGCGTATCTGTTACCATTAGAGTACAAACAAAAGCGAAAGGACAGTGGCTATGAAAGATCAACCGACCTTTTTGGATTTATTATTGGAAGCGCATATCGGATTGGAGCGTCAGGGACCCGGCAGCCGGGAAACAGTGGAAAAGGCTTTAGGCTTTCTCGGTGACCTTAGCCGATTGGAGAATATCGCCGACTTGGGCTGCGGTACAGGCGGTCAGACCTTGATACTTGCGGAGTATTTGACAGGCAAGATCGTCGGTCTGGATATGTTTCCTGCGTTCACTCGGGAGCTTGACAAAAGAGCGGCAGAAAAAGACTTCGACGACCGCGTTAAGGGCGTTGTCGGTAATATGGAAAATCTGCCATTCGAGAAAAGCTCCCTCGACCTGATCTGGTCGGAGGGAGCGATCGACAATATCGGTTTTGAGAAAGGCTTATCTCAATGGCGCGCGTTTCTGAAAGAGGACGGAATGATTGCCGTGACCTGTCCCTCGTGGCTGACCGGCGTTCATCCCGAAGAAGCGGAAAAATTCTGGACAGACGCGGGAAGTCGGCTCGATCTCGTCGAGGATAACATCAACATCATGCAGAACTGCGGTTATCAGTTCATCGCCGCGTTCGCGCTGACTGAGGACTGTTGGACAAAGAACTATTTTGAGCCGAGAGAGCAGGCGATCAGTGGGCTGATCGAGAAATACGGCAACTGCGATACCGTCCGCGATTACGCCGCGCTGAACCGCCGTGAGGTAGAGCTGTATCTAAAATATAAGCAGCATTACGGCTATGTGTTCTACATTGGAAAAGCGGTGTAATGCTGTGTCATTACAGAGGTCTTTCCGAATGGGAAAACGAACCCGGCTATCTGACCGATACCTGCCTTGACGGACAGGATACGTTCAAGAGCTTGTTGGATATGCTTGAAATAGATGTTTAGATACCCCGTACCCCGATCAATTATGCGTTATTTATGCGCTATCGTTGTAAAAGCCCTGCTTTGTGAATTCGAATCTTGTCACACAGGCGTGTTCACGATCCAAAAACCGCCAGCTTGGATTCAGTTGACGGTTCCGTTGACGATCTGAGCGTACTGCTCCTCGGGGATCATCGGCGAGGTGATCTCATTTAATAAATCCTCTCCGATCGTTCCGCTCTCGGCGTACTCCTTGCCTGCTTTTTTGATCAGAGCAAGCCGCGGCTCGGTGACGACCGCCGCCTCGGGCGCGTTGAACATCGGGCTTTCGGGAACCGTGATCATCGTGTGCTCATTCGGAAAGCAACGGATAAACTGCATCACGGCAGGCTCAAAATTATGCTTACTGTTCGGGAAGCCGCAGCCGCAGATCATCACATATTTCAGATGAGAAAAATCCGCCTGACCGACGTGCTCATAGCGGTCGCCGACCTTCTGCATCGCCATACTTGACAGCGGCAGGGTGCGGTCGAGCAGCGCCTTGAGCGGCGCGGGCATACCGTAGCAGTAGAGCGGATAGCTCCAAATCAGCAGGTCGCTGTCGAGTATCTCTTCCAGTATCCCGCGCATATCGTCGTGATGGATACAATCGCCTCCGTTGCGCATACAGGCAAAGCAGCCGGCGCAGTATTCGATATGCTGATCGATCACGTTGATGATTTTGATCTCGTTCTCCGCGACCTCGTTCATGCCGTCGAGGAAGGCGCGGGTGATGTGCATGGTATCGCTTTTATCCCTTTTGGGGCTTCCGTTTAAGGCTAAGATTTTCATTTTGTCTCCTCCAATATTCTCTTGTCAGTCGAGTGACATGCGCCGTGCGGATATCGTCCATCAGTTTCCGGTAGATATCCTTGTTGGTATGGTGGTAGGTAAAGCCGCATTTTTCCTGCACGCGCCTCGACTTTTCGTTGCCATCGAAATAACCGCACCAAAGAATCTCAAGGTTTAAATCCTCAAAGGCGTGACGGATGATCTCTCTTGTCGCTTCGGGAATCAAGCCCTGTCCCCAAAACGGCACGCCTATCCAGTAACCGATCTCACCTTCGGTATCCGGTAAATCCAAATCGCTTTGTTTGCCAATCATCAGCCCGATACTGCCGATCGCCCTGTTGTCGTCTTTTAGACAAACGGCGTATGTTTCGGGAGAGGACAGAACGCTTTTGATGATCTCGCGGCTGTTCTCCATACTCGTATGTACGGGCCAACCCGCGATCGGACCGACGCGGTCGTCCCTTGCGTATTCATATAAGCTTTCCGCGTCCGATTCCTCCCACGGACGTAAAATCAATCTTTTCGTAGATAATTTCATAACAGACCTTCTTACCTTATCATATACACGTCGCAAAAATGACGGACATGCCGCTCGATCTTTTCCATACTTTCCTGTGCGCACTGCGGTTGCCTGTCTGCTTTCGATATCCAGAGAGCGACGGGGAAAGTCACCTCGGTCGCGAGCAGCTCGGGGTCATCCTCTTTGAACAGGCCCTTGCGCATCATCCCTTTGATGATGCTTGCGTACATTCCCTGAACCCCGTCGAGCTGATGCTTGGTGGTGATCTCGGCAAAGCGCTCGTTTCGGAATTGCTCGCGCACAAGGAATTTGCGCATTTTGCGGATCATCGGGTCATGCATGGTGAAAGAAACTCTTTGTATCGCCGAGCGGATGAATTCCTCCTTGCTCTCGGGCAGCTTGCCGATTTGTCTGTCCGAGCCGAAGAATTCTTCATAACGCGCTTCCGCCATATCGATCAACGCATTCAAGATGTCCTCTTTTCCCTTGAAATGGTTGTAGAGCGACGGCGCCTTGATCCCGACCTTTTCGGCGATTTGTTCCACGCTCGTTCCGTCGTAACCGTTCTCGGCAAACAGCGTCAGCGTTTCATCCAGTATTCTCTCTCTTGTTGTCATAGGAGCCTCCGACACAAAACTAATAATCTTTAGCATTATTATAACTAATGCTTGTTAGCCTGTCAATGGCTTTTTTAGTCGAAATAAAAAACATCGTACAGACTTTTTGAATCTGTACGATGTTTTGATTTTGGCGCCTGTTTTTACGTTGTATCGGTGTTTCGGGAAGACACACCGTTGTATTGTCCGATATCGCACAGCAGGATCTCGTGACAGCCGAGACGGGTGCTCAGCGGCGCCGGCTCCATGTAGTCGCCGTATAGGAAGGTGAGATACGCGTCATAGCGCTTCGGCACCGGCAGGGGATAGCCCTCAAAATCCTTGTAGATCACCTCGTCAAGCAACGCCGCCTCAAAGCAGCCGTTGTAGACGTTGCGTCCCATGCCGTCGTAGAGATAGCGGGCGTTCTTTTTTCTTTTAAAGAAACTGATGGCATGGTTCATCAAAAAGTAGCTGAACCGCAGCGGGAAGAGCTTCACAAAGAAGTTCGTCACCGCCGATTGGAACCTGCTGCCGTTGTCCGCCTTGCGGTGGTTCCACTTGTTGAGCACCAGCGCGCGTGTGAACAGCGTTGCCGCCAGATGGAGCTTTCTGCCGAGCGCCGAATTGGCGGTCTTGTCGTGGCAGAAGATATCAAAGGCGATGCCGACGTTGATGTCGGTGTGGTTCTTGGCAAGCTCGGTGGCAAAGACGGTGCCCTCGATGCGCAGCTTGTTGAACTCGTAAAAGCAGTTGCGGTCGGTCTTGCCCGACTGAAAGGTCATGCCCGCGGGCAGCTCGCTGCAGGCGATGGCAGCGAATTTATCGTAGTCCTCGCGCAGCATCATGATATCGGCGTCGTCGTCCCACGGGATGAAGCCGTGGTGACGGATCGCACCCAGGAGGGTGCCGCCGCCGAGGAAGTATTTGATGCCGTGCTTTTTGCAGATGCGGTCGACCTCGAGCAGGTAGGCGAGTTGGATCTTCTGGATCGCGTCAAGCCTGCCGTCGTGGGTGTTCGGCAGCTGCATCTTGTCGGTGCTCTCCATATAGGACATCACGCACAGCTCCAAGGCGGTCTCGAGCCGCAGGGCGGGTGCGCAGCCGCCGTTGATGATCTTGCCGTTTGCGATCGCGCAGGCGTTCTCGTCCGCGCCGTCGGTGAGGGTGATCTGCGCCTTGCTGCCGTACACGTCATGGAGGATCGCCGCGATCATGCCCGCCGAGGCGGTGCAGGCGACACCCGTGACGTTATAGGTCTGATCTTCGCGCAGCACGCCCGCGAGGACAGAGACGATCGCGTGGAACACATCGGTGAGATAGACAAAGGAGAGCCGCTTTCCGTTCGTCAGTGTGCAGGGCTGACCCTCGGCGACTGCCCGGAGCGCGTCGTCAAGGAAGGTGTGCAGCCCGCTGCGGGCGCCCAGCACGATGCCCGTGCGCAGGACGGTGAGGGAGAAGTCCCCGCCCTTTTGCTGACAGTGCCAAAGGCTTTCGATCGTGCGCAGCAGCTGATTATCCGCGAGGGACAGGTCGGTGCTGTCGAGCGGGGCGTACTCGTTTTCGGCATAGACGCGGTTCAACTCTCCCTTGCCGTAGACGCGGCTGTCGCTGAGCAGGATAACGGGCGCCTTGGTGCGCCGCGCAACAGCGGCAAGTGCACCGGCGCGCCTGACCTCCTCGTAGAAGGCGGCGGAGAAGGCGGGGGCGGACTCACAGCAGAAGCCCGTCGTGATCAGGCAGTCGATCTCGTTTAATTGCGATAAGGAATCAAAATTGAGCGATCGGAAGTACCGGCTCTCGCGGCATTCCCGATAAAAATCCGCGCAGTCGCCCGCGCAGATCACATGGATGTCGCGCCCCTTGTGCTCGCTCTGATAAATCAGCGCATAGCAAAGACAGCGGGCAAGTGCATGTCCGCTGACGAGTATGGTTTTATGGTGCAGTTTTTGCAGAAGTTCTTTTTCGACCTGCGGCATTGCCGCCCAGTCGGCTTCAAATTGAGACAAACAGTTCATGTTCAGTGATTAGTGGTTAGTGGCCGGTGGTTAGTGTGGCTTATTTTTTCTTTTTCTGCGCTTCCTTATAGTCGTGATAGACCTTCAGGGTGTCGGCGGTGTCGCCGTCATAGATGACGCTTCCCTTGCGCAGATAGATCGCGCGTGGGCAGATCTCCTTGACGGAATCGGCATTGTGGCTGACATACAGCACCGTGGTGCCCGCGGCGATGATGTCCTTGATCTTGTCCTTGCACTTGCGCTTGAAGCTTGCGTCGCCGACAGCCAGCGCTTCGTCGACGACCAGCACGTCCGGCTCGATGTTGACGTTGATGGCGAAGCCGAGGCGCATTTTCATACCGCTGGAATAGGTGCGCACGGGTTGGTCGATATAGTCGCCCAGCTCGGCAAACGAGATGATGTTCTCCTCGATCTCCTTGATGTATTCATCCTCCAAGCCGAGGATATAGCCCTTGAGATAGATGTTCTCTCTGCCCGTCATCTCCAGCGAGAAGCCCGCCGTCAGCTCGAGCAGCGCCGCCACCTTGCCGTTGACCGTGATCTCGCCCTCGTCGGGGAAGGCGACGCCCGTGATCATTTTCAGCAGGGTCGATTTGCCCGCGCCGTTGTCGCCGACGATGCCGACGGATTCGCCGCGGTCGATCGAGAAGCTGACGTTGTTGAGCGCCTTGTTGGTCTTGGGGTTGCGGGGCTTGAAGAACAGCGCCTTAAAGCGCGCTTGGTCGTTTTTATAGAGGATATAGGTTTTGCTGACGTTTTGAAAGGTAATGATCGGTTCTGCCATGACGCACCTCCTTACAGCACATCGGGAAGCTTTTTCCGGAGACGGTTGTAGTTGAAAATGCCCAGCAGCGTCACGCCGATCAGCTCCGCGGCAAAGATGATCAGCTCGGTCTTATAGACCCAGAAGCCGCGGTGATACAGGAAGGTGTTGCGGTAGCCGTTGGCGAAGAAGTTGATGGGGTTGAGCAGCATCGCCCATTTGAGGGGGCCCGTGAAGCTGTAGGAATCGTACATGATGCCCGACAGCCAGAACACGCCGCTCATTACCGAGACGATCAGGCTCTCAAAATCCTTGGAGAATGCCGACATCGGCGCGGTAGACCACGACAGGGCGAGGAAGAAGAAGAACAGCAGCGGGCAATAGAAGAAGAATTGCAAATCATACCAGTCAAACGGGGGATTGCCGTTTGACACGCGGTAGAAGATGATATAGCCGTAGAGGATGACGCACAAAAACAGGTGGACAAACAGCCGCGACAGCCCCGTGTAGGTGAGGATGGTGGAGACGGGGAACTTCACCTTGGTGATGAACTGGCGGTTGGTGCGCAGGGTCTTGGCGCCCTGCACGATGCTGTCCTGGATGAAGAACCAGGGGATGATGCCGACAAACATAAAGGTGAAGAAATCAAACGAAAAGGCGGCGTGCTCCAAGCCGTTGAGGTGGACGTTCACCTGCTTGAGCGCCTTGATGCCGACCGAGAAGGCGAACCAGTAGACAAATACCGTGAATGCGGGCTTGACCGCCGCCCACAGCGGACCGATGACGGCGCCTTTGTAGGTCTTGATCAGCTCATTTTTTGCTAAAAGAAAAATTTGCTTGCCGAAGCCCCTGTGTTCCTTGAATATTGAAGTGAACAAAGAAGTCACATCCTTTTTGAGAGGGATAGGCGCAGAAAAACCGCACCGTTGCTATATACAATTATATATGATTTGCGGGATTTGTCAATCTGTTAATGCCCCAATTCTGTCGCCGCGGCAGGGGATTTTTGGGTGATTTTGTCCTTTCGGTCAAAGCTTGTCCGCAACATGGAATTAAGTCTTGACAAACCGGGATTTCATGTTATAATATAAGAGTCGCGCTATGTTCAGGCGCGGCTTATCCTTGCGGAGCGATCCGCCATTATGTCCAGAAGGAGGTGCAAAGAAATGGCAGTAACAGCAAACTACGAGACCGTCATGATCGTCTCCCTGAAGAAGGGCGAGGAGGCAGTCCAGTCCGTCGTGGAGAGATTCAAGACCCTCATCGAGCAGCATGCCACTTTGAAGAATGTTGACGAGTGGGGCAAGAGAAAGCTTGCTTACCTGATCAACAAGGAAAGCGAAGGCTATTATGTTCTCTTTGAGTTTGAGTCCACCGCCGAGTTCCCTGCGGAGCTTGACCGTAAGTTCAGAATCAATGAAGATGTAATGCGTTCCATGATTATCAAGAAAGAAGACGAATAAGCGTACGGTAGGGCGAAAGCCCGAACATGAAAGGATGACAGTATAATGTTGAACAGAGTAGTATTAATGGGCAGACTGGTGTCTGACCCGGAATTGAAAACGACCGCGTCGGGAATCAGCGTAACAAGCTTCCGCATCGCCGTTGACCGCAGCTATGTCAAGCAGGGCGAGGAGCGCAAGGCTGATTTCATCGATATCGTGTGCTGGAGGTCGACGGCGGAATTTGTCTGCCGCTTCTTCGGCAAGGGCGCGATGATCGCCTTGGAGGGTCAGTTGCAGACCAGAACCTATCAGGCGAAGGACGGCACCAACCGCTATGTGGTCGAGGTCGTTGCCGATAACGTATCGTTTACCGGTGAACGCCGCGACAGCAACTACGGCGGCAACCAGAACTACGGTAACCAGAGCTACGGCAATCAGGGCTACGGCAATCAGGGCGGCTACGGCAGCCAGAATTACGCTGCGCCCGCACAGCCTGCCTATCAGGCGCCGCAGCCTGCGGCACAGCCCTCTTACCAGAGCGGCTCCAACGCGGATTTCCGGGACGTCCCTCTTGACGACGATCTGCCGTTTTAATGAAAGAATCATGACTTGAAATAATCTCACCGAAAGGAGAACCGACAATGGCTGAAAGACCCAACAACCGCGGCAGAAAGTCCCGCAAGAAGGTTTGCGGCTTCTGCGTTGATAAGGTTGAGCACATTGACTACAAGGATATCGCCCGTCTTCGCCGTTACATGTCCGAGAGAGGCAAGATTTTGCCCCGCCGTGTGACCGGCACCTGTGCAAGACATCAGCGTGACCTCACCACAGCGATCAAGCGCGCACGTTCTCTGGCGCTGCTTCCCTATACCGCTGACTGATTTGTGATCAAGCATTCGAGCACCGCTTTTTGCGGTGCTTTTTTTCTGTGCAAAAATGCGCGGATGAGGGAAAAAGAAAAGTTAACAGTATAATCGCCTCCGATCGGTTCATACTAGGGTTGGAGGTAATTTTTTATGAGCAGATATTACAATAACAACCAAAAAAGCCGCCGTGAGCGTATCGGCTTCTACACGGCGCTGACCATCTGTCTGATCGCGATTTGTATGGCGGTGTACTCAACATACAGCTCGGTGAGCGACGTGAAGAACGCGGCGCCTGTCTCGAACGTGGCGACGGGCGTGACGGTGATCGAGCCGCCGACGCGCGCGACTTCTCCCATGCCGACGTTGGGGGAGAGCTTTACCGAAGCGCCGGCGACAGAGCCGCCTGTTGAGACCACCTCACCCGAGCCCGAGCCGACGACTGTCTCACAGCCTGCGACGCAGGGACGAGCCGACGCGCTGGAGACCATGCTCGCCGCGGACGTCAGCCTGAGTCTGCCGACCAAGTCGGGGCATGTGCTGCGCGCCTACAGCCGCGACAGCGTCTACAACAAGACGCTCAACACGTGGAAGCCGCACACGGGCACGGATTTTGACGGCAAGTTAGGTGACGAGGTGTTCGCCATGCTCAACGGCGAGGTCACGAAGATCTACGATGACAAGATGCTCGGCAAGACCGTCGAGATCGCCGTCAACAACGTCGTCCACAGCTACAGCGGCATGGGCAGTATCGCGGTCAGGCAGGGAGATACGGTGGAGCGCGGCGACAAGCTGGGCACCATCGGCGTCGTTCCGTCCGAGGCGAGCGATCCGACCCATATCCACGTTACGGTCAGGGTCAACAACAGCTATGCCGACCCCCTAAGCTTCGTAGACAACAACAACTAATCCGCGCCCGCGTGCCGCGGGGGTCAGTCCACGCGTGAAACGTTTAGTTAGGCGGTAACCGTTATGCCCGCGTTATGACGCGGGATAGTAACATTACCTTTTTCACAAATGTTGGTTGCGCGGATTGCCCTACCGTGGCAACGGGCGCGGGAGCCAGTCCGCGCGTGCGACGTTTGTAGGAATGGTAACCGTTATGCCCGCGTTAGAGCGCGGGAAAAAACCTGAACTTTTTTTACAACTGTTGGTTGCGCGGAGAAAGCGCCCACCGGCGCCCCGTGGCAACGGGCGGGAGGGTGCAAAAAGGGACATGTGAATGCTCACATGTCCCTTTGCTTATCTCAACGAAACAAACGCGGAAGCCCCTTGCTTCCATAGCGTCGCCTTTCGGCGCGCCGTTTATCCGACGTTACCCATTTTCAAATCCTTGCTGCCTGCTGCGGCAGCGGTCAACGTCGCAGATTCAGCGTTCGCTGGGATGCCATTCTTCGTTGCCGAAGATGAAGTCATCTAAGTCCATCATGACTAATTTCATATTCACACCTCCTGAATTCATAATAACAGTATATTCAGGAGAGGCTCGGATTATGAATGCGCGGTGATTTTCAGATAATCCATAATCATATCGGCTGCCTGTTCCACACTGAGCTTGGTGCTGTTGATGCACAAGTCATAGTTCTCGGGCGCGCCCCATTTTTGTCCTGAATAAAAACTGTAGTAGTTGGCTCGGTTCTTGTCAGCCTTAGCCACTGCCTGACGGGCTCTTGATGTTTCAATGTCGTGGCGTGCGACGGCACGCTTCGCTCTCACTTCTAAATCGGCGTAGATAAACAATCTGACAACATTGTCATACTCTTTCAAGATGTAGTCTGCGCATCTTCCTACAACAACAAAGTTTTCTTTTTCCGCTTTTTCCTTAATGATCTTATGCTGCAGAATGTAAAGCTGATCGTTCATCGGCAGATCACCCATTGCCGAAAAACCGTTGCCATAGGTATACAAGCCCGTCGAGAGAGTATACAAAAGGCTGCTGGTCGCTTTTTCGTCAGCTTTGGCGAATACCTCGGGACTCATCCCGCTTTCCTTTGCGGCAAGGGAGATCAGTTCCTTGTCATAAAACCGTATGCCGAGCTTCTCCGAAAGCAGCTTGCCGATATCGTGACCGCCCGAACCGTACTGTCTTGTGATGGTAATGATTTTATTACAACTCATGATCGCCTGCACCTCAGTAAATCAATATGGGATCTATTGCGCCTCGGTATTCGGCAGGAGGATTCCGCCTTTGATAATTCTCCTGCGTAAATATATGATAGCACAAAATTCGCAAAAAGCTACACTTTTTTGCCAAAAAAATCAACTTTGTATATAATGCGCAAAAAATATAATCTATTTGTGCAAAATTACAGGCAACAAGCCCCGAATTTCGGAGTTTGTTGCCTGATCTTGGTTATAAATCGATGAAAAGCGGGGTTATCCGTTCCGGTGGGCGACGGCGATGATGACGGTCCTGCCCTGCATGGTGATGCGGCGGTTGGGCAGAATGACGTTGTCGTCCTCGCAGATGACCTGATCGGCGGGTCTGCCCGTGTCGATATAGAGGTGCCATGTGTAGTCGGGAGGCAGCCCGGGCAGCTCGATATCGGCGTTCTCCCAGTGAGCGTTGATGCCGATATAGACGATCTCGTCGACCAGCGGGATGCTGGAGGCGCCCGCGTACATCACGCCGACATAGCGCGTGTCATGGCGGTAATCGGTCTGCCACGGCTTGGCGGAGTGCAGGCTCTCGGGCGGCAGGGTACAGTCGCTTTCGCGGCGTTTCTTGGTGATGACCTTGAAGCGCTTGCGGAAGCGGATCATGTACTTGAAGAACTCAAAAACGTCGTTGAACTGCTCCTTGCGCGACCAGTCCAGCCACGAGGTGATGTTGTCCTGACAATAGGCGTTGTTGTTGCCGAACTGGGTGTTGCAGAACTCGTCGCCCGCGAGGAACAGCGCCGCGCCGCGGCTGCACATCAGCACGGCAAAGGCGTTTTTGACCAGACGGCGGCGCAGGTTATTGATCTCGGGGTCGTCGGTCTCGCCCTCGAAGCCGCAGTTCCAGCTGTTGTTGTCGTTGGCGCCGTCGGTGTTGTTCCAGCCGTTTTTATAGTTGTGCTTCTCGTTGTAGGAGTACATGTCCCACAGGGTGAAGCCGTCGTGGCAGGTGATGAAGTTGACGCTGGCGCAGTTGCCGCGGTAGGACGGGTCGTAGAGATCCTTGGAGCCGGTCAGGCGGTGCGTCGCCGCCCAAGCCAGATTGGAGTCGCCCTTGAGGAAGCGGCGCATATCGTCGCGGTATTTGCCGTTCCATTCCGCCCAGCGGTTCCACGACGGGAAGCTGCCGACCTGATACAGTCCGCCCGCGTCCCATGCCTCTGCGATCAGCTTGGTGTTGCCGAGGATGGGGTCGAACGCGAGGCTTTTGAGCAGGGGCGGCTGATCCATCGGGGTGCCGTCCTCGTTGCGTCCGAGGATGGAGGCGAGGTCAAAGCGGAAGCCGTCGATCTTGTACTCGGTGACCCAGTAGCGCAGACATGCCTTGATAAAGTTGCGCACGATCGGGTGGTTGCAGTTGAGCACGTTGCCGCAGCCGCTGAAATTATAATACTTGCCGTCGGGGGTGAGCATGTAGTAGATGTTGTTGTCGATGCCCTTGAACGAGAAGAAGGGTCCCAGCTCGTTGCCCTCGGCGGTGTGGTTGAACACCACGTCGAGGATGACCTCGATGCCGTTGGTTTTCAGGTCGCGGATCAGCTCCTTGAGCTCGGTGCCCTCGCGGTGGTGCTGATGGCCGCCGACGGATTCGTAGCTCGTGTTCGGCGCGAAGAAGCAGACCGTGTTGTAGCCCCAGTAGTCATAGAGCTGCTCGCCCTCAAAGTTGCGGTGCGAGCCCATCTCGTCGAACTCGAAGATCGGCATGAGCTCCACGGCGTTGATGCCCAGCTCCTTGAGGTAGGGGATCTTTTCGCGGATGCCCGCAAAGGTGCCGCGGTTTTCCACGCCCGAGCTCTCGTCCTGCGTGAAGCCGCGGACATGCAGCTCGTAGATGACCAGCTCCTCCAAGGGGATGGGGGTGGTCTTGAAGTTGCCCCAGTCGTAGTCGTTGAATACCACGCGCGCCTTATAGACGCACTGGTCCTGCTGGGGAACGCCCCAGCCGCTCTGACCCGTCACCGCCTTGGCGTAGGGGTCGAGGATGTATTTTGTTTTGTCAAAGATCAAGCCCTTCTTCGGGTCGTAGGGACCGTCGATAGAATAGGCGTATTCGAATTTGTCGATTTCCAGACCGAACACGATCATGGAATAGGTGTTGCCGATCCGGTAGGAGTCGGGAAACGGCAGGCGCACATAGGGCGTCCGCGCGCCCGGGGCAAACAGCAGCAGCGTGCAGGACGTCGCGTACACGGAGCTGACCGTGAAGCAGACGCCGCCGCGCACGGGCGTTGCGCCCTCCATATCGTAGTAACCGGGTCTGACTTTGTAACCGCAAATGATGTCAGTGGGCTTTAAGTCCCTCAACATAAAAGTATCCCCTCCATAGGAATATAAATAATGTTTTTTGAGAGATGTTTTTTGTGTTAGACATAGTAAGTATAGCATAAAAATCTGTCGATTTCAATCTTAAAAAGTTGTTTTAGGGCATGTTTTATTGCTTTCATGCACTCTATGGAACAAAATTGTACAATAATAGCAAAAAACCACCCGCTGCCGCGGGAGGGCAATCCGCGCATGAAAGGGTTGTATGGGCGGTTACCGTCGATTCCCGCGTTCTAACGTGGGATGAAAGCTTATCCTTTCTCGCAAATGTCTGTTGCGCGGAGAAAGCGCCCACCGGCGCCCCCGTGGCAACGGGGGCATTATGACTAAAAGAGGGGGAGAAACCTTGTACAAAAAATGGAATTGCACTATAACAATATATATGCTATAATAACAATGAATATATACTAAAAGGGGTGTACCTACATGATTGTGAAAGACATTATTGATATCCTCGAAGGCGAGATCATCTGCGAGGGCGACCTCAACCAAGAGATCAAAACCGCCTGCGGCTCGGACATGATGAGCGACGTGCTCGCCTTTGTCAAGGATCAGTCCGTACTGCTGACGGGATTGGTGAATCCACAGGTGGTGCGCACCGCCGAGATGATGGATATGGCGTGCATCGTCTTTGTGCGCGGCAAAATGCCCGATGATTCCATTATCCGACTTGCGGAGCAGCGCGGTATCACCCTGATGAAGACCCGTTTCAGAATGTTCACAGCCTGCGGACGGCTGTACGCCAACGGACTGTCGGGAGGAACCAAGGTATGAGCAACGCCATCCATCTTCACTACGAGGTGTCGGGCGAGGATTTCACCCGCGCGGGTGAAGCGAGCAGCGCGGTCAAAAAGCGCCTGAAATCCCTCGGCTATAACCCCGACGCCATCCGCCGCATCGCCATCGCGATGTACGAGGCGGAGATCAACATGGTCATCCACGCCGACGGCGGCTTTTGCGACGTCGACATCTATCCCGACCGGGTGGAGATCCTGCTTTCCGACCACGGCCCCGGCATCCCCGATGTGGAAAAGGCGATGCAGGAGGGCTATTCCACCGCGCCCGACAATGTGCGCAGTCTGGGCTTCGGCGCGGGCATGGGACTTCCGAACATCAAGAAATACAGCGACGAGATGCGCATCGAAACCACCATCGGGGTTGGCACCAACCTGTATCTGACGGTGAGAGTCAAATCGTGACCGTCATCCGGATGAAGCGGCTGTCTGTCCCGCCTTCATCCCCTCACTCGCAACTCTTTCATCAAAGGAGTCACTATGAGCAAATATTTTCACTCGGTACAGCTCGACGCCGACCGCTGCTGCGGCTGTACCAACTGCCTCAAGCGCTGTCCCACCGAGGCGATCCGCGTGCATGACGGCAAGGCAAAGATCCTGTCGGAGCGCTGCATCGACTGCGGCGAATGCATCCGCATCTGTCCCCACCACGCCAAAAAGGCGAACAGCACCCCTTTGGAGGAGATCAGGGACTTCGCCTATACGGTCGCCATCCCCGCGCCCGCGCTGTTCGGACAGTTCAACAACCTCGACAGCATCGACATCGTGCTCACGGGTCTGAAAAAGCTGGGCTTTGACGATGTGTTTGAGGTCAGCCGCGCCGCCGAGCTTGTCTCGGAAGCGACGCGCAAGATGATAAAAGAAAATAAGTTCAAGAAACCGATCATCAGCTCGGCGTGTCCCGCCGTGGTGCGCCTGATCAAGATCCGGTTCCCGGAGCTGTGCGACAATGTCATGCCGCTGCTCGCGCCCATCGAGGTGGCGGCGCGCGTCGCCCGGCGCAGGGCGATGGAAAAGTCGGGCCTGCCGAGCGACAAAATCGGCATCTTCTTTATCACGCCCTGTCCCGCGAAGGTGACGGAGATCCACTCGCCCAACTACACCGCTCACAGCGAGGTGGACGGCGCGATCGCGGTCTCCAAGATCTATCCCGAGCTGACGCACGAGATGGATCACCTGAAAGAGGTAGAGCCGCTGGGTCAGTCGGGGCTGATGGGCATCGGCTGGGCGACCTCGGGCGGCGAAGCCGCCGCCATGCTGGGCGACAAATATCTCGCCGCCGACGGCATCGAGAACGTCATCCGCGTGCTCGAGGAGCTGGAGGACGAGCATATCCGCAGCGTTGATTTTGTCGAACTGAACGCCTGCTCGGGCGGCTGTGTGGGCGGGGTGCTCAATGTCGAGAACCCGTATGTCGCACAGGCGCGCATCCAAAACCTGCGCAAGTTTTTGCCGGTGTCGCTCAATCACCTCGAGGACGGCGAGCTGGAGCGCATGCTCTGGGAGAACGAGCTTGCCTATGACGCGAACATCTTCCGCTTGGACAGCGATATTTCCAAGGCGATGGATATGATGACGCGCATGGAGGACATCTTTCAAGATCTGCCGCACCTTGACTGCGGCTCCTGCGGGGCGCCGACCTGCCGCGCGCTGGCGGAGGATATCGTCAGGGGAAGGGCAAAGGAGACCGACTGTATTTTCAAGCTGCGCGCCAAGATACAGAATGTATACGACCAGCTGAAGGGAACGATCTCATAGAGGGCTTCGGTGCTGTCTGCCAAGCGAGGCGCGCCGCTCTCCACACGGAAAAGAGGTTAAAATGACTGTAAAAGATCTGATCGAAAGACTGAACCTGACCATCATGGTCGAGGGTGAGCTTGACCGCGAGGTGACCGACTGCTACATCGGCGACCTGCTCAGCTGGGTCATGGGCAGGGCGCCCATGGACAGCGCATGGCTGACCGTCATGGGCAATATCAATTCCATTGCCGTGGCGACGCTCGCCGACGTGAGCTGCATCATTCTGGTCGAGAACGCCGCGCTGGACGACGCCGCGCGCCAAAAAGCCGAGATCCACGGCGTGACCATCCTGCAAACGGAAGAAAACAGCTATTCGCTGGCGGTCAAGATCAGCGGCTTGCTTTCATAATGAAGGCTTTCTATGACCTGCATATCCATTCCTGCCTCTCTCCGTGCGGCGATATGGATATGACCCCCAACAACCTCGTCAACATGGCGAAGCTTTTGGGACTGGATGTGATCGCCCTGACCGACCACAATTCCGCGCGCAACTGCGGGGCGGCGATGGCGGTCGGAAGGGAAATAGGGCTCTTGGTCATCCCGGGGATGGAGCTGACGACAAGCGAGGATATCCACGCGGTCTGTCTGTTCCCCGATTTGGAGAAGGCGCTCGCGTGGAACGACTATGTGGACGCGCACCGCATCAAGATCCGCAACCGTGCGGCGATCTACGGCAGACAGGTCATCATGGACGCCTGCGACCGCGAGGTGGGCGAGGAGGAATACCTGCTGCTGCCCGCCACCGAGATCGGCATCATGGACGCCTACCGCCGCGTGAAGGGCTTTGGCGGCATCTGCTATCCCGCGCACATTGACCGCGACAGCCTGTCGATCCTGTCGGTGCTGGGCGAAATCGACGAGAGCTGCGGCTTTCGCACCGCCGAGCTTGCCGACCTCTCCAAGCTGGATGCGCTGCGCAGGCAGCACCCCATCCTCGAGCGGCTCAACATCATCACCTGCTCCGACGCGCACTACCTCGAGAACATGCGCGAGGCGGCAAATTCGCTGGAGCTGCCCGAGCTGAGCGCCGAGGCGGTTTTGACGGTGCTGGATACGGCGAGGAAGCCGTGAATACGGTAATCTTCTACAAAATTGGACAAATCTTTTATAGACATTTTGAAATGCTTGTGTTATAATAATCGGTGAGTAATCTAATATCACCGATGTAACGGTATATTTTTTTAATCAGTATTGACAAAATCTAATCAGGGAGGAAAAACTATGCAGAAAAAAATCAGCAGCATTCCGTTTTCGGGCACTCCTGAGCAGGAGGCTAAGCTAAAGGAAGTCATCGCAAAGAACATTGACGATCCCGGCGCTGTCATGCCCGTGCTTCAGGAGGCGCAGGAGATCTACGGATATCTGCCCATCGAGGTCCAGACAATGGTTGCAGAAGGCTTAGGCGTCCCGCTCGAGGAGGTCTACGGCGTATCCACCTTCTATTCGCAGTTCGCTCTGTCGCCCAAGGGCAAGTACAACATCTCGGTTTGTCTCGGTACTGCCTGCTATGTCAAGGGCTCGGGCGATATCCTCAACAAGCTTTCCGAGCTGCTCGGCATCGAGGCAGAGGAATGCACCCCCGACGGCAAGTTCTCGCTTACGGCGTGCCGCTGCATCGGCGCCTGCGGACTTGCGCCCGTTCTCACCGTCAACGACGAGGTATACGGCAGACTGACCGTTGCCGACGTTCCGGGCATTCTGGAAAAGTACAAGGATGCGTGAGTTATCGCTCAATGTGATGGACGTCGCCCAGAACTCGGTGCGCGCCGAGGCGTCGCTGGTGGAGATCGAGGTGGAGGAGAGCGATAAAAACGACAGCCTTTCCATCACCATCCGCGACAACGGCTGCGGCATGACGCAGGAGCAGGTGCAGCAGGTCATCGACCCGTTTTTCACCACCCGCACCACCCGCAAGGTGGGGCTGGGCGTGCCGCTGTTCAAGATGTCCGCCGAACAGACAGGCGGCAGCTTTGACATTACATCCGAGGTGGGACGCGGAACGCAGACGCGTGCGCGTTACGTCAAAAGTCATGTGGACATGACCCCGCTGGGGGACATCAACTCCACCGTATCCATTCTCATCCGGTGCAATCCCGAGATCGATTTCGTCTTTACCCACAGCACAGACAAGGGCGCATTTACGCTGGATACCCGCGAGCTGCGCGAGGTGCTGGAGGGCGTGAGTCTCGACACCCCCGACGTGGTGGAATGGATCGAACAATTTTTGGAAGAACAAACTGAAAATATTTGCGGAGGTGCAGAATTATGAAATCCTTAGCCGAATTACAGGCTATCAGAGACAGAGCGAAAGCAAATGTCGCGTTAAGAAAAGAGAACCCGAACGCCGCGCGCGTTCTGGTCGGCATGGCAACCTGCGGAATCGCCGCGGGCGCCAGACCCGTACTCAACGCCTTCACCGAGGAGATCGCGAAGCGCGGTCTTCAGGAGGACATCGTTGTTACCCAGACCGGCTGTATCGGCATCTGCCAGTATGAGCCCGTCGTCGAGGTAGAGATCCCCGGACAGGAAAAGGTCACTTATGTCAAAATGACGCCCGAAAAGGTGGCGCGCATCGTCAACGATCATCTTGTCAACAAGAATGTCGTGACGGAGTACACCATCGGGGCGATGGAAAGCTAAAGGAGGTCACTGAATGTATCGTTCTAATGTGCTGGTTTGCGGCGGTACCGGCTGTACCTCCTCGAACAGCTTGCAGATTGCTGAAAAGCTGAAAGAAGAAATCAAGGCGAAGGGACTCGAGAAGGAAGTCAACGTCATCACCACGGGCTGCTTCGGTCTGTGCGCGCTGGGTCCCATCATGGTCGTATATCCCGAGGGCAGCTTCTATTCCATGGTCAAGATCGAGGACATCCCCGAGATCGTGGAGGAGCACCTCTTAAAGGGCAGGATCGTCACCCGCCTGCTCTATCAGGAGACGGTCGTCGACGACACCATCAAGTCTCTGAATAAAACCGCGTTCTACGCAAAGCAGAAGCGCGTTGCGCTGCGCAACTGCGGCGTCATCGATCCCGAGAAGATCGACGACTATATCGCCCGCGACGGTTATGCCGCGCTGGGCAAGGTCCTCACCGAAATGACGCCCGAGGAAGTCATCCAGTGCGTCCTCGACTCCGGTCTGCGCGGCAGAGGCGGCGCGGGCTTCCCGACCGGCTTGAAGTGGAGATTCGCCGCCGGCAATCAGGCGGATCAGAAGTATGTCTGCTGCAACGCCGACGAGGGCGACCCCGGCGCGTTCATGGACCGTTCGGTCCTCGAGGGTGACCCGCACTCGCTGATCGAGGCGATGGCGATCGCAGGCTACGCGATCGGCGCCTCCAAGGGCAGAGTGTATGTCCGTGCGGAGTACCCCATCGCCGTTAAGCGTCTCCAGATCGCGATCGATCAGGCGCGCGAGTACGGTCTGCTGGGCGAAGATATCTTCGGAACCGGCTTCAACTTCGACATGGAGCTTCGTCTCGGCGCGGGCGCCTTCGTCTGCGGCGAGGAGACGGCGCTGATGACCTCGATCGAGGGCAAGCGCGGCGAGCCCAGACCCCGTCCTCCGTTCCCTGCGGTAAAGGGTCTGTATCAGAAGCCCACCATCCTCAACAACGTAGAGACCTACGCGAACATCGCGCAGATCATCCTCAACGGTCCCGAGTGGTTCGCCTCCATGGGTACCGAGAAGAGCAAGGGCACCAAGGTGTTCGCGCTCGGCGGCAAGATCAACCACACCGGTCTGGTCGAGATCCCGATGGGCACCACCCTGCGCGAGATCGTCTTTGAGATCGGCGGCGGCATCCCCAACGGCAAGAAGTTCAAGGCTGCCCAGACCGGCGGTCCCTCCGGCGGCTGCATCCCCGAGGAGCACCTCGATATCCCGATCGACTACGACAACCTGCTCGCTATCGGCTCGATGATGGGCTCCGGCGGTCTGATCGTCATGGACGAGGACAACTGCATGGTCGACGTGGCGAAGTTCTTCCTCGAATTCACCGTTGACGAGAGCTGCGGCAAGTGTACGCCCTGCCGTATCGGCACCAAGAGACTGCTCGAGATGCTCGACAAGATCACCAAGGGTCAGGGCACCATGGAGATGCTCGACGAGATGGAGGAGCTGTGCGAATTCATCAAGGCGAACTCCCTGTGCGGTCTCGGACAGACTGCGCCCAACCCCGTGCTCTCTACCCTGCGCTATTTCAGAGACGAGTATATCGCTCACATCCGCGACAAGAAGTGTCCCGCGGGCGTCTGCAAAGATTTGCTCGAATACAAGATCGACAGAGAGAAATGCGCCGGCTGCGGCCTCTGCGCCAGAAAGTGCCCGACACAGGCTATCTCCGTCACCGACTACACCGCGCCCGGCAAGAGACGTCCCGCGCTCGAGATCGATCCCAAGAAGTGCATCAAGTCAGGTTGAGAAAAACACCACCATCCTGGAAGCCTGCCACAAATTCGGCATTAAAATCCCGACCTTATGCTTTCTGAAAGAAATCAACGAGATCGGCGCTTGCCGTATGTGCCTTTGCGAGGTCAAGGGCGCGCGCAGCCTGGTGGCTGCCTGCGTATACCCCATCGACAGAGAGGGCACCGAGATCTTTACCAATACTCCGCAGATCCAGAAATACAGAAAAATGAACCTCGAGCTGCTTCTGTCCAACCACGACAAGAAGTGCCTGTCCTGCCCCAGAAGCAACAACTGCGAGCTCCAGCAGCTCTGCTTGGAGTACGGCGTGGACGAAAAGAAGTTTGAGGGCGAGGAGACCAAGTACGAGGAGGATCACTCCACCCTGCACCTCGTCAGAAACAACAACAAGTGTATCCTCTGCCGCCGCTGCGTCGCAGCCTGCAAGCAGCAGTTCGTCTCCGTCATCGGCGCGAACAACCGCGGCTTTGACACCCAGATCTCCTGCGCGTTCGACCGCGACCTCGGCGACGTATCCTGCGTCAGCTGCGGTCAGTGCACCGTGGTCTGCCCGACAGGCGCGCTCGTGGAGCGCGACGACACCGACAAGGTGTTCGCGGCGCTGGCGGATCCCGCCAAGCATGTGGTCGTCCACACCGCTCCCTCTATCCGCGCCACCCTCGGCGAGTGCTTCGACATGCCCATCGGCACCAACGTCACCGGCAAGATGGTCGCAGCGCTCAAGATGCTCGGCTTTGACAAGGTGTTTGACACCAACTTCGGCGCCGACCTCACCATCATGGAAGAGGGCACCGAGTTTATCCAGCGTGTTCAGAACGGCGGCGTGCTGCCGATGATCACCTCCTGCTCGCCCGGCTGGGTCAAGTTCTGCGAGCACTACTATCCCGACCTCATCCCGCACCTGTCCACCTGCAAGTCTCCGCAGCAGATGCAGGGCGCGATGATCAAGTCCTACTATGCCCAGAAGGCGGGCATCGATCCCAAGGACATCGTCGTCGTATCCGTCATGCCCTGTGTCGCCAAGAAGTTTGAGATCAAGCGCGACGATCAGGGACGCGACGGCATGCAGGACAACGATATCTCCATCACCACCAGAGAGCTTGCCAAGATGATCAAGCGCGCGGGCATCCAGTTCACCTCTCTCGAGGACGAGCAGTTTGATCCCATCATGGCGATCGGCTCCGGCGCGGGCACCATCTTCGGCGCCACCGGCGGCGTGATGGAAGCGGCGCTGAGAACCGTAGCCGACAAGCTGACCGGCGAGGATCTCAAGCAGATCGACTACAACGAGGTGCGCGGCACCGACGGCATCAAGGAAGCGACCTATGACGTCGCGGGCCTGACCGTCAAGGTCGCTGTCGCGTCCGGCTTGAAGAACGCGGCTGTCATCCTCGACAAGATCCGCGCGGGCGAAGCCGACTATCAGTTTGTCGAGATCATGTGCTGCCCGGGCGGCTGCGTCAACGGCGGCGGCCAGCCCATCCAGCCCGGTCACGTCAGAAACTTCGTCGATCTCAAGGCGCTCCGTGCCAAGGCGCTCTATGAGGACGACAAGAACCTGCCCTACAGAAAGTCCCATGACAACCCCGAGATCAAGGCGATCTATGAGGAATACCTCGGCGAGCCCGGTTCCCACCTCGCTCACGAGCTGCTCCACACCTCCTATGTCGAGAGGGCAAAGGGCATTTGATTTGCATAACAGAAAGCAGCGCTTGCAAAAGCGCTGCTTTTTTTGATAAGGGAAACGGCATATCCCGCTGTCGATTTGACAGAAGCCCCGGTTTTCGTTATAATATTCAGAGAAAAAGGGGATGGTGGTACCATGCATAAGCACGCATATCTGATCATGGCGCACGGCTCTTGGGGCATTCTGGAAAAGCTGCTCCGGCTGCTCGACGCGGAATACAACGACTTCTATCTGCACATCGACGTCAAGGCGAAAAATGTTCCGGACATCACTGCGTGGCTGTCGCATTCAAAGCTTCGCTTCATTGAGCCGACAGACGTCAGATGGGCGGACTATTCGCAGAGCAATGTGGAGCTTCGGCTGCTGGACGCTGCCCTGCGCCACGGCGGTTATTCCTACTTTCACCTGCTCAGCGGCGTGGACCTGCCGCTGAAGCCCGCGCGGGAGATCTATGATTTCTTTGAAAGCAGCGGCAAAAATTTCCTCGGCTTCGACGAAAACCATCCCTGCCTGAAATGGTCGAAAACCTACCACCCGCTCGTGGAGCTTCCCGTTTACCGCAAATACAAGGCGGTCAAGGTGGTCGACCGTGTCATGCACTACGCGCAGCTTGCGGTCGGCGTCAACCGTCACCGCCGCTGCGACTGGACGGTCATGCACGGCTTCAACTGGTTCTCCATCCGCGAGGAAGCGGCTTCCTGCGTCATCGCGCACGAGGACAAGCTGAAAAAGATGTTTGAAAAAACGATCGGAAGCGACGAGATGTTTTTGCAGACTGTTTTCTATAACTGCGGGCTGATGGACACGCTCTATGACCGAGACGTCTACAGGGGCTGTGTGCGCAGCATCGACTGGAAGCGCGGCACGCCCTATGTCTGGGGCAGCACGCCCGGCAAAGAGGATGACGATTTCCGCGAGCTGACGGAAAGTCCGAATCTGTTCGCGCGGAAATTCGACGAGCGCCACATGGAGATCGTCGACCGCATTTATCACACCCTCTCCGCAGCGGAGTGAACGTTTATCTCATCTTATGAATTGTTACATTTCTGTCACATTTCTGTCACATTTCTGTGTTATGATAGGGACAGAAAAGAGAAAAAATGCGGCGGTACCGTGAAATTATCTAAAAATTTTCTGAAAAATTTGTTGATAGAGGTTGATTTTTTTCTCGGTTTTGTGTAATATGTATATGAGAAGAAATGTATCTATTACATTGTATGACAAAAATGCAGGAAAAAGAGGTAAGAACCATGTCAAACAGATTATTTCAGGGTATCGTGCATCAGATGAAGGATGCAATCGACAGAACGATCGGCGTCATTGACGAAACCAGCGTTGTTATTGCCTGCTCGGAGCTCGGCAAGATCGGCGAGGTCAATGAGAGCATCAACTCGGAAACCCTCAGCTCCACCGCACCTTTTGTGATCAACGGCTATACCTATAAATCCTTCGGCAGCGGCGCCAAATACGATTACGCCGTCTTTGTTCAGGGCACCGACGAATATGCCCAGAAATACGCGCAGCTTCTGTCTGTCAGCTTTGCCAGCATCAAGCAGTATTATGACGAGAAATATGACCGTTCCAACTTCATCAAGAACGTCATCATGGACAACATCCTGCCCGGCGACATTTACCTCAAGGCGAGAGAGCTCCACTTCAATTCCGAGGTCGCCCGCGTTTGCCTGCTGATCAAGATCGTGTCCCGCACCGACGTTTCCGCCTATGACATCGTTCAGAATTTGTTCCCTGACAAATCCAAGGACTTCGTCATCAATATCAATGAAGAGGAGATCGCCCTCGTCAAGGAGGTCAAGCCCGATACCGACGGCAGAGATCTCGAAAAGCTGGCAAGCTCCATTTCCGACACCCTGTCCAGTGAGTTCTACACCCACTGCGTGGTCGGCATCGGCACCACCGTCACGGGCATCAAGGATCTGGCGCGCTCCTTCAAGGAAGCCCAGTCCGCACTCGAGGTCGCCAAGGTGTTTGACACTGAGCGCACCATCGTCAGCTATGACAACCTCGGCATCGCCCGCCTGATCTATCAGCTGCCCACCACCCTGTGCAAGATGTTCCTCAAGGAAGTGTTCAAGCGCGGCTCGATCGAGAGCCTCGATCAGGAGACGCTGTTCACCATCCAGCGCTTCTTCGAAAACAACCTCAACGTTTCCGAGACCTCGCGCAAGCTGTTCGTGCACCGCAACACGCTGGTTTACCGGCTCGAGAAGATCAAGAAGCTCACCGGTCTTGACCTGCGCGAATTTGAGGATGCGATCGTCTTTAAGGTAGCGCTGATGGTCAAGAAATACCTCAACGCCAGCCCCACAAAGTATTAAAAGATGCGGGCGCGTTAATTGCGCTGTCAGTGTTTTTTACAATTTTTTCGATTGAATCATTCGTTCCTGAGCGCGGATTTCCCGCGTTCAGGACGCGATTGTTTTAGCAGGTTTTACAGGAGTCACTATGATTGATTTTGAAAACGTATCAAAAACCTATCCCAACGGCACTAACGCGCTGAGCAACGTCACCCTGCACATTGAAAAGGGCGAGTTCGTGTTCATCGTGGGCGCCTCGGGCGCGGGCAAGAGCACCTTTCTCAAGCTGATCATGCGTGAAGAGATCCCCACCTCGGGCGAGATCACCATCAACGGCAACAAGCTCTCGCAGCTGAAAAAGCGCCATGTGCCCTACCTGCGCCGCCATATGGGCGTGGTTTTTCAGGACTTTCGCCTCATTGACAAGATGAATGTCTTTGACAATGTGGCGTTTGCCATGCGCGCGGTCGGCGAAACCGGCGCCACTGTCAAAAAGCGCGTGCCCTATGTGCTCGATCTGGTCGGCTTGAAGGACAAGATGAAGGACAAGCCCTCCGAGCTGTCCGGCGGTGAGCAGCAGCGTGTCAGCTTAGCGCGTGCACTGGTCAACAATCCCGAGATCATCATCGCGGACGAGCCGACGGGCAACATCGATCCCGAGCTGTCCCATGAGATCCTCGAGCTGCTGGTGCGCATCAACGCCATGGGTACCACCGTGCTGGTCGTCACGCACGAGCACGAGCTGGTGCGCGAGTTCAACCAGCGCGTCATCGCGATCGACAAGGGCAAGGTCATCAGCGACACGCCCGCCCGCCTGAGCTTCAGCACCGACGTGACAGCGGGCGAGGATGAGGACGACGTGGTCGTCTCCGTCGTCGACAGAGCGGACGAGCTGCTGAAGGAGACGGCTTCTCCTGTCAAACCGGAGCCGGAAGCGGAAGCGCCTGCCGCCGCGGAAGTGCTGCCCGAGATTCCCGCGCCTGTCGTACAGGAGACGGCGCCTGCCGCAGAGATGGCTGCGCCGGAAACGGAACCTGCCGCAACTGCTGTACAGGAGCTGCCCGACGGGGAAGCGGAGGAAGAAGAGCTTTTTGACCTGCCGCAGTACCCCGACAACGCGATGAGAAAACCGCGGGAATCCGAATAAAGACCGAAAGGATCATGCTATGAAAGGCTTTGGCTATCTTGTAAAAGAGGGCTTCAGAAACGTCCATGCCAACAGGATCATGAGTATCGCATCCATCTGCGTGCTGGTGAGCTGTCTGGTGATGACGGGCGCCGCGGCGCTGTTTTCGCTGAATGTTCGCCAGATTGTCGATGAGGTGGAAAAGACCAACGAGACCTCCGTCTACATCGTCAAGGACCGCAGCGAGATCGAAGTCAAGCAAATTGGAAAAAAGATTGAAAATATCCCGAATGTGGCGACCGTGACCTTTGTGTCCAAGCGCACGGCGGTCGAACAGTTCAGGAGTTCCCTGGGCGATCAGCTTTTTGACCGTATCAAGGACAGAGACCCGCTCAACGACGCCTACCGCGTATCGTTTGAGGATCTCAACAAATACGAAGAAACGGTGGAACAGATCAAGGCGCTCGACGGCGTGCTGTCGGTCACCGACCGCCGTGACTTTGCGCGGAAGCTGATCAAGCTCAGCAACCTGATCAATATCATCTGTGTCTGTGTAGTCGGCGCGCTGATCATCATTTCGCTGTTCATCATCGCGAACACCATTCGCACCACGATGTACTCGCGGCGCTTTGAGATCGGTATCATGAAATCCGTCGGCGCGACGAACATGTTTGTGCGCATGCCGTTTTTGATCGAGGGCATGGTGATCGGCTTTATCTCCGCCGCCATCGCGACGGGTGTGCTGGCGCTGCTCTATCGCGCCGCGATCGGCATGATCGAGCGCGCGGGACTGGATATCGCCGTGATCCCGTTCACGAAAATGCTGTTGCCGCTGGTGTTCTGCTTTATCGCGGCGGGTGTGCTGGTCGGTTTCTTCGGTGGCTTTATCTCCATTCGCAAGTATCTGAAAAAAGAAGGAAACGAGATCATCGGCTGGTAGCAGCGTGACGCTGCACCCAATCCGCGAGTGAAGTGTTTGGCGGATGGGAAGATGCAGTGTCCCGCGTTCGGCGTTGTGTGTGTTGCGTGCTGCGTGATGCTTCATATTTTGTCAAATAGGATCCAACCATTTTTAAGGAAGGAGTAGTGATACATGAATAAACTGAAAGCCATTCTCTGCGCGGCGCTGAGCGTCTGTATCGTATCCGTGCCGCTTGTCTCCACGTTCGCATTCAGCGCGGGCGCCGAGGAGACCACCCAATCGGTTGAAGAAAGGATCGCCGAGCTCGACGCGAAAAGCGCCGAATATCAGGCATTCCTCGACAAGACCGAGACTGACATCAGCGAGAAGGAAGCCTACGGCGAAGCGCTCCTGAGCAAGATCTCGGTCATGAATGAAAAGATTATCCTCACCCGCGAGTCCATCTCCAAGCTGAACAAGAGCATCAGCGCCAAGCAGGCGGAGATCGAGAGCGGCAACGGCGACATCGACGATCAGATCGACGCGCTCTGCGAACGTCTGGCGATCATATACATGGCGGGCAGCGCCGGCAATCTGGAGATTTTGCTGGGCGCCAAGGACTTCGGCGATTTTATCGACAAGGTCTCGCTGGTAAAAACGCTGTCCGAGTACGACCGCAAGATGATCGACGAGATCAACGGCAAGCTCACCGTTGTGGAGAAGGACAAGAAGTCGCTGGAATCCGAGAAGAAAAAGCTCGAAACAGAGGAAGCGACACTGAACAAGGACCTCGCCGACCTGCAAAAGCTGGTGGACAAGAACAAGGCGGTTCTGACCGACCTGACCAACAAGAGCAGAACGGCTAAGGCGGCGCTGCAAAACACCAACAAAAAGAGCGCAGCGCTGGAAGCCGAGGCGGCGGCAAACTTCGCCAAGCAAGAGGCGCTCGACAATTCCGCTTCCGCTAAGCAGCAGGAAGCGGCAAAGCAGGCGGCAGCCGCCAAGCAAAAGGCGTCTGCGCAGACGCAGCAGGCGACAAGCGCTTCCTCCGGCAGCTCCGGCTCCTCGGGCAAATCCGGCAGCTCCGGCAACTCCGGTTCATCCGGAAGCTCGGGCAGCTCCGGCTCTTCCGGCTCGTCAAGCTCCTCCGGCTCATCAAGCAGCTCCGGTTCCTCCGGCTCGTCGAGCTCGTCAGGTTCCACTCAAAGCTATGACGATGACGACGATGACGATTACAGCGGCAGCAGCTCCTCGGGCGGCAGCAGCTCTTCTGGCGGCGGCTCCGGCTACACATGGCCGTGTCCGGGCTTCTTCTTCCTCTCTTCTCTCTGGAACGAGGACAGAACGACCTACAACCACGGCGCGATCGACATCGCGGGCGGCGACATCTACGGCGCAGCGGTCGTGGCGGCAGCGGACGGCACGGTCGACGACACCTACACCTACTGCACCCATGATTACGGCAAATACAGCAGCTGCGGCTGCGGCGGCGGCTTCGGCAACTATGTCTGGATGAGCCACGGCAACGGCAAGGAGACCATCTACGGCCACCTCTCGCGCGTGGTTGTCAGCCCGGGTCAGTATGTCACGGCGGGCACCGTCATCGGCTACGTCGGTTCCACCGGCTACTCCACGGGACCGCACCTGCACTTTGAGTGCCGCTATTACGGCGTCAAGTACAACCCGATGGACGAGTTGAGCGCCTATTGGGGAGTCGTATCCTATTAAATCCAAGACAAAACAAAGGGACGTGCATGCGGCACGTCCCTTTTCTTAATTGGATTGATTACAGCTGTTCGAATGCCTCGACGCCCTTTGTCATGATCCAACGCAGCAGCAAGGCGGACGCTGCCAGAAAGATCACTGCCCAAACGGCGAGATAAAGCGTCATATCGATGTACGCACTGACAAAGAGATAGGGTGCGGCGAACAGCAGCACGACGCCCCAGCCGCCCAGCAACGCGAGTGTAACGGCGCCGCTCTGCTTGATGGGAACGATCTCGCTTGTCCAGTCGAGCATGGGGTTGCGCGTGCCGGCAAAGGTATGGAACAGCGCGGCAAACGCCGAGTGGATCAGCGGCAGCAGGCAGAGCAGGAGCTTTTCGACGGGCGACGCCGGCACGACGATCGCCATACAGACGACAGCCGGCAGCATCGGAAGCTCCGAGAGGAGCAGCTGCATGGTCGTCTTTGCCGCCAGTACGGTGCGTGTCCGGACGGGCAGAGAGCGCGGGATCCAAAGACTGCTGCCCTCGAGCGAGACCGACGGCGCCGCCGTGTCGATCGTGTTTGCCACGAGCATCAACGCGGCGCAGAGCGGGACAGCCGCGCAGTCCGTCCTGCCGCCGAACATCGGCGCGATCAAGCGGAGGATATCGTCTCCCTTGATCAGCAGAAACACGCCGAGCGCGGGGAGCAGAATGACGCCTAGGCCGCAGTTGAGCATATAGTTGGGGCTGGACTTGAAGCGCCGGAATTCCTTGACGAGCAGCGCCGTGAACGGAGACTTCGCCCTGACCGCTTTTTCGCGGTAGCGGGTTTTCGTCCCGCCCCTGTCCGCCGTGGCGAGCTTCAAAAAGCTGCGCGACAGCGCATAGATCACCAGTGCCGTCAGCCCCGCCGTGAGCGGAACAAAGACCGCTGCGGCAAGCCAGTCGCCCTCGCCGACCCTGCCGAAGAGAAAGAGCGCGAAGGCGGCGCTTTTGATCTGAGCGCCGTAGGTCGCGGCGTTGACGACAAGCTCGCGGATCAGCTGCTGCGCCTGAAAATAGACGAAATAGTAGGCGGCAATCAGCAGCAGCGCGATCAGCACGATCAAAAAGCTTTTGTTTTTCAGCTTGACGCTGATCTTTGCGACGACCCATCCCAGCAGGACGGAGAGCATCAGGACGATCAGCGAGACGATCAAAAAGAGCAATATCCCGCCGATCACAGAAGCGGCGGTGCATGCTGCGACGATCCAGTAGACGATCATCGCCGGCAGCATCACCGTGCCCGCATACATCAAGCCGAGAAGATAGACATTGAGCAGGCGCGAGAGGATGATCGTCCGGACGGGGATCGGCATGGCGAGCAGCAGATCATTATCCTTGGGCAGATAGAGACTTGCGTAGGTGTTGAACACGCTGCCGAACGCGCCGAACAGGATCGCGATGCCGCTGAGCACCGCGTAATACAGCCAGCCCATCCCGGCTTCCGCCATGCCGGCGCACATGCCCAGCGCCGCTGCCGTGAACGCGCCGCCGAGGACGCCGACCAGCAAAAAGCCGAAGAGCAGGAACATCACGATGATATTGCCCTTAGAGCGCATCTGCTTTTTCCTTCGGTTATAGAAATAGCTGCGGAACACCTCTGTAAACTGTTTTCTCAGCAAAACCTTCAGCATTCAGTTCGCCTCCAGTTCCAAAAAGACCTCTTCCAGACTCTCGTCTCCCTTGACCTCCTCCATCGTGCCGGAGCGGATCAGCTTGCCCTGCCGGATGATGGCGACCTTGTCGCAGAGCTTTTCCGCGACCTCGAGAACATGCGTCGAAAAGAAGATCGCGCCGCCGCCGTCACAGTGCGCCCGCATCATCTCCTTGAGCAGGAAGGACGCCTTGGGATCAAGTCCGACAAAGGGCTCGTCCATGATGATCAGCTTGGGGTTGTGGATCCACGCGGAGATCAGCGCGAGCTTTTGCTTCATGCCGTGCGAGTAGTTCGAGATCGGCTGAGCGAGGTCGTCGGTCAGCGCAAGGGTGTCGGCATAGCGGCGGATGCGCTCCTGCCGCTCGGAGACGGGAACGCCGAAGATGTCCGCGACGAAATTCAGGTATTGGATGCCGCTCATAAAGTCGTAGAGATCGGGATTGTCGGGGATATAGGCGAGCGCGCTCTTGCACTTGACGGGGTCCTTGCGGATGGAGCTGCCGTCGATCGTGATCTCGCCCGTATCAAAGTGCAGGATGCCCGCGACGCATTTAAGGGTCGTGGTCTTTCCCGCGCCGTTGTGTCCGATAAAGCCGTAGATTTCGCCGGGCAGGATATGCAGGGACATATCGTCCACTGCTTTTTTGGCGCCGTAGGTTTTGGTCAGGTGGTCTATTTTCAGCATGGTTCTACCTCCGTGTGATGGGATATTCCTCAGATTTTTTCGCAGATCACCAAAAATCTGCCGAAGCCCGTATTGTAGGGGATGCAGGTGATCAGCGTCAGCAGCGCGCGGTTGTTCTCAATCAGCAGGTCGGCGGATTGATACGGCGGCACCTCACGGTAGCCGATGACGCGGTAGTAGACCGTCTCCCAGTAGTTGGTGATGGTCAGCTCGTCGCCGATCTGCAGGTTGCGGATGTTGTCGAAGAAGATGCGCCCGATGTAGCCGGTATGTCCCGCGATGGCGACGTGGGTGTCCTTCATGTTCAGCGGCAGCGAGGTGCCGTAGAGATGGGCGGCGCCGCAGCTCATCGTCCAGTCATCCGCGCCGAGATAGATCGGGAGGTGCAGTCCGATGGTGTCCGCCTCCAGATAGGCGTAGGCGGCGGTCACGCCGTAGTCGTCGGGATCCAGCGCGGCATATTGGTAGTTGAGCGTGTCGGGCGTGCCCTGATGGTTGATCAGCGACTTGTTGTAGCGGATGCTGTCCTCGTGGAAGCGGTCGAGATCGCCCTGAAAAATCAGCGGGTATTCCGAGATGCGCGCGCCGTTTTTGTCGACGGCATAGCCCTCCTTGTCGACCTCGCCCTTTTTCTCCGCCTCCTTGCGGGTGGTCGAGGTGATCTGCGCCAGCTCCGGCGGCATTTCGTCGGGTGAGGCGGGGTCATAGACGGACTGCACCGCGGTCTTGTAGGTTTGGATGATATTGTCGGCGCGCACCTGCCCGACGGTGTTGGAGACAATGGGGAAGAGCAGAAAGCCCAGCCCCGCCGTGAGCAGGATGATCGCGATGATCATGACGATGCGCTGCCACAGGCGCATTTTTTTGCGCGGTTTATTCTTCTTGTTTTTCATTCGCAGGCGCGCCTTTCTTTTGCAGGTTGTGCTTCTCGGAGCGGCGGCGGATCAGCTGGATCAGCGCCACAACGCCCACGACGAAGAGGATAAAGATACCGATGGCGAGCGCCATCGTGAAATAGCTGATTTTGTAGCCCATGAAATAGATGTATTGGCTGTCGGTTTTAAGCGACTTCATGCCCTCCTCCTTGCCGGGAATATAGGGCTGTACGCGCTCACCGCGCACCAGCAATCGATGGGTGTTGATCGAGTAGGGCGTGCAGGTCAGCAGGGTGAGCAGGTCGCGGTCCTTCTCGACGTGCAGGTCCTTGGTGTTGTCGGGCAGGACGACCTTGATCTGATCGACCTTGTATTGCAGGGTCTGGTTGAGGACGTGGACGAAGAACATGTCGCCCTCCTTGAGATCGGTCAGGTAGTCAAAAAAGGTCTCGGTGGGATAGGCGGTGTGCGCCGAGATAACGCTGTGGGTGTTTTTGCCGCCGACGGGGAACGCGGTATTTTCCAGATGACCCGCGCCCTTTGAGAGAACGTCGAGCGAGGTGCCGTGGAAGATCGGCAGATAGACGTTGATCTTGGGGATGTCGATGTAGCCGATCAGACCCGCCTCGTTGGTGTTGAAGGTCTCGCGGTACTTGACTTCGATCTTTTCATAGCTTTCGGGGTCAAAGGGGTCGGTGAGGATAACGGTGTTGAGCAGCGCTTGGTTATAGTTGTATGCCTCTTGGAACAGACGGTCGATCTCGTCGTCATTCGTTTTATTTGCCTTTTCAAAGTATTCCGCAGCCTCGTTGCGGGTATTGACGTTATTGATGACCGAGCTGATCAGCGGATAGACCAGCACGGCGACGCCCGTGAGGAAGATCACGACGACGAGGATGATGGGGAGCGCGCGTTTCAGTTTTTTCATGATAGGCAAGACTCTTTTCCGAAAGTGATGAACATATTATACAACAACCGATGATGATTTTCAATAAATTATTTTATGATTTTCTGACTTATTATTCTTAAAAGGAACAAAAGCGTGTTTCGTTTGTACTATAATACAAACGGATATCTGTATAAAAAAACAAGAAATGCGCCATAAATACTGTTAATTTTTTAACGATATCACGGACGCGTTTATACAGATCAACCGTAAATTTTGAGAAAAGGAGGAAAAAAGATTTGCGGATTTCTTTAATCAGGAACAGTCTGTTAAAGAAACGGGTTATTCCGGTGCTTTTGGCAGTTTTGCTGACGGTTTCCATGACGGCGATCGCCTTTACGGCGTTGACGGCAGGCGCGGCAGGCGAGACGATCCCGTCGGGTACGACCTTGTATTTCAATACCAAGGACAATACCGCGTGGGGCTCTGCCTCTACCTATGCCGTGTTCTATAACAGCGCGGGCAACCGTGTGGATAAGCAGCAGTTTGCAAGCGCTGGCTCGAATCTGTACAGCGTCACGACCGCGGCAGCGGCGTCAAGCGTACAGCTCGTCCAGTTGAACAGCACCTACAACACTTGGCCGCCCGCGGCAAAGCCGAACGGCAGACGAGTGATCTTTAAGAACAGCTCGAACTGGACCGATCCCTACATCTACGCATGGAAGGGCGGCGGCGGCAGCGGCAAAGAGAATAATTCTTATCCCGGTGTGAAGATGACAAACCTTTCCGGAGACCTGTATTATTACGATATGGGTTCCTATGAAAAGCTCATTTTCAGCAACGGCACCACGAGCCACAAAACCGGCGACCTGAACAGCCCTGCGAAGGACAACGACGTGTATGTCCGTTCAAGCAACGGCTGGGTCGGAAACCTGTATTCCAAAACGTCACAGACAACGGATTTCTCGGTTCGTTCAGTCTGTTCCGAAGCAAACGAAATCTACGTCAGCAGCACGGGTAAGCTCACCATGAGCAAATTCCCCTACGACAGCCGCAATTTCTCGAGCAGGGAAAAGACAGTGTATCTGTACAACCCCAACTGGACGACGGCGTATGTCACCTTTGACTTCAGCGACCCCTACCGGTTTGATCCTGTTGAGATGACGGCGATGGCGGATAAGCCCAAGGGCTTCTTCCAAGCGACGGTTCCAAGCGACGCGCACTTTAAGTTCACGCCGGGCACATCGACGACCGGTTCGTCGCAGGAGACGTGGTTCATGGAAGAAGGCAAGGACTGCTACGTGATTTCAGGCTCAAACGAGCACTGGGCGACGGTTGCCACCGCGACCGAGGACAAGGCGGATTTCTATGTCAACGTCGGCACGGTTGCAAGCGAAGGCAATAAGAACAGCTCCGCCTACTGGGTTGAAGCGACCTATTTCGACTATCTGGATGACAGAGAGCTCGAGGCCAGCCACGGTTGGCTGCACCCGAAAAAGGGCGGTACGGTTTTCAACTCCGGTGACGATCAGTCAAAGGTGTGGTACCCGTTTATCAACTTCAATAAGTGGATCAGCCAAAACTACGCCGGCAACTGGTCAAACCCGCTGTACTTCGGCAACTTCTTCAGTGACGGAGACGCGAACAACTTCGGCGGTACATACTCCCAGAGAACCGGCGAGTTGAACAACTTTGTGCCGATCGTCAACAACTCGAACGCCCCGCTTCCGACCATGAACTATTCTGTGCTGGGTATTGCGGCGGATTCCCTTGACGGAAACGGCAACCTGATGTATCCGACCACCGACGGCGTCACGGCTCAGATGCCCTATTTCGACAGAGCGGCGCTCGGCAACCACGCCAAGACCGTCAGCGGTTACTTCCCGTTCAACTCGGAAACCAACAGCAACGGCGTTACCAAGTACAGCTTCAACTCGGCAAGTCAGAACGACAACGTCTCTTTCCATTACACGGACGGAAAGCCCACGGCAGTCAACTTCAATACCGCCAAAAATGAAGGTCATGACTACCGCGTTTACGATGGAGACAGGGACTTCATGTACAACGGAGAGAACCAGGTCGGTATCTTCCCGTTCAACAATGGTGTCAACAACCCCGGCAACGGCAAGCTTGACTACGGCTTCGGCATCAAGCTGGACATGGACTTCCGTGTTCCCGAAGGCGGCAAGAACGCAGGCAAGGATGTCACGTTTGAGTATTCGGGCGACGACGACCTGTGGGTCTATATCTCGCCTGTGGACGAGGTGACCGGTCAGCCCGACTACAACAAGTCCAAGCTGGCGCTCGACCTCGGCGGCGACCATAAGATGTCAGAGGGCAACATCAACTTCCAGACCATGAAGAGCCACATCAATCTGGGTGTTAGCGCGAAGCAGTCAACAGAAAACGTAGTTTATGTTGATGCCCACAGTGTAGCAGAAGGTAATGAGGATTGGTACGCATATACGTGGAATAATAATGGAAGTAGGTGGGTCAAAGGAACAGGATCTTCGAATAATCTTGCCTTTAGAGACCTGGAGAATTATTATATCATTGTCAGACTGAAGAAAAATGCGACCCCCTGCTGGGAAAATAAGTGGGGTCAAACCGATGATCTGATAAGAGGAAACGGTCAAAAGTATACAATTTCCGGATATAAAGGCGAAGGAGTTTTTACAGGTTATTATTCTGATCAAGCTTATGAAAAAAATGTCAGCGGAAAAGATTTCTATTTTGCCAAAGAGAATTTCTACAATCAGAAAATGGATATGACCGATGCGTGGGAGCTTGATGATAACGGCAGACTCAATCCCGACAAGACCTATCACCTGACAGTATTCTACATGGAGCGCGGTCTCATCAACAGCAACAACAAGATGACCTTCACCATGACGCCTGCTTCCAACCTGGTGCAGGTGCACAAGTCGGTCGATGTTGAAGGGGTCAATGAGGCTATGCAGGAGGACGTCCGGACAAAGGATACCTTCACCTTTGGTCTGAGCGACACCGCGACCGAAAAAAGCGCGGATCTCCGCGACATGCCGAATCAAAACGCGACAGAATACAACAAGGTATTCAAAACCAACAACGACCTGACCATTCAGGAATCGTTCAGCTCGAATCTATACTATTCTACCTCGTGGAATGTATACGACCCCGACACGGGACAAGCCGCTACACCGGCGGACGGCGGCAACAATGCCGGCTCCGCAGATGCGGCGCAGATCACAGAGGGCGGTGACCGCCAAGCGATCGTGAAGCTGGTGAACCCCACCAACGCGCTCAACATGGCGAAGCTCCGTGCCGACTATCTCAACACCCCGCAGACGGCTGACCTTCATATCCTGAAGGAGGTCTATGAGGAGGACGGCACCACCCGCTCCAACGAGGCGGCGACGTTCAACTTCACCATCGGCATCGACGTCGGCGGCGGCAGAAACTACAAATTCTATGACCTCGACTATGAAGCGGGCGGTCACAGCATGCGCATGAGCAAAGGCGAATTCTCGTTCAACTCCTCGGATACGGTGACCATCTACGGCATCCCCGCGGGTGCGTCCTATCAGATCGTGGAGAAGGGCGCTGCAGGCTTTACCTGCATGAACACCCAGTCCACGGTCACCGGCGTCATCAACCTGGGTGACAATACGGCGACGTTCCAAAACAGGATCACACCTTCCTCCGCCACGATCGAGGGACGCAAGGCGATCCAAAACGCCGGCACCTACATGGAGTATTTCGGTGAGCTGCAGCGCTACACGGGCACGATGTTCCGCTTCACGCTGAAAGGTCTTGAACCGATGGCAATCAACAGCGACACGAACACCGAGGATACCTCAACAGATGTTGAGCATACCAATGCAGTCTCGAACGGCGCGTTCAGCTTTAGCAAGAAGTACACCAAACCGGGCGTCTATTGCTATGTGCTGACAGAGGATCATAACGATTGGAACGCTCCGCAGCCGCTTTGGGACAACGAGAACAGTGATGGTGATGTCCCGTGGAAGGACAGAGAGCACCTTTCCAATGATATTTGGGTGTGCGGCAGAACCTATCTCGTCAAAGTCAATGTTGAGGACAACAACGGCACCCTGCTGGTCAACGATCCCGAATACTTCTGCGGCGAGGAAAAAGATGCTTATCAGTACAGCGAAGACTTCGCTGACAGCAACAAGATCCCTGTTATTGAGGTCGACCCCGATGAGCAGCTCAATCCGATGAGTCAATTCCTCGACAATTGTCCCACGTTCGTCAACTTCGTCAACGCCGGTTCTGTCACCATCAA